>JAIPBW010000071.1 GCA_021738505.1 Bacteroidales bacterium | reverse complement strand
GTTTGTCCATAATGTCCAATTTCTGCGTTATGCTCGTATTTAAAACAGTCATCCCGATGTTCCAATCGGGACTCCTTGGTTTTAAATACTTCGCAAGCCTTGAACTTGAACATTATGAACTAAACACTTACTTTATTGACAGACACTCTTTAAGGTGATAGGCTCTAAATCGAAAAACCCAAGAGCTACAAAAATTGATTAATTTTGCAACAAAGCAATTCAGCATGGGAAGACAAAAAAAGAACAAGGTCATTAACAGGGATATATCCTGGCTTTATTTTAACGAACGTGTTTTACAAGAGGCCTCTGACGAAAGCACACCTATTATAGAACGTATCCGATTTTTGGGAATCTTTTCCAATAATCTGGACGAATTTTTTCGTATCCGGGTAGCGAGTATAAACCGTATGGCCAAATTAGGAAAACGAAATTATGACTATATTGAGTTTGATCCTATCGCCATATTAAATGAGATCAATACTTTTGTCAATGAGCAGCAAAAACGTTTCACTTCTGTTTATCGCAACTTGATCAGAAAACTGGCAGAGAAAAACATATATGTCGTTAATGAAAAGGATGTCAATGATGCTCAAAAAAATTACATAGAAGACTATTTTGACAATACAATAAGGGCTAATCTATTCCCGATCATGTTAAAGAATTTTGATCCGGCCTCTTCATTAAAAGACAAGTCGATCTATCTGGCCGTAGACATGTTTAATGACCAGCTATCAAGCCCGACCCATCATTATGCACTTATCCGTGTTCCGGATAACCTGCCCAGGTTTATCGTTTTGCCTTCTGAAGGAGACAAAGAATTCATCATTATTCTGGATGACATTATCCGTTATAATTTACATAAGGTGTTTTCTATGTTCGACTTCAATGTTTTCCATGCTTATACGATAAAGTTTACCCGTGATGCAGAATTAGACATTGATAACGATATTTCGAAAAGTTTCATTGAAAAAATGTCGGAAAGTCTTAAACAAAGAAAAGCAGGAACTCCGGTGCGCTTTGTTTATGACAAACATATTCCGGATAATCTTTTAAATACTGTTAAAAGGAAGCTTCATATTACAAAAGAGGATGTCTCGGTAAGAGGAGGACGTTACCATAATTTTAAAGATTTCATCAACTTCCCCAATGTAGGTAGTAAAGATCTGGAATATAAAAAAATCGAATCCTTACCGCACAAAGATTTTATTAACCAGCGAAGCCTGTTGGATGTAATCCGGGAACGCGATGTAATGCTTCATTATCCTTATCAGTCTTTTCATTATATTATTGACTTATTGCGAGAAGCTTCTATGGACCCGAAAGTAACTTCCATAAAAATGACAATTTATCGCGTGGCAAAAGGCTCCAAAGTTATTAATGCTTTAATCAATGCGGCTCGCAATGGAAAAGCAGTAACGGTTTTCATGGAGCTCAAAGCCCGTTTTGATGAAAAAGCAAATATCTATTATACTGAAAAGCTCCAGGATGCAGGAGTAAAGATTATCCAGAGCATACCCGGCTTTAAGGTTCATTGTAAACTCTTTTTGATCAAAAGACGCGAGAAGAATGGAGATAAACTCTATGCCAACATTGGCACCGGTAACTTTAATGAATCCACGGCCCGCCTTTATGCCGACGATGCATTACTCACTTCCAATCCCCAATTAACAAAAGAAGTCAATAAGGTATTTCATCTTTTTGAGGCAAATTATCGTCAATTTCATTTCAAGAATATTATTGTCTCGCCTTTTAATTTCCGAAGCTTTTTTTCCCGCATGATCCACAATGAAATAAAAAATGCTAAGGCAGGGAAAAAAGCTTATGTCATAATAAAACTAAATAACCTGGTTGATGATCGCCTGATCAGGAAATTGTATCAGGCCAGCCGGGCAGGCGTAAAAATCAAACTCATTGTCCGTGGTATCTGTACATTATTACCCAATGAACCGGGAATGAGCGAAAATATTGAGGCTATAAGTATTGTAGATAAATTCCTGGAGCATTCCCGTGTATTTATGTTTCACAATGATGGAGATGAGAAATATTTTTTATCTTCGGCCGACTGGATGGTACGCAATCTGGACAATCGTATTGAAGTTGCCACACCTGTTTTCGATAAATCAATACAAAAAGAACTGAAAGAGATGCTTAATATTCAATTAAATGACAACGTCAAAGCCAGGACACTAGAGAAAGTTCATCTAAATGAATATAAAAAGAATAATCAGCATACAACTATTCGAACTCAATATGACACCTACGAATTCCTAAAAAAAGTTCATCGTAAAAACCAGAATCAATCTTAAACCTATGATTTTTGCAGCAATAGATATTGGTTCAAATGCAGCCCGTTTGCTCTTTGCCAACGTATTTGATAAAAAAGGAAAAATTAAATCGGAAAAAGCTACTTTAGTGCGTATTCCTATCCGTTTAGGGTTGGATGTGTTCAATAACCATAAAATTACTGAAGAACGCCAGGAATATCTAATAAAAACACTACAAGCTTTTAAACTATTAATCGATGTTTATCAACCCATTGACTATACAGCTTGTGCAACTGCAGCTATTCGTGAAGCCAATAATAAAGACATTATATTAGAAAATGTAAAAGAACAAACCGGATTTTCTATCAATGTAATCGATGGCATTGAAGAAGCAAAAATCATTTCCAAATACAATGATGTCAGTCATCTGCTAATTCATCCCAGATCCATTTATATTGATGTGGGTGGAGGCTCTACAGAAATTACAGAAATTGAAGGTTCGCGCTTTGTTCGTTCCGAATCATTTAAAATAGGAACAATTCGTGCTCTTCACGACAGCATTGAAAAAGATGAGTGGAAACGAATGAAAAAATGGCTGAAGGACATCAAAAAGGCGGAGGAACCCATCAACTGTATCGGAAGTGGAGGAAACATTAATAAAATTGTAAAGTTGTATGGTTCAAAAATAGACCATAATATTGACTTTACGACTCTAATATATGCTTATGATCACTTAAGAAGCTATACCGTGGAGCAGCGTATGAAGAAATTTGGATTCCGTCCCGACCGCGCCGATGTAATTGTTCCGGCAGCTAAAATATATGCAAAAGTAATGGAATGGTCAGGAATCAATAATATCATTGCCCCGAAAATCGGTCTTGCCGATGGCCTCGTTGCCGATTTGTATAAACAACACAAAAAAAATGCTCAAGTCCTTTTAGGAGTAGATCAATAAGGAATTGGGGAAATACTTGTTTTTCCGGCATTTTATTTCATAGAATTTTATTTTGGTAACAAGTAGCTTGTTTATCCGACGAATTCACAGCTGCTTTTTTCTCCAGATCCTCAACATACGAGACTATTCTTCATCGGTTGATTGCATGATTTTCACAAAACGCCTCACAGATATTAGATCAAGGGCAAAAGCTAAAATGAGAGCAAAACCAACAAAACTAACGGCATTTTTTATCCAATGATCAAAAAACTCAGGCTGCACAATAACTAAAAATGCAAGCCCTGCGATATAACCGCTAAATCTAAGCAAGTGACGCACAGATATTTTGATCTTAAATAAATTCAGGGCGATGATTACCTGGGCTAATGAGGTTAAACCTTGTGTAATTAAACTGGCAATAGCCGAACCTACGGATTCTAATTGCGGAATAAGAATCAGATTTAAAAGTACATTAAGAATCATTCCGGACGCTGCAACTATATTTAGTTTTCGCATGCTTCCGTTGGCAGTAAGTAATGTTCCGAACACGTAAGTAATGGACATAGCTACAAAACAGCCCATCAGATAACGGAAAATAACGGAAGATTGATCAATACGCTCTAAAAATAAATCCATGCTTTCCGTTTCGTGCTGCGGATAAATTGCAGCTAATAATTCTTCAGAATATACCAAGGAAAACATAAACACAATGGATGACATCGTAATCAAAAGATTCAACGCATTACGCATAACATCATTTACCGGTTGACCGAGCTTGATCATACGGGCAAAAATGGGCAACAGCAACACAGAAAACAGATAGCTGATATTATTCGCAGCATCCAACAACCGATAAGCGGTTGCATAAACTCCGGCTTGCTGTTTTCCGTTGGTCAGCATTCGCTCAAGCATGACGGAATCTACTTTGTAATAGAGCATCATCAACAAGACCAGCAATGCGTAAGGCGCGCTTTGCTTTAATATCATTATACTAAACGGCAGGTTCAGTTTAAATCTGAAAGAACCTGTACGTCGGGCCACATTATAAAAGGCAAACAAAAAGGTAAGCAGATAAGCTACCGTTTGAGCATAAACAAACCATTCAATTTGAAATTCCTGGTCTGTGACATTCCCCCACAATAACACACTGCAAATCAAAATCATCAAAAGCCGGTCCAGGACAGATATAAAGCTGTCGATCCGGAATAGATGCAAAGCGGCAATATTGGAACGCAGGTAGAGAATAAAGGAAAGCAAAAACTGATTAAAGGTCAAAAATATCAACATATTCAACTGTTGAGCACTGTAATCTACCCACAATGCAACTGCAAAAGTAATCAGCAGATATACAACAGCTAACAACAACCGAAGGACGACAATATTGGAAAAATGTTTTTGTAAAAGCTGCCGGTTTTGGGCAATATTGCGATTATTGAAGTTGGTTATACCAAAATCCAGCAGAATATTAAACAGAAATGAAAAATTAAGCAAAGAGAAATAAAACCCGTAATCTGCTGATCCCACGGTGTTTTGAACAGTAAGGTCGATCCCTAAAATCCAAAAAGGTTTCACCAGCAAATTCAGTGACAATAACAATATCAGGTTTGACAAGAATTTCCGCTGCATACTGCAAAGATATCCAATTTCAGAAATAGAGCGTAAATCATCAGGGAGGAATGCTATATTTTTTCTACTTTTGCTTCCCATGCCTTAACACTCAAACCTTTTGACAATCAAATGAGAATAGCTGTAAATACGCGTCTTTTAATAAAAAACAAGCTGGAAGGGATCGGCTGGTTTGCCTATGAAGTCCTGAAGCGGCTATCCCGCAATCATCCTCAGTATGAATTTATTTTCATTTTCGATCGCCCTTTCAGCAAGGATTTTATTTTTGATAAAAATGTACACCCTGTTGTTGCCGGGCCACAGGCAAGACATCCTTTTTTATTTCTTCTCTGGTTTGAGTTGACAGTCCCCCGCATTCTGAAAAAATATAAAGCTGATGTTTTTTTATCGCCGGACGGTTATCTCTCGCTCAAAACAAAGACGCCCTCTATTGCGGTAATGCATGACCTTAATTTTGAACATTACCCCAAAGACCTGCCTTTTTTAGTAAGGCATTATTATAAGCAGATGTTTCCCCGCTTTGCCAAAAAAGCTACAAAAATCGTTACGGTATCCGAATATTCCGCTACAGACATAGCGAAACAATACGCTATCGATAAATCCAAAATAAGTGTTGCCTATAACGGAGCAAATGAATTGTTTGCTCCGGGAACTGAAGCGGAAAAAAAAGACACAAGAAATCAATTAACTGAGGGGAAACCCTACCTTTTATTCGTCGGAGCTTTACATCCACGTAAAAACATAAACAACATGCTTAAAGCTTTTGACCGCTATAAATCAGCAAATCCGGAGGACTCTGTAAAACTGGTTCTGGCAGGCGAAAAAATGTGGTGGAACAAGACGATGGAGTCCACCTTCAATAGCATGCAGCATAAACCGGATATCATCTTTAGCGGCCGGATGAATTCCGAAGAACTGAGAAAAGCATACGGAGCCGCGGAAGCTTTGCTTTATATCTCCTATTTTGAAGGTTTCGGTATTCCTATCATAGAAGCCTATCGCTGTCATACACCGGTAATCACCTCTAATGTAACCTCTATGCCTGAGGTAGCCGGAGACGGAGCCCTTTATGTCGATCCTTTTGATATTGAAACTATTGTTATGGCGATTCACAAGTTGCGAAACGATAATGAGCTGCGAAAACAGCTTGTCAACGCTGGTATTAAAAAATCCAAACAATTTTCATGGGATTATACAGCGCAAAATATCTGGAAAACAATTCAAGAGGTTACCAGTAAGCTTTAAATCCGCTTCTATTGGTAAATTTCTCATAAAGAATACGGGGGAAAATCATTCGTTATGATAAGGTTCTCCTTTTAGGATGGTGAAAGCCCTGTAAAGCTGTTCCAGAAAAAGTAAACGGATCAATTGATGCGGGAAAGTCATGCGGGAAAGTGCTATCTCAGCATTAGCTCTTTCTGTAATCTGCTTATCAAAGCCATAGGCCCCTCCTACAACAAAAACGATACGTTTTTTTCCTGCATTCATTTTTTTCTGTAAAAAAGCAGCAAACTTTTTCGATGTATATTCCTGCCCATGTTCATCCAGCAGAATGACAAAATCTGTAGTTTTGATTTGTTTTAACAACGCACTACCTTCAGCTTTTTTCTGCTCTTCCGGATCTTTTTTCAATTCCTTTTTATTTAGCCTTACTTCTTTTACATCAAACTTGATATAATGTCTTATTCTGGACTGGTATATTTCCATCCCTTGTTTCAAATAATCTTCGCTGGTTTGACCGATAAGCAGGAATAAAATTTCCATGATCCAATTTCTTTGTTATCAAATATGAACACAAATATACAGATAATGCTATATTTTATTTGTTCTGCGCGTTCTTTATTGCAGATTAGAAAATATTTTTCCGGTCCCAATTATCTCTAAAGTATTCGTATTTTTGTAGTTTATAGAATACGCAAATTCAAATTTTCGCGTTTTTATTTGATGAGGATTATGCAAAAGTCATTTTTTATCTTTCTGGCCAGTATTATGTTTCTCGCATCCTGCAATCCGTCGGGAAGGCGCCCGGAAAAGGTTAAGACTCCGGACAATATTATCAACCATGAAAAGATGGTAGATATTTTAGTGGATTATCATTTAGGAGAAAACACCATAAAATATTACCGGCGCTATGGCATAAAGCCTCAGCAGTTTTCAGATAAGATCTATTCGACTATCTGGACCAAGCATAATATTTCAAAAGAAGAATTTGATCGAAGTCTGAAATATTATACAAAAGATACCCAGCGTATGCAAATTGTTTATTCGGATGTCATGGAACGATTAAGTTCACTCCAGAGTGAAGTTAACAGCAGCAATCAATGATGGATTTGCGCGGATCATCTCGCCAATAACCTCGTCTTTGTCTGCTCCATCGTTAACTGAATATTCCAAATCAATTTTATTATCCGTGACCATCTCTCCGTATCCTTCAATAATCATGTCATTCACAGACTGTTGAGGAATAGTAAATGAATTCCCGGTAACCAACGCATAGGCATACATATCCGTTCCCAACTGATAAATATTGTACAGACGGATTTGCGCTGAATTATCATCCTTTTCGATGTTCATCTGAAAAGTAATCGGCTGAGGATACAAGGTGCTGGTTTCAGTTGTTTCCCATTGTCCCAGAAATTTGTCCCTGTCATCTGCCGTTGGGTCCTCGTCGTCAATTGTGTCCTCACAAGATGTAAAAACAACAAGAACAGAAACAAAGATCAGGGCCAGAATTTTAGTATACGTCTTCATAGGTTTAATTTTAGTTAAATAGTAGTTGGCAGCCGAAACATTTAAAACTCCGGCTGCCAATAATCTTTTTATATCGATTTATCAATCAAATCATCATTTGGTATATTCGGCAAGGTCACTTTCAGGTTTGGATTATCCTGCATGGCTCGTTTAATAGCAAAAACAGCTCCTTCATTTCTTGCCCAGGACCGGCGGGCAATACCATTGTTCACATCCCAGTGGAGCATCATTTTAAGTCTGCGGTCTGCATCTTCCGAACCATCAAGAAGCATACCAAAGCCTCCGTTGATCACTTCCCCCCAGCCGACGCCACCGCCATTATGCAAAGAAACCCAGGTAGCACCCCGGAAAGAATCTCCGATCACATTCTGAACTGCCATGTCAGCGGTATATTTGGAGCCATCGTAAATATTGGACGTCTCGCGGAATGGAGAATCTGTGCCTGATACATCATGATGATCCCGTCCCAAAACAATGGGACCTTTCACACGACCGTCTTTAATAGCCTTATTAAAAGCTTCCGCAATACGTATGCGTCCTTCGGCATCTGCATATAAAATTCGTGCCTGAGAACCGACAACCAGTTTATTTTCTTCTGCAGCTCTTATCCAGGTTAAGTTATCATTTAATTGCATTCTGATCTCCTCCGGAGCATCTTTATACATTTGCTCCAACACATCTCCTGCAATTTTATCTGTCATTCTGAGGTCTTCCTTATCCGAAGAAGCACAAACCCAACGGAAAGGACCAAAACCGTAATCAAAACACATGGGCCCCATAATATCCTGAACATAGGATGGATATTTAAACTCCCCTCTTTCATTTAAAATGTTGGCATTGGCTCTGCTGGCCTGAAGCAGAAATGCATTTCCGTAATCAAAGAAATACATCCCTTTTTCTGTCAATGTGTTAATTGCTTTTACATGACGCTGCAATGACTCCTGCACTTTATTCTTGAACTCATCAGGATTTTGTGCGATCATTTCATTGGACTCTTCCAGCGTTAAACCGGACGGATAATAACCTCCTGCATACGGATTATGTAAAGAGGTCTGGTCACTACCGATTTCCACTTCCACATCCGCTTCTGCAAGCGCTTCCCACAAGTCAACAATATTCCCTTCGTAAGCAATGGACACAGCTTCTTTTTGAGCTTTCGCCTCGCGGATCCTTGCAATTAATTTTTCAAGATCGCTATACACTTCATCGACCCAACCTTGCTCGTGTCTTTTTTGAACAGCTTTTGGGTTAATTTCAGCAACCACCCCAACAACTCCGGCAATAACCGCAGCTTTTGGCTGTGCTCCTGACATTCCGCCCAGCCCGGAAGAAACAAATAATTTCCCCGCCAGGGATTCATTTTGCTCTGAGATCATCCGCATGGCATTCATCACAGTAATTGTGGTTCCATGGACAATACCCTGGGGACCGATATACATGAATGAGCCTGCCGTCATCTGACCATATTGAGAAACACCCAAAGCATTAAACCTTTCCCAGTCATCCGGTTTGGAATAATTAGGTACCACCATTCCATTGGTAACAACTACTCTCGGGGCATCTTTATGCGATGGAAAAAGCCCCATCGGGTGACCGGAGTACATAGCTAATGTTTGTTCATCTGTCATCTCAGCTAAATACTTCATCGTCAATCGGTATTGTGCCCAGTTTTGAAAAACGGCACCATTTCCGCCATAAGTGATCAGCTCATAAGGATGCTGAGCTACAGCATTATCCAGATTATTACTGATCATCAACATGATCGATGCAGCTTGTTTGGATTTATGGGGAAAATCATCAATTTCGCGGGCGGAAAGCTCATAATTCGGGCGAAAACGATACATATAAATCCGTCCGTATTTTTTTAGTTCTTCGGCAAATTCCGGGGCCAGCTTATCATGAAACTTTTCCGGAAAATATCGCAAGGCATTTTTTAAAGCCAGCTTCTTTTCTTCGTCCGTTAAAATATCTTTTCGTACCGGGGCCCGGTTTATGTCCTCTTTAAAATCAGGCATCTCAGGCAATTCATCCGGAATACCCGTCAAAATATCTTTACGAAATTCTTCACGTGTCATATCGATTGCTTTTTAATTATCATCTTCAAAAATGAGCCGTAAAATTAATGAATATTCCCGAATATTGCAATTTTAAAAACGCAATAAACCGGGGGTTCTTCCTGCGGCAAACATGACCCTAAAAGGGCTGGCCGGCGCCCGGCAACCTTCGAAAACCAGTCCCCGCTTAGCGGAATTTGCAATTCGGCTGTTGTATAGAAGCTAAATTTAAAAACCTCGCAACATTATGCCGGAAGGTTTTCGCACCTCCGGCGGACGCAGCTCACTCCGCAAACCTCCGTTATCACTACGGTTTGCTCCATTCGAGATGACAGAAATTTTAATAAAAGATGGGAGATATTTTTTTACATTAGAAAAGGTCTAAATATTATCGCGAAACTGTGCCATGATATTATGCAAAAACTCGCGCGCTCTGAAAAGTTGGGCTTTGACCGTCCCTAAAGGCAAATTCATTTCGTCACATATTTCTTCATACGAATATTCATGAAAATAACGAAGCTCCACAAGCTGACGGTAATGGGGTTTTAGTTTTTCCACCACTACGCGCATAACGGCAATTTTCTGGCTTTTCATTAGCTCATCATCCGGTCCCAACTGATTGCTCGTAAGGTTATCTGCATGCTCCGTTCCACTCTCCGATTGCGAATCATTCAGCGAAGAAATATTTTGTTTCTTCTTTCTTCGCAAAAAATCAATACAATTATTGGATGCTATCCTGAAAAGCCATGTACTGAAAGCATAATCCGGAGAATATTGATCCAACTTTTTAAATGCTTTACCAAAAGCCTCAATGGTAAGATCTTCCGCATCCGTAGGATTATTGGTCATCTTCAGCATCATAAAATACAAAGCATCCCTGTAATTATTCATGAGTTCTGCAAAAGCAGACTCATCCTTATGCAGGGCCTTTTCGATTAGCTGCATGTCGCGCTTGGCTTTGCTAGTAAGATGATCGTTTATTTCCATTTATCCGGCTTGCGTATCTGGTTTGCAAAACTAATAAAGAGATATGTAAATAGCACAAGTAAATCCAACAAAGGCGTTATGAACAGCAACCTCTTCTCATTCAAGTTATTCATAACCTTTTTCAGAATAAATAAATAAGTGAATAGCATTACAGCCCCTGCCAAAATCACATAAATCCCATTATAAAAACGAATCAACAGGGCAATTAGTGTGATCCAGAATAACAATCGGGCTATACCGAATAAATACAACCAAAATTTATGTTTGGCTTTATAATAATGACCGGTTGTTAAATGCCGACGTTTTTGGGTAATCCATTGGTTAAGGTTACTTATACTTTTTGAAATTGTATAACTTTCCTTTTTCAGACAAATATTCGTATTGGTTTTATGAGCTACTTTATTGATAAACAAATCATCATCCCCTGACTTGATCTTATAGTGAGCTGAGAATCCACGTGTTTGTTTAAACAGCTTCTTTAGATAGCTTAGATTCCTGCCAACGCCCATGTAAGGCATTCCAATTAAAGCAAAAGAAAAATACTGCATGGCTGTAAACAAGGTATCATACCGCTGCAACTTATTAAGCAAGCCTTTTTTCTCTTCATATTTTCCATAGCCCAGCACAATTTCAGTTTGGTCTTCGTAGCAGCTCATCATAGAGCTTATCCACAATTTTCCGGCGGGTTTACAATCTGCATCGGTTAACAACAAATGCTCGTGTTTGGCCGAACGTATTCCCACGGATAAAGGAAATTTTTTACCCTTGAAGAAATTCACATTTTCGTAAAGATTAATAACTTTAAGATGAGCATATTTCCGTTTCATATCCTCCAGCAACTCAGCTGTATCGTCTATAGAGGCATCATTTACAACAATCACTTCATATTCCGGATAATCCTGTTCCAAAATATCGGGCAAAAATTCACTTAGATTATAATATTCGTTTTTTGCTGAAATCACAACAGATACCGGAGGGCTATAATCTTTTTCCTGATCCTTATTATCAGGGGGAGATTCTTTATAAAAAGCAAGACGCGAAAACACAACCCAGAAATACAGCATCGAAATTAACCATACGATACCGAACAGAATAAAAATTATTCCCCATATCCCTTGCAGGGAAAAGTTTTGAAACATTTGCTCTATCCAAATCATAGGAACAAAATTATAATGTTAAAGTTATTCAACTGTCAACAAATAAAAAAACTTATAAACAAATTATTGTCTAAATGTTCCTGTTTGGGCGTTTTATATTAGAATTTGCTTTTCCCTATCCAAATCAACAAATGCAAAACCCCAAAAGGACCCGGGAGATCAATTCCTTTTGATCAGCTGTTGATCATTCATCAGAACAAATATATTTAAAAAGAGATCAGGTTTCCATGAAATCTCAACCATTTCCGTCTGAATGTTTATTTTTGTCGTTTAATAAAGCAATATGGATTTCAGGTTAATAAAAACAGACAGTCATAGTTCAGCACGAACAGGCGAGATCGATACCGATCATGGGAAAATAGAAACCCCTATTTTTATGCCGGTTGGTACTGCAGGCACAGTGAAGGCTGTACATATCCGCGATGTAAAAAACGACATCGGGGCAGAAATAATTTTAGGAAACACATATCATTTGTACTTAAGACCAGGCTTAGACATCCTTGAATCTGCCGGCGGATTGCACAAGTTTAACGGATGGGATCGCCCGATTCTCACTGATAGCGGCGGATATCAGGTTCACTCTCTGGCAGACATCCGCAAGATAAAAGAAGAAGGAGTTGAATTTCAATCACATATTGACGGATCGAAACATTTTTACAGTCCGGAATATGTTATGGATATCCAGCGCAAAATCGGAGCCGATATCATGATGGCTTTTGATGAATGCACGCCATATCCATGTGAATATGACTATGCACAAGAGTCTATGCATCGCACACATCGATGGCTGGACCGAAGCATTCAACAATTCGAAAAGACAGATCCGTTGTATGGCTTTGATCAAACCTTATTTCCTATTGTTCAGGGCAGTGTTTTTAAAGATCTACGCAGTCAATCGGCTGAATATATCGCTTCGAAAGATAGCGTTACAGGCAATGCCATCGGCGGGCTATCCGTTGGCGAACCTCACGAGTTGATGTATGAGATGACTGAACATGTGTGCAATATACTTCCTCAGGATAAAGCACGCTACCTGATGGGCGTGGGCACTCCGGTAAATATCCTTGAAAGCATCGCTCTGGGTGTGGACATGTTCGATTGCGTAATGCCCACAAGAAACGGAAGAAATGGAATGTTATTCACCTCCGAAGGGATCATGAACATGAAAAACAAAAAATGGGCGAATGATTTTTCTCCTGTGGATAAAAACGGAACCTCTTTTGTCGATATAGAATATAGCAAAGCATATCTGAGGCATTTATTCGTTTCTAATGAAAGTCTTGGTCCTATGATAGGGAGCATGCACAACCTCAGCTTTTACCTTTGGCTGGTAAAAGAGGCTCGAAAACATATTCAGCAGGGTGATTTCGTTAGCTGGAAAAACAAAATGGTTCCGAAACTACAAAACAGATTGTAATTTATAACAGAATCGAACGTTTAACGTTAACCCTTGGAGTAAAAAAGAACAGATAAGCCTCTAATGAAAAAGATAGACTGGTATATCATAAAAAAATTTCTAAGCACATTCTTTTTAGCGATTGGATTAATCATTTTAATCGTAATCGTTTTTGATATATCGGAAAAAATTGATGACTTTTTGGAGGAACAAGCGCCATTAGGTGAGATCGTTTTTGATTACTACTTAAATTTCATACCCTACTTTGCAAATCTGTTCAGTCCGCTTTTCACCTTTATCGCTGTTGTATTTTTCACCAGCAAGATGGCGTTTAATACAGAAATTATAGCCATTTTATCCAGTGGTATTTCTTTCAAACGGATGCTGTTGCCTTTTTTGCTTTCGGCACTTTTTCTTTCATTAATAAGCTTTTATCTTGCCAACTTTGTTATTCCTAATGCCAACCAGCAACGTGTTGCCTTTGAAATGAAATACATCCATGGGGCAGGACAAACACGCGAACGAAACATTCATTTACAAACATCTAAGGAAGACTATGTTTATGTACAAAGCTTTAATCAAAAAACAAATACAGGCTTCCGTTTTACTCATGAGAAATTTGATGATGATGAATTGGTTTATAAATTAACCAGTGAACATATCCGTTGGGATAGTCTAAATCAACAATGGATACTCGATAAGTACACCAAGCGCCATTTTTATGATAACTCCCAAGAGCTTGTCAGCGGTCAAATCACAGACACCGTAATGCCGCTTGAGCCCAAAGATTTCACCCACGAAGTAAAACAGGTTGCAGTGATGAATTACAAACAACTCAGGGATTTTATTAAGCAAGAGGAAATCCGGGGCTCAGGAAATATTAGTGTCTATAAAGTTGAAAAGCATAAACGTATCGCCTTTCCCTTTGCAACAGTGGTATTGACAATTATCGGTGTTTCCCTGGCTTCGCAGAAAAGCCGCGGCGGGATAGGTTTAAATCTGGCGACAGGACTGACAATCAGTTTTGCCTTTATTCTTTTTGAGCAAATATCCACAACCTTTGCAGTCAAAGCGGATCTGGAACCCTGGATTGCTGTATGGCTGCCAAATGTGGTTTTTACCATTATCGGGCTTTTCCTGATGCGGGTCGCTCCCAAATAAGATTGCGAAAAATGACAATAAAATTATCTGCAAATAAATATTTCAGGTATTTGCACCAATTGCTGATAATAATTACCAAAAGCGAAACCTCTGCAATTATTACTTAAAACAATAATGTTCTGTCTTGTTTTGCATATTCTATAGATTGCTTCCAATCGTTTTGTAATTTCTTGTCCAACTCCTGTAGTTTACCCTCAGGAATAAGCGGTGTGTCCTCCGAAAGAGGTGGCAAAAAATCCCCTGTAAGTGCGACTGTATGCAAAAGAAGACCGCTAAATTTTTTGTACGCAAACTTTTTCCATTTGGAGCTTTTTGAATCATCATAGTTATACCAGGAGTTGAAGCGCCTGACATATTTCAATTGCTTTTCACTATAGGCCTTTTTTACCGTTCCTGATTTTATCGCATCCGGATTATAACGCGCCCCTAAAATCCCTGCCAACTGCGCAATAAATTGTTGGGGATTTTGTTTCAGCTCTTCCTGGAAAAAAACATAAGGACGGCATTGGAATACCTCTTCCAGTATTTTAATTTTATTGATATAAATCAGATTCTGATGGTTTATTTTTCCTTGCTCACTTTCAAGGTCCAGATATTTATCAAATGGCAATTTTCCGTGTTTGCGTATATAGTATTTATATTTAGACCGAACCCATGAGCTATGCTTGCGGAGTAAAATTATTGGTATTGTTCCGGGATAACGCTTTGTAATGGTTTGAACTTTATTGTAGCCGTTGGGTTTATCAACATTTATTTCAAGGGAGAGTAAAATTTTATCGGCTGTGCTATTTTCAATGATTTTTTGATGATTTTTAAAATCATGTTTCTTAACAAAAAAAATATCCTGATATTTTGGAAACACTTTATTTTGCAGGAAAGTAGATGCGGTTTTGGGCATTCCTACATGGAAAAAAACTTGTTTGTCTTTGTTTTTCTGCATCTTACAATTACATTTACCTGGTTTAATTGACAAAATTAGTAAAATTACGTTTGCCTGAAAGCTCATAGAACTGGTTCATAGGTTTAAAATTTTTCAAACTATTGATAATGTAATTATTATGTTTTCTTGCTTTTATCTCTTACTGTCATTTGCTTCGCGTCATTTATCCGTCTTCGACGGATGTCATTTTTAGTTTACCTTGTGAAACCTTTTTCTGTTTCACCAAGGTCATTTGCGCTTCGCGCGTCATTTTGC
>JAIPBW010000070.1 GCA_021738505.1 Bacteroidales bacterium | reverse complement strand
GATGCACCCCAAGAGCCGTAGGCTCGATATTATAAGTTGAATTATGTATGATCTTAAAATGATATTAAACCCATAAGAAAAATGTCGCATCTACGGCGCTTTGGCTTTTTGTCCTAAATTACCGGCTACCATAATGTCGCACCTGACGGTGTTTTGATGATGGAATTAATTGTTATGTCAGTCAAAATAATTAATGCCAAAAGCAGGAATATCGCCGACTGTAGCTTATCTAAAGTGCACAAAGCAAGTGCCGGAGGTACGGTATTATGGTAGAGTTAAAGCATACGCGATAAACCCCAAGAGCCGTAGGCTCGACATTATAAATGGAATTATGGGTGATCTTAAAAATATGTTTAACGCCTAAAGAATAATGTCGCACCTACGGCGCTCAGGCGATTTGTTCTAAATTATAGTAGTTTGGATAATGCTAAATATTTATCACAAAAAGATAAGAACAAACCAAAATAAATGTTTTGTTATTAAAACAAAATTATATTATATTTGTTTTTTATATAAAACAATAAAATGCAAGAACTATTTTCATATCAGAACAATTTATTGCGACTCACTGATACGCAATGGCATCGTTATTTGTATCCAGAGCTAAAGAAAAAAACGCGTTTGCTCGGGTTAAAAGGTCTACGTGGAGTGGGAAAGACTACTATGCTTTTGCAATACCTTGCCGATGACTGCCCTGAGCCTGACAAAGCATTATATGTTACGGCCGATCATCCGTATTTTTACACCAATTCATTGTTTGATCTGGCTTCTCAGTGGCATAGCTATGGAGGAAAGTTTTTGCTTATTGATGAAGTCCATAAATATGCTTTATGGGCACAAGAGCTCAAGCTTATTTATGATGGTTATCCGGATATGCAGGTTTATTTTACAGGTTCTTCTGCATTGGACTTGTATAAAGGCGAAGCGGACTTAAGTCGCCGCCTTGAAACCAAAACGTTGCAAGGCCTATCATTTCGTGAATATTTGTCTTTAAATCATAATTTGCATTTTGAGCGGTTGACTTTGGAAGAGATTTTTACTCATCACACCGAGATAGCAAAGAAAATGTTATCCGGGATAAAGATTTTACCACTATTTAAGACTTACCTGGAAAAAGGTTACTTTCCATTTGCCAAAGAAATTCCTGAAGGGGCATTGTCATCCAGGCTTCTTCAGGTTATCAATGCGGTTTTAGAAAATGACCTGGCTTATATCAAAGGATATAGTGCATCAAATGTGGAAAAAGTAAAACGACTACTCGGAGTGATTGCTCAAAGTGTTCCTTTTGAACCCAATATTGCAAAAATCGTTGACAGATTGCATATTAGCCGCTCCAGTGTTTATTCCTATCTTAAAAACCTGAAAGATGCTCAGATTCTTTATTATCTCTATAAACCGGGAAAGGGGTTGTCGAAACTTCAAAAACCGGGAAAAATATATTTCGAAAATACCTCTTTTCTTTTTGCTTTTCAGGATAATCCGGACATGGGTACCCTAAGAGAAACCTTTTTTATGAACCAATTGAAAAATGCGGGTCATCAAATAAATCTGAGTCCTGAAAAGGGAGACTTTGTGATAGATGAAAAATTTACTATAGAAATTGGGGGTCGAAATAAAAAGGATAAGCAAATTCAGGGGATAGAAAATAGCTATCTTGCTATCGATGATATTGAATTTGGTTTTGACCGAAAAATTCCATTGTGGATGTTTGGCTTTTTATATTAATGAAGCGAAAGGATCGAAATAGGATGATTTTTAAACCAAAGAATAATGTCGCACCTACGGCGCTCGGGTAATTTGTCCTAAATTTCCGGCTACCATAATGTCGCACCTGACGGTGCTTTGATGATGGAATTAATTGTTATGTCAGTCAAAATAATTAATGCCAAAAGCAGGAATATCGCCGACTGTAGCTTATCTAAAGTGCACAAAGCAAGTGCCGGAGGCACGGCATTATGGTAGAGTTAAAGCATACGCGATAAACCCCAAGAGCCGTAGGCTCGACATTATAAATGGAATTATGGGTGATCTTAAAAATATGTTTAACGCCTAAAGAATAATGTCGCACCTACGGCGCTCTGGTAATTTGTCCTAAATTTCCGGCTACCATAATGTCGCACCTGACGGTGCTTTGATGATGGAATTAATTGTTATGTCAGTCAAAATAATTAATGCCAAAAGCTGGAATATCGCCGACTGTAGCTTATCTAAAGTGCACAAAACAAGTGCCGGAGGCACGGCATTATGGTAGAGAGTTAAAGAATACGCGATGCACCCCAAGAGCCGTAGGCTCGACATTATAAATGGAATTATGGGTGATCTTAAAATGATATTTAACCCATAAGAATAATGTCGCACCTACGGCGCTTTGGCTTTTTGTCCTAAATTACCGGCTACCATAATGTCGCACCTGACGGCGCTTTGATGATGGAATTAATTCACTGTCGATCAAAATAATTAATGCCAAAAGCTGGAATATCACCGACTGTAGCTTATCTAAAGCGCACAAAGCAAGTGGAGAAGCGAAGGAACGACATTGTGGTAAATAATTTGCAAATTGTGTTTTGTTGTGTTAACTTTACATAGTGATTTATGGTGATTGTTTTGTTAAAGTAGGTTTTAGTCAATATTATAATAAGTATATTGTGATTTGATAGTTAGGATAAAAAACACAACAAAACATAATAGCTTAAAATGAAATATCAATACAAGCGGCTCGAAATTATAAATCGAATTATGGCAAATACATATACACAGATCAACATCCACGTAATATTTGCGGTTTATAGGAAAGAAAATATTATTCCTAAAGCTTACCGCAATGAATTATTTAAGTATATAAGCGGAATCCTGAATAATAACAAACAATATTCGCTTGCTGTGAATGGATACAAAGATCATGTCCATCTGTTTTTCGAGTTGCATCCAACAATCAATCTGTCAGATATTGTTCGAATTGTTAAGACGAATAGCTCCAAATGGATTAATCAAAAGGGCTTCATGAAAGGAAAATTCGAATGGCAGAATGGCTATGGAGCATTTTCTTATTCGCGTTCACAGCGGGATAATGTGATTAAATATATTACGAATCAGGAAGACCATCATAAAAAGAAATCGTTCAAAGATGAATATTTTGAGTTGCTGGAAAAATTTCAAATTGAATTTGATAATCATTATGTATTTGAGTTTTATGAGTGAGATTTATATAATGTCGCACCTACGGCGCTCGGGTAATTTGTCCTAAATTTCCGGCTACCATAATGTCGCACCTGACGGTGCTTTGATGATGGAATTAATTGTTATGTCAGTCAAAATAATTAATGCCAAAAGCTGGAATATCTCCGACTGTAGCTTATCTAAAGTGCACAAAGCAAGTGCCGGAGGTACGGCATTATGGTAGAGAGTTAAAGAATACGCGATGCACCCCAAGAGCCGTAGGCTCGATATTATAAGTTGAATTATGTATGATCTTAAAATGATATTAAACCCATAAGAAAAATGTCGCATCTACGGCGCTTTGGCTTTTTGTCCTAAATTTCCGGCTACCATAATGTCGCACCTGACGGCGCTTTGATGATGGAATTAATTGTTATGTCAGTCAAAATAATTAATGCCAAAAGCTGGAATATCGCCGACTGTAGCTTATCTAAAGTGCACAAAGCAAGTGCCGGAGGCACGGCATTATGGTAGAGTTAAAGCATACGCGATAAACCCCAAGAGCCGTAGGCTCGACATTATAAGTTGAATTGTGTATGATCTTAAAATGATATTAAACCCATAAGAATAATGTCGCACCTACGGCGCTCTGGTAATTTGTCCTAAATTTCCGGCTACCATAATGTCGCACCTACGGCGCTTTGGCTTTTTGTCCTAAATTACCTGCTACCATAATGTCGCACCTGACGGTGCTTTGATGATGGAAATTATTTCACTGTCGATCAAAATAATTAATGGCAAACGTTGGGATCCCAAAAACCATTATCAAGAAAACGTTCACAAGGCAAGTAATGATAGCACGTCATTATGGTAGTTTTAAGAATAAAATTTTATAAATAATAAAACCGGTTAAATTTGTGAATATCAGTATATTTTATTATATTTGTTTATGGTAACATTAAAATTATACTATAATGAAAAGAAATTTACTTTTATCTATTGTTTTAACCGGTGTTCTGCTCTCTCAACTTCTTATAATGTCATGTGATAAAGAAGATAACGATTCCGGTGGTAATGACAACGACTCCCAACAGAGTATTCATGATACTATAACGGATGTGGATAATAATCAGTATCCAACCATTAAAATTGGCGATCAAGTCTGGATGGCTGAGAATTTAAAAGTAATTCAGTATAATGATTCAACCCCCATTGAGCATATAGGAACTTCTGCTTCCGACTGGGAAAATACTACCTCAGGAGCTTATTGCTGGTACGAAAATGATCAAAGCAACAAAGAACTCTACGGCGCCTTGTACAACTGGTATGCTGTTGAAACAGGAAAACTGTGTCCGCAAGGCTGGCATGTGCCTACAGAAGAAGAATGGCAGACGTTGATTGATTTTGTCAGTAGTGAAGGATATCAGGGAAATGAAGCTGAAGCATTGAAAGCCGAAACGTTGTGGATTGATGGCGGAACAGGATCTGATGAGTTTTTCTTCGGTGCTTTACCGGGGGGAACACGGAGCCGTTATGGTAATTTTTCCAGCTCCGACTGGAGTGGCCACTGGTGGACAGCTACAGAATATGATTCAGATTTGGCCTGGCAATTTGATATGTCAAGCTATGAACCTGAAGTGATACGTAGTTATTTCCATAAACCAGTAGGGTTTTCTGTGCGCTGTGTAAAAGATTGACCTGATCTGTCCGTGCGAAGCTCCTGACAGCGTCTTAAAAAAAGGAAAAGAGAAAGCGATTAATTGTTTAAACGCTGAAAACATTGTCATACCCCCTGACAGGGTTCTAATCCCTGTCAGGGTTGAAAAAACGCTAAAGAATTTGTGAAATATATGCAGGCATTAGAAACTCTGAAATAGGGCCATTTCTACCATATTTATAACCATAGTGTTGGAGAGCGAAATTTGTTTTGCGATAGAGATAACTACGAATATTTTCTTAATCTCTACGACAAATACATATTCCCTATTGCTGAAACATACGTATGGGTGCTAATGCCGAATCATTTTTATTTTTTGTTAAGGATAATAGAGGAAGATATTTCGCAGGAAACCCCTGACAGGGTGGGGAACCCTGTCAGGGGAGGAAAAGTAGCCGAGCCATCCCGGCATTTTTCCAACTTATTTAATTCTTATGCGCAAGCATTCAATAAAAAACATGAAACCCAGGGAGCACTTTTCGAACGCCCTTTTAAAAGAAAACAGATAAATGATGAAACCTATTTAAGACAGGTTATTCTTTACATCCACAATAATCCTGTCTATCACGGCTTTTGTAAACAGCCTGGTGATTACCTATGGAGTAGCTATAGGAGTTGTATTTCGTTGAAACCAACAAAACTACACCGTAAAGCAGTTATTGGGTTGTTTGAGGATGTTTCCAATTTTAAATATATGCACCAGCAAAAGCTTGACGTAATGCAGATTGAAAAATGGCTGGAGATAAGCTATTTATGAAATGTTTGTTGTTTAATCATACCCCCTGACAGGGTTCTAATCCCTGTCAGGGTTGAAAAAATGACGCTGTTATGTTTGAAGCTGTTGAATTAAATTCACTGACCTGTCAGCGTGCGAAGTTCCTGACAGCGTCTTAAAACGGCAGTTGCGTTTAATTATCGGTTGAAAATCCCCGAAATTTATTAACTCATTTATTGCTTATTCCAATATTATTTACTTAATTTAGTAGAAAATAAGCCCTAAGAATGACAGATCAGGAAAAAATCAAGCGGACGTTAAAGGTTTTAATGGATTTACCGAGTCCATTCGGGATTACAATAAATGAATTGAGCACGCGCCATGACATTACAGAACGGACGGTATACCGGTATATTCGGACTTTAAGAGAAACCGGTTTTGTAATTGAAAATAACAACGGCTATTTTAAAATCGATAAAGACCAGCAAACCTCAAAAGACATTAGCGAATTGTTGCACTTTAGCCGGGAAGAATCGTATGTGTTACAAAAAGCCATTCATAATCTGGATGAGAACAATGTGATCAAACAAAATCTGGTGCAGAAACTATATTCATTGTACAATTCCCGGAATATTGCGAATTCCATCATTCAGAAAAATGTGGGGGAAAATGTGCGTTTGCTTTGTGATGCTATTGATAACAAGAGCCGGGTTGTGTTGAAAAATTACCAATCGGCTAACGGATCGACAATTTCCGACAGAAAAGTGGAGCCGTTTGCATTTACCACCAACTACATCTCACTGTGGGGCTATGACCTGGAAAAAAATGATAACCGCCTGTTTAAAACTGCGCGTATCGGAAAAGTGGAGAGCAGTTATGAGGCCTGGAAATATGAACACAAACACCTACAGCAGGAACTGGATGTTTTCCGGATGGCAGGAAAAGAACAAACCCATATAATTTTGGATATGAGCATGCGGGCAGCTAATCTGATGACGGAAGAATATCCGTTATCGGAAAAATATTTAACTTCTATTCCTCATAACCGCTTTCGTTTTCAGGGGATCATCCATAGCTACCATGGTGCCGGACGGTTTATCCTCGGACTGATGGACGAAATTGAAGTTATAGAACCTGAGGATTTTAAAAAGTATCTGAATAAGAAAATTGAAAAGAAAAGATTTTAAATGAATAATTAATGGCCTGGAAAAGTAAGGTTTTATCTTAACCAATGACAACAATCGAACCCATAGAAAAAGGAAACTTCTACCACATCTACAATCATGGTGTCGGCAGACGCAATTTGTTCTGTGAAGATGCAAACTACAAATACTTCCTTCAACTTTATGATAAGTATATATCTCCAATTGCAGACTCCTATGCATGGGTGTTGATGAAAAACCATTTTCATTTGTTGGTTAGGATTAGGGAAAATGTGGTTTATAAATATTCAAAAGCTGATAAGTCTTTTGATAAGGGGTGTAACTCCTCAAACGCTGACAGGTCTGAGGAAAGGGCTTGTAACTCCTCAAACGCTGACAGGTCTGACGACGCTGTCAGGTTTGAGGAGATAAAATGGGAAACAACTGACCTGTCAGCGTGCGAAGCTCCTGACAGCGTCAAAGATCATAAAATCCCAAAACCCGAGAACCACTTTTCGCATTTTTTTAATGCCTACACTAAAGCCCTCAACAAACAACTTCAAACCCGTGGCGCTCTTTTCGAACGCCCCTTCAAAAGGAAACAAATTCATGATGAAGAATACCTCAGACAGGTCATTCTTTATATCCACAATAACCCGGTACATCATGGGTTTTGCAAACATCCGTCAGATTATCCATGGAGCAGTTATCTGACGTTCATCAAAAGGAATCCCACGAAATTAAAACGCAAGCAAGTTATGGATTGGTTCGGGGACAAGACAAATTTTGAATACATGCATAACAAAATACTTGACATCATCGAAATAGAACGATGGCTTGAATTGGAATAAACTTAAATGCTGACCGATCCTTTGATAGGGGGTATAAATCTTCAAATGTTGACTGTCTGCTGAAAGGGTCTGTAAAGCCTTAAACGCTGGCAGGTCTGACGGAAGGGGTTTTGCCACCTCAAACGCTGAATGGTCTGAGGAAAGGGTTTGTAACTCCTCAAACGCTGACAGGTCTGACGACGCTGTCAGGTTTGAGGAGGCAGGTTTGAGGAAAATGAAATTTGCGGGGGCAAAAAACCAATTAATTTGTTCATAATGAGTATATTTTTTTTGTAAATTTGAAAGAAAATAAGGTAAACCCAAATACGCTGCAACTTGAAAATTTATAAAACCAGACAGGTTTTATTTTAAAGGTCGGATAATGAGTGCATTTGCACATGTAAGCCTGTCTGATCTCAAAAAAAATTGAAGATAAATTTTTAATTGACGGGAATTGACAAAAGCACGATGTATATTTGAAAATATTTGACACAAACCTATGAGATTTAAATTGACATTAACCCGGACATCAAAGCAGCGCATGCTGCCGATGGAATATATGTATTACATCAGTGCCTGGATTTATAAAGTAATTGGAAAAGCAGATAAAGAGTTCGCTCAGTTTCTTCATGACAAAGGATACGGGGCCAGCGATACAAAGTTGTACAAGCTGTTTTGCTTTTCTCCGCTAAACTTTGGAAAACCGAAGCTTTGGAAAGAAAAGAAGCTGTTTGAGATAAAAAATCATGAAATCAGCCTGCAGCTTGCCTTTGATGTGCAGGAGGCTGCTTCGCATTTTATCCAGGGGTTATTTCTGGAACAAGAATTTTATTTGGGTGATAAGTTTAACGGTATAGATTTCAAGGTAACTAAAGTCGAAGCATTGCCCGAGCCTGAATTTACAGAAACAATGCATTACCGGCTAAAGACGCCATGGATAGTAAGCTACAAAGTGGAAGGATCAAATGTGCCGAAGTATTTAAAACCCGGAGATGATCATTTTTATGAACAATCCGTCAGGCATATCGCAGAGAAATATAAAAACATACGAGGGGAAGAGATACCGGCTAATGAAATTGACTTTAAACCCGGAGAAGACTACAAACGGGCAGGATATGTCATAAAACCCAATACACCGGAACAAACACGGGTAGTAGGAAATCTTTTTGATTTTGAATTGACAGCTCCCGTCAAAACCCACCGCATGATATGGAATGCCGGTGTAAGCGAGAAAAGCAGCATCGGGTTTGGGTGGTGTGAAAAGAAAGAGATTGATGGAGATTGATAGTAGATTGATTAAGATTGACACTGCAATTTATAAGACTTAAAAATCAAAAAGTTTGATAAGTATTTAAAATTGTGTGTTTTGGAGAATAAATTTTAGTAAATTAGTGGAAAAATAGTAAGTTAAGAATAGCTTGCATTATTATTAATTCAATAACAATTAAATAGATAGCCCCAATGATTAAAGAAGTAACCAATTTCGTTGATGAACTGGAAAGCAATAATCCTGAAATATTTGCAAAAAATCTTGAGTTAAAAGAAGGCCTATACATTTTACTTGATGTTGAAGAAAAGGAAGGAGAGTGTGTGGCGAGCAATATTGACGCCGAAGGTAAGATTAATCCGGATGACTATGGTCTTTATGATGGAAATACGGAATGGAACTCTTTTTTTGAAAAATGTTTGAAAATTCAGACTCATTCTATCCCGGTTTCCAGTGCCAAAATTTTTAATCCGAACAAAAAGATTTACAATGCTACTTGTTCGCCATTTGCTTTAGGGTTTAATAAGAAAAACTTTATCAAATACGATAAAAGCATATTGCTTCAAGAACTAGAAAACCAGTATTTTCCTATAGCTGAGCAATATTTGAATAAGGAGAAGGAAAAGCATCATAAATGGTTTAAATGCTTTAAGGAAATAATTCTTTCCAGTTTTCCGGATTTTATAACTCAAATGGACGAATATCAAAATGCAAAAACCAATTTTAATATCAATATTTATTTAAAGAATCCGGATATTGAGGATTATCGGGAGGTACATGAAGAATACTTAAAAGAGAAAGTTTTTAATAAAGACAAATACAATGTAGAGCATGATGAGACTACATATGGTATTAGTGATAGCCTAAGTCTTTTCCAGGATAAAAAACCATTTTTACAACATCAGACTGCCCCGCTAAAGTATAATTACCGCGTAGGGGGTAAGGATGCCATGAAACTTTGGAAGTTTTTTCAAATGCAAAAAAACAGACAGCTACCGAACCCGATGCCTGTTTTTGTGGATAAGCAAGAATTAAATGATCATGTAGTGACGCTTTATAATGTAAAAGGAAAGAAGATTTTTTCCGAAATTGTTAGGGAGCTTATCGAAGATTATAAAGCCGATTTGCAGAACTACTACATTATCTTTTTTAACAATAGGGCTAAAAAAAGCCGTGTAATTGATATTGATTTTGTGCCTGTTTTTCAATACAAAATGCTTATTAATATTGAAGAATTGTTCCCTTTAGGGGGGAAAATGGGAAAATTAAAATGTGAGAATGTTTTTGATTTTCAATTTAATATAGCCAATAAAGTATTTAACAATCAATTAGTTCAAAAAACAAAAAACAATGGTGTATGGCTAAGATATTTTGATGATATCGAAATCAAACCGGAGTATGGCTTAACAGATACAATCTATCACTTGCTTTATAAATATCGTAAAGCATTTTACGATTATACATACAAATCAAGGCATCAGTCCATAACAGCGGTTATGTTTGATGATATGATGTTTGAGTCAATTAAAGATGATATCATTCATGATGAAGATTTCAATAAAGGCTATTCAATAAAACAAAAATTAAACATATGGTTCAGTTTATATAATCATTTTAATCAAAATAAAACACGCGAAATTATGGCTTCAAAGATTCCAGAATTAACAGAAAAATGCAGAAAGATAGCTAATGAAAATGAGCATCTTTCTGACAGCCCCGAAGAATTTCTATTTGCAGCTGGGCAGTTGGTTTATTTTCTGCTTTCAAAAAGCGAGGCAGGAGAAAAATCACATGCTATGCTGGAACCCTTTCTGCAAAAAGCGAAAGCTGACTTGCTGCAGGATGCAATTAGTAATACCATAAACATGTACAAGCATGCTATCGATTTTGGCAAAGGTCGATTTGAAAAATTAGCAAAAGAAGTTCTGGCTTTTGAAACAGATATTAATCTCAAAACGATGCAAAGATATCTATTGGCAGGTTATTTTGCCGATTCTGTGATCTATGAGAAAAAAGAAAGTAAACAATAATTTAAAATATTTTAGTTATGACAGAAAATAAAGAATTTAAAAACAGAGTATTTGGTGCAGCTATTGTAAAAGCAATTAATTCAAATTACAATGCGGATTTTAGCGGGCAACCCAGAACATTACCCAATGGACAAGTATACGCAACAGATAAGGCATTCAAATACACCGTAAAGAATTATCTCAAAGATGTATATCATGATCAATATATCTTCTTTTTTAAGCGGTTGGATGAAAATCTAAACCCTTATACCTTGGAGCAGGCTTTTAAAGCCAAGCTGGGCAAGGATAAAGAATTGGATGCAAAGAAAAAAGAGTCAAAGCAATTGGCATTAAACGAGCTGCTTAGATGTCTTGACATCAGGTTCTTTGGAGCTACTTTTGCTATGAAAGCTGCTGGTGGGAATATTGCTGTATCTATTCATGGCCCTGTTCAAGTGAATCATGGAACTAATATATGGCATGAAAATAACATATATAGCGAACAAATTTTATCTCCATTTCGAAACCCAAAAGAGCAAACTGATGAAACAAAAGAAACCAGCCAAACAACATTAGGTCGCCAATCAAAGCTCCATGAAGGCCATTACCTGCATCATTTTTCGGTTAATCCTAAGAATCTTGAAGATCATCAGGATGAAAACACCGAAAAACTATCTCAAGGAGATATTGATAAACTAAAAGAAGCTATGCAGCGTGGTGCCACTTATTATGATTCTACTTCAAAAAGTGGTACGGAAAATGAGTTATTGGTTTGGATCCAACTGAAGGAGACTTCAAAAGTAGTACTTCCCAATTTTTCTCAATTGATAAGGCTTGAAGAGGAAAAAACAGACGGAAAAGTAGTGGCTGACTTGGCTGAATTGAATTCTGTGATTGACAAGCATCAGGATGAGATCGAAAGCGTTGAAATTTATCGAAATGCCAGCTCCGTTCAAATCCAAAATGAACCTAAAAAAGCTGATATTAAAGACATATGATGTAATTTGGTTTGACTCACAAAATAGTGTCGTAGGCACGATATTATGGTAGACCAAAAGAACATGCTCTAACACCAAAGAGCCGTAGGCTCGAAATTATTAAAACATGGACAATACCTACACACAAATCAATATACACGCAATCTTTGCGCCTTATAAAAGAGAAAATATCATTCTCAAAGAATACAGGAGTGAATTATTCAAGTATATCAAAGGAATATTGAATAATAATAAACAATATTCGTTGGCTGTTAATGGTTGCAAAGGCCATGTACATATATTTTTCGAGATCCATCCTACAACTAGTCTGTCAGATATTTTGCGCATTGTTAAAACGAACAGTTCCAAATGGATCAATCAAAACAGATTCGTGAAAGGGAAATTTGAGTGGCAGGATGGTTACGGAGCATTTTCTTATTTCTATTCGCAAAGGGATGATGTGATCAAATGCATTATGAATCAGGAAGATCATCATAAAAAGAGAACATTTAGCGAGGAATATTTTGATTTGTTAGAAAGATTTCAAATCGAATTTGATGATCATTATATGTTTAAATTTTATGATTGAAGTACATATAATATCCCGCCTACGGCGCTTTTTAATGTGGTATGGTGTATTATGGCTACCATAATTTCGCACCTATGGTGCTGAAATGTGGAAAAAAACAACCGTTAAAATTTTGCAGTTAAATTTGATTTTAAGGAAAAAATTGAATTATAAAACTTTGAAATTAGGCATTTATGGCAAAATGGCAAAACATTAGTTATTGAAAAAGTATCGTAGGCACTATATATCAGGGTAGATCAGATCAAGATGCCTTAATACCGGAGAGCAATAGGCTTGAGATTATTGATATAGAAAGTATCTTTAAAAATTAATAAATCAGAAAAAAATGCAAAAATTAATATCCATAGACCTAAAGGCCGATTTCGGATTATTGAAAAAGCCCGATACTAATGAACCGGTTTATTTAACCTTTAACATAGTTCATAAACCGGCATTATTGGGGATTTTTGGAGCAATAATCGGGTTACAGGGTTTTAAAAAACATGGTGAATTGCCGGAGTATTATCAAAAATTAAAAGACCTTAAACTTGGAATTCAACCTTTACAACATGAAAACGGCAATTATCAGAAAACGGTAATCACCTATAATAACACTACCGGAATGGCCAGCGATGAACAGGGGGGTAACCTTATGGTTTCCGAACAAACACTGATAGCCCCGAGCTTTCGAGTGTTCGTTTTAATTGACCACGAAAATGAATATCAGCAAAAACTCTATGAGTATCTGAAGGAGAGTAAGGCGGAATATCTACCTTATCTTGGAAAAAACGATTTTTCATTGTGGTGGAATAAAGATGATTTCCAAGAGTATGAGTACGATACTTATACTCCCGAGGCAGATTTTCAGATAGCCACTATATTTATCAAGGAAGGTACGCTGAAAGACGGGAAAAAAAGCCCTAGGTTTATACCTGGTATGAGTGGCTCCAATGAACCTAAGTTTATGTATTTTGAGCGTTTACCGGTAGCATATGATGAAGGGCCGCTATATCAATATAAATACGAAGACTTTAGCTTTACCAATTGGTCTTTAAACCAGTATTACAGTTTGCCGGAAAGCTATTCATTACTTAAAACTAGTGAAAATGAAATTATACAAGTCTTTTAGAGAGCTTTCCGAAACGTGTTCCAATTTAATTTCGGATAATCTGAACAACCATTATTTGGCACATATTTCGGATACAAAACCTAATGAAACATTAGAAGAACACACTTTACAGGTAAAAAAATATGCCTTGAATCTGATTGATGCTCATGGTTTAAATTTCACAGTGGATAATATCTTATTTTCTATAACTCAGACAAATCCCAATCATATTGAATTAGTTAATCTTTTAAAGGAAATATTCCTGACAAGTATTATTTATCATGATTTGGGGAAAATCAATCCCAACTTTCAAAGCCTGCGAATGGAGAATCCAAAATTTTCCGAGAATAAGAGTATTCATAAGCTTAAGCATTACCATTCCCTGCCCGGAGCTATCATTTTACAGAATTACTATTTTAATCAAATCATGAATTCCACAGAGATTGGAAACGATGAAAATAAGATTTTATTATATTATTTGACCATTATCTTCACAAATACAATTATCAAACATCATTCGGGACGGATTGATGTAAAGTCAGAATATGATCTCAATTTTATAAAGGAAATCATGCCTTTTTTGAAAGAATATAATATTGATATTCAAAAAGATATTAGCCTTCACTTTTATGATGATTACCAAACCTTAAAAGATAATTTAAATGAATTTTTTCCTGATATTAGCCATTTTGCCATTTATACCCTGCTAAAGCTTAATTATTCTTTGCTAACCGCTGCTGATTATTATGCCACTTCTGAATACATGAATGATTTATCGATAGATGATTTTGGGGTATTAAACAACGAATCAAAAAATAAAATCATCCATTCTTTTCTTAATAATCCGGCCAAACCTTATAATAAAGCCATCATTGAGCGTAGCAAAGAATTTGAAGATATTCCTTTTGAAAAGCTGCAATCAAGAAACAACAATAACCTCAATACACTTCGACAAAAAATGGCCGCTGAAGCTCTCAGTAATATAAGACGTTATAAAGGTGAAAATTGTTTTTATTTGGAAGCGCCCACAGGCTCGGGCAAAACAAACACCTCAATAGCTTTGGCTATCGAGTTGTTAAAACAGGATGAAAGGTTAAACAAAATTTTTTACGTTTTTCCATTTACGACATTGGTGACTCAAACTTATAATGCTATTAAAGAAACGATTGATATTGATGACAATGAAATTATTCAACTTCAATCAAAAACGGGAGTGCATTCAGCTAACGGGAAAGAAGGAAACTACGGGAAGGATTATAAAAACTATATCGATTATTTGTTTGCCAACTATCCCATTACCGTTTTAACGCATATCCGCTTTTTTGAAGTCCTTAAGGGAAATGATAAGGAGTCGAATTATTTATTACATCGTTTGGCCAATTCTATTGTAATAATAGATGAGGTGCAAGCTTACACGCCACACCATTGGGATAAGATGATTTATTTTGTTGATGAAATCTCCAGTCATTTGAATATTAAGTTTTTACTAATGTCTGCAACCTTACCGAAATTAGATGAGTTGAATCAGGATACCGAAGGTTTTTTTATCAATTTAGTTCCCAACAAAGAAGATTTTTTCCTGAATCCCAATTTTAAAGACCGGGTAAAATTTGAGTTTCTCGATTGGAAACAACCTAAAAATGAGGAAGAAAAGGAAACTTTTTTAAATGACTTATCTTATTTAGTTTTAGAAAAATCAGAGGGTTATGCTTCTAAAAATGGCAATAAGGTAAGAACAGTTGTAGAATTCGTATCCAAACGTACAGCTTCTAATTTTTTATCAAAATACATGGATATACCTGAATTCGATGAATACAGAAAGGTTCTTATATCTGGAGAAATACTGGATAGTCGACGTAAAGAGATTTTAGATGAAATCAAAGCTGAAGAACACGATAAAATCATTGTCATAACAACCCAGGTTATTGAAGCTGGAGTAGACATTGATATGGATTTAGGGTTTAAAGATAAATCATTGATAGATAGCGAAGAACAACTGGCAGGACGAATCAATCGTGAAGCTACAAAAGATGGGTCTATGCTTTATCTTTTTAATTATGATTTAACGAAGAATACGTATGGTCAGGATTACAGGTATAAAATTCAAACCACTGATGAATGGATAGAAAAGAATTATCTGAACATTTTGCAAAAGAAGCAGTTTGACGCCTTGTATAGCCGAGTAAATAAAAGATTGCTGGCAGAAAA
>JAIPBW010000069.1 GCA_021738505.1 Bacteroidales bacterium | reverse complement strand
ATCAGGGCAATTCAAATCACCTGATGGAGCTTATGCTTTCGCAGTTTTGCGATCAATTACTGATACAAGTCTTAAAAATGGGCAAGGGGTTTTATCAGCTCTAAAAATTATTGCTAACTTGCAGACTGATTAGTTACAATGAAAAAAATATGGATTATAGTAATAATTAGTAGCTTGTTTTATTCCAATTCTCTTTTTTCACAAGGTTCGGATGAATTATTTGAAGCTAAACTATTTGATTTGATTAAATATGATCAAAAATTTGTGCCCGATTATTTTAATGGTGATGGCTATCAGACTATTTCTATAAGACCTTCATTGAATTTTATGGTAAAAGAAGATATTGCCCTGAAAATATCCGGGAGTCAATTTCTGGAATTAAATAACAATAAAGTTGAAAATAATAAGAATTATTATACCGCTTATGAAATATTTGATATAGGGGTAGGCTATTTTCCTGATAAAAACAAAGAAATAGCTTTGAATACAGGTGTAATTCATGACGGCAAATTTTATGGGTATAGCTGGGATTTAGCGTTTAAATTTTATGTGGGGGATCATGTTTACTTTTCCAGCGGATTTAATCACAGGTTTATGGATGATGAAAATATTTTTTCATTCTATGTAGGTTCAGGTTTTCGAATTTTTTGATCAATAAACTGGAAAATCTTTGGAAAAATTGTAAATCAATAAAATTATAGTATTCAGTAATAATTATAAGTTTATATTAGGGTTTAGGGCCTACGGCTCTTTGGTGCAATTGCCATATTTATCTACATCTACCATAATATCGTACCTCCGGTACTTTTCAATCGTTTTTCGAGCAATCCGTGATTATTTAATGACAAAATTTTGATTTCGAGTAATATTTTTTTTATTTTACTGCCAACCAAAACCTCAGTGTTATGAAGAACATATCGATTATTTTGTCAGTTTTTGTTTTTATGCTTATTTCCTGTGACAGGGAGCCAATTGATCAAGTTGACCAGAATTCGTATAGAACTATTTCCTCTCTGGATAAATCGGTTGTTCATCTGCCGGAGAATGAAGGAATACTCCACAATTCCGGTGATCCAATAGATTACAAACAGCCTGAGGTTGATTTCAATAAAATTTCTCCCGGGCAGATTATTACCGGTAAAAACTGGAGGGTATGGGTAGATCCACGGCTTGTTGAACAAGAAATTACATTTACCGGGAATAAAATGTCTTTTCAAAATCCGGAATATCAGGGAGAGTGGGTAAAGTATCAGGAAGATAAAGTGATACATGCTCAAAAATCTCATCCTGACGATGATCCTGATTGCGGCAAAGTATACGTGACGAATAAAGAAAAGCAAAAGATTTATTATATAGGATTGTATGTAGTGGAATAATATAATGAAGAGAAACACTTGAGTGAATTAAAAGCAAACCTATAGCTTTCGGGCGATGCATGCTTATCTATGAGGCTGACAAAGTTTTTTGAATAATCCCAATTCTTTCGATTTCTTATAATTTCGAACCTACGGCTCTTTGGAGCAATTGCCATATTTATCTACATCTACCATAATATCTTACCTCCGGTACTTTTCAATCGTTTTCAGTCCAATCCGTGATTATTAAGCATTATTGGATGCTTTATTATGGTTACTGTCAAATGAGCAGGTAAAACCTTCAGCACCTTAGGTGCGGCTTTATGGTCGTAATTTAGGAAGAAGAGATACTATAAGCGCCGTAGGTGCGATATCAGGAGTAGCCAGGTTAGGGCTAAAAGCTACGACCGGCAAAGTGAAGGGTGATCTGGTTGTGAGCATTTAATGCAAATGTATACTGAAAAGGTATAATCCGGTATATTGTTGTAATTGGATTTTTTTTGTAAAAAAGTAGCAATTTAGGAATAAAGCTTAAATTTGTACATTTGAGTAAAATCTCAGAACAGAAAGGGAAAATTATGACAACGGATTTATACACAAAAGCCGCAAATGCTATTTTGAACTCGAAGTACACGACGGGTTTTACGGGCGCGGGGATAAGCGTGGAAAGTGGCATTCCTCCGTTTCGTGGAAAAGATGGTTTATGGAATAAATATGACCCATCCGTTCTTGATCTGGACCGGTTTTATGCTAATCCCGAAGCAGCCTGGAAATTGATTAAAGATATCTTTTATGACTTCTTTGGAGCGGCAAAACCCAATGATGCACACAAAGTTCTCGGAAATCTTGAAAAAGAAGGGCTTTTAAAGGAAGTGATTACTCAGAATATTGATAACCTTCATCAGGAAGGAGGCTCAACAGTTGTCCACGAATTTCACGGAAACTCGCAACGGCTTGTATGTACGAAATGTGCTAAGAGTTATAAACCGGATAGTGAATTATTAGAAACACTTCCGCCTTATTGTGAATGCGGCGGACTGTTGAAACCGGATTTTATTTTTTTTGGAGAAATGATCCCGCAGGATGCTTTGCAAGCTGCTTACCATGCCGCAGAAAATGCTGAGGTTTTTATTGTAATAGGGTCTACCGGTGAAGTGTATCCGGCTTCGCAAATACCGGTTTTAGCCAAAGAAAACGGAGCAACCATTATTGAAATCAATACAGGAGAGTCGTTGTTTACAAGTAGTATTACAGATATTTTACTAAAAGGAAAAGCTACCGAAGTGATGGATAAATTGTATTCTGTCATTCAGCAGCAAAAGCAAAATTGATTAGTTAATGATTTGGAAATAAATAATTTTAAAAAATAGGGTATCCGTGCAAAAAATAAACTCTGGTTTTTATTTGCCGGATATTGCCTGAAAGATAAATATTAAACCCATATAGACACATGAACAAAAAACGAATTAGATTATTGGCGCTGGTACTGATTGTGCCATTTTTGCTTCAGGCACAATCCAAAAAAGACTTTGAAACCATAGAACAACTGGATAAAAAGCTAAGCCAGATGGTTGACGAGTGGGAAACACCCGGTATGGCTGTTGCGATTTTTAAAGGCGATAGCGTGATTTTATCCAAAGGATATGGTTATAAAAACATTAACACGAAAGAAAAAGTAGATAAGAATACGATTTTCCCTGTGGCAAGTATCACCAAAACATTTACAGCTTCAGCCATAGGTACTTTAGTAGATGAAGGCAAATTGAAGCTTGATGACAAAGTACGTGATTATTTGCCCTGGTTTGAGCTTTATAGCCCGTACGTTTCCGAAAATATGACGATCCGCGATTTGCTTTGTCACCGTAGTGGCCTGGAAACATTTAGCGGTGATTTGTTATGGAATGCCAGTACGTTTACTACAGAAGAAGTGGTCAGAAAGGCCAAACATCTGGAGCCCAAATACGGTTTTCGCGAGCATTACGGGTATTCGAATATTATGTTTATTGCTGCCGGTGAAGTGATAGAAGCTGTTACCGGAATGGAGTATCCGGAATATATACAAAAGACGTTTTTGGATCCGCTTGGGATGGAGCGAACGCTAACAAGCGTCAGCATGTTTGAAAATACGGATAATGTAGTAACAGCCCATATTAACAAAAACGACGAAATCATTACGATCCCGTTTCTGAACTGGGATAATATAGGGGCAGCAGGCATCTTGAATTCTTCTGTGCAGGATATGACCCAATGGATGCGTCTGCACCTGAACAACGGATCGCTTGCTGGAGAGGAATATCTTTCAGCGGATTTTTCTCATGAAATGTGGCAGGCTCATACACCACAGTCTGTAAGCAGAGGCAGCAAACGACTGTGGCCGTCAACACATTTTAAAGCTTATGCTCTGGGTTGGGGAACGGACGTATACCATGGTCACAAAACCATTGGTCATGGTGGTGGATATGATGGTATTCTTTCTTATTTCGGCTTAGTGCCGGAGGAAGATCTGGGATTTATTGTATTATCAAATTCCGGTAGTATGCTATACTACGCTACTCGTTATACAATTCTGGATGCATTTTTAGCTCCTGATCCTGACAGCACAAGGAACTGGAGTCGTTTTATGATGAACTATCATGAGCGCCGCCAAAAACAAGAAAAGAAAGAAACAGAGAAATTATTGAGTAAAAAAGATCCTTCTCTGGAACCGACTCATGATCTGAAAGCATTTACAGGAACATACAGCGGACCCATGTATGGAGATGCCGAAGTTAGCATGAAAGAGGGGAAATTGCATGTGCAACTTGTTCCTTCACCAGGGTATTTTAGTACGCTGGAACATTTGCGTCATAATTCTTTTATTATTGAATTGGAAGAATTTCCACGTTTCCCTCCGGGAACCTGCAATTTTGTTTTGGATAAATACGGAGAACCTAAGGAGATGAAAATATCAATACCCAATCCCGATTTTTATTTCGAAGAGCTGACATTTATTAAACAATAGATAAAAAGGCTGGTCATATTGATCAGCCTTTTTTCTTTCATCCATCGTTTTGGATAATTTTTTTTACTTTATTTAAGAACGTTGTTATAAATGTTATAAATCCTACATGACTAGCATCCCTGATAAGGTGGTGCAATTATTCCAAACTATAAGTTGTTCATTGCAAAACCTGTCAGGGAAGGTGATTTTATGCAAAAAACGCCTGATCCCACTTAATCAACTTAATTACTTAATCAACTCAATCAACCAGCCCTGAGGGCTTGCAGTTTGGCTATTTTCACTCCATGCTCCATGCTCTCTGCTCCATGCACATCATCGCATCATCGCACTTTCGTACTTGCGTACCATCGTAGGCTCAGTCTCTCAGTCGCTTCGTTCGCTAATCCCGATAGCTATCGAGTCACCAGCTCGCCTCATCGCTTCACCACCTTCTGCCGGTATTTCCGTTGCTCTATGTCCAGCTCCATCCAGTAGATGCCGTTGCTGAGACCGTAGAGGCTGAGGTGTTGGGTTTTTGCCTGCTTTGGCCATTGATGGCGGCGCACGATGGCCCCGTGTTGGTTGTAAAGCCTGAGCGTGGCTTTTTCGTGTATGGCGTGATTGAGTTCTATGGTTAGTCTTTCTTCCGCGGGATTGGGATAAACCTTCCATTTATCCGCATTTTGTTCGTTGATGCCTACGCCGGAATAGGTAATCGTGCGATACGCTTTGGCTTTACAGCCGTTGCTGTCGGTTACTTCCACCCAGTAGCTGTGACTGCCGCCGGTCATTTGGCTACCGTAGAGCGTTAGCGTTTGTGTGGTGTCGCCGGTATTCCAATTATAGCTAACATAGCCGCTGCCCGGGTCTAATACCAGCGTGTCGTTGGCTGCGAGGGTGGTATCCTTTCCAAGTGATATTTGTGGATTTTGGTAAATGGTAACGGTCTTGGCGATGCTGTCCCACATACCGTAATGCAGGGCTTTTACCCAGACCGTATATTGCCCGGGCTGCGGGTATTTGTACGAAGGATACAGGGCCGAAGAAGTATCCGCTCCGCCCGCCAGGCTGTCGCCGAAATGCCATTCCGCCTCATACACACTGTCCGTAAAGGCAAAAAGTGTGGGTTGGGCATTTTCCCCCGCACAGGTGTGCGTATAGCTGAAATCTACCGGCTCCTGAAGCCAGGCGGAGCAGAAATTCGATGAGAATGAACTAGGGTGAACATATGCAGATGAATCCACTATAAAATTTGCTGTATTCCAATTACAATTGGTATCACCTATATTGGGGTTTTCAACAGAATTAAAAGCTAAACCTGTATTATATGTATGGAATGGATTATAAATGTTTCGATTAGCCGTTAAATGTAAACATCCGGCATTATCGTAGGTGATCTGATTATCAAACAACAAAATACGGGAATTAAGCAACTGGCTTTGAGCATTTGTACTGAGGTCATACTGGCAAAACCGGGTGTATAAATTATGATGATTCACATAGAGTTTGCTGTTATCAGGCGAAAAAGCAAATCTATCAGGCCATAATTGGTATCCGTAATTAACAATATACCGCATGTTCGTATCAGAGACAGTACCTGTACTAGCATCAAATTGCAATAATTGTAATGTGTCCAAGTTTATTACTTCTCCCAATATACGGCCATTCGGGCTGAAATTTAGCCCTAAATCATAACCCCAGGATGCCGGAGTTATTCCTGTATTTGCTGAATACACCGTATCAACATTTCCTCCGGGCCGGATACGGAAAGCAACATAAGTATTTTTATGGTATTCGCGGGTTACCAGCCAGTAATCCTGCCCGTTGGTATGCTTTGTTACAGCCAAATCTCGCTTTAAAGGTAATTTGGTGAATTCTTGTCCACTAACAATTATTTGGCTTTGGCCGGTACTAATATCAACTAGGGAATAGTATAATTTTCTTGGCTGAATATCTTTCCTTCCAAGTGAAAAAACATAAATCAAATCGGGATTGCCCGGCATAGGAATAGCCGTACTAGTTATGTGATTTCCCATAGAGTCATTGAGGGTAAATTGGGGACAAACCGAATCGGGAAGCACATTGGATGATGTATTCAGTGGCTGATGATTGCCATTCCAGATATGGCAACCATTGGAATAGAGCTTTAAATTGCCCTGTTTGTCGGAATAAACAGCAAAAGCTTCAGCATCCTCAGTATTAGTAACGAAACTTTCATGGAAAACATTTGGTGTATCACTTTGAAATGAAATATGGTAACGGGATCCAACTTGGAAAACTTCATTATCCGCATGACCGTATGTCGATAGATTTTGGGCCTTTGTTTGATAAGAAAAGTCCAGAAAAATCATGAGTGGTATTAAGAGGTACAGTTTCGTTTTCATAACTCGTGTTATAATTTTAGATAACAGATAATGAGTTGTCTACCCCGCATCTTCCAATAGAGTGGCTAAATTGTGTAAAAAGGTTCATAGTAATTCGGTTTTTTGATTTTACATCCATTCAAATGTAATAACGAAAAATGTAAAAACCAAACAATCAGAAAAAAATCTATTGCGGCTTTTCGTCGGGGAAGCCGGAAGCTTTTACGCAGGCACGTTTCCTGAAGATCATCCCTGACAGGGTGGTGCAGTTATTCAAAACTATAGTTTATTGTTCATTGCAAACCCTGTCAGGAAAGTAGGTTTTACACGGAAAAGCGCCTGATCCCACTTAATCAACTTAATTACTCAATCAACTCAATCAACCAGCCCGGAGGGCTCGCAGTTCGGCTATTTTCACACCATGCTCCATGCTCTCTGCTCCATGCACATCATCACATCATCACTTCATCGCACTTTCGTACTTTCGTACCTTCGTACTCTCAGTCTCTCAGTCACTTCGTTCGCTAATCGCGATAGCTATCGGGACGCCAGCCCGCCAGCTTCCTCAGCAATCACCTTCCATTATCCAGCGTGAACCAGGGTTTTACACGTTCCACTTCATCCTGTTTGATGGATTTATGGTAAAACTCATTGGATGTTTTGTCGTAGTTATAATCTTCGGCCCATTCCTTGTGATGTTTCTGGATTTCAGTCAAAGCTTCAATGAATGTGCTTAGCTCCTGATCTGTCATCGTAGGATGCAAAGATACCCTTATCCATCCCGGTTTTTGGGACAAGTCTCCGGCATTGATCATTTGTGTGATCCGGTGTGACTGTTCCCAGGAAACATCCAGAAGATAATGTCCATAAGTGCCGGCGCAGGCGCAACCACCACGGGTTTGTATCCCATATTTGTCGTTTAGAAGTCGTACAACCAGGTTATAATGAATGTTTTCGAAATAGAAAGAAATAATTCCCAGGCGGTCTTCAATGTTGTCTGCTAAAATATGAAGTTGCGGTACTTTGCGCATGCCCTCAAACGCCATTTTTACCAGCTCATCTTCCCGCTTTTTGATTTTATCTGTGCCCATTTGATTTTTGAGTTCAATAGACAGGGCGGTCCTGATGGCTTGCAGAAAACCCGGCGTACCTCCGTCTTCACGGGCTTCAATATCATCGGTGTATTTGAATTCTCCCCAGGGATTTGTCCAGTCAACGGTTCCTCCTCCGGGGTTATCAGGGATACGATTTTTATATAACCGCTGATCAAAAACGAGAACTCCGGAAGAGCCGGGGCCTCCTAAAAATTTATGCGGGGAAAACATAATGGCATCCAGTTTTTTCTGAGGATCATCCGCAGGATGCATGTCCATATCCACATAAGGAGCTGATGCTGCAAAGTCTACAAAACACCAGCCTCCGGCTTGATGCATGATTTTTGCCAGCTCATGGTAAGGCGTAGCTATTCCGGTGACATTGGAATGGGCCGTGAAAGAACCGATCTTTATCTTGCGGTTTTTATATTTTTCCAACTCTCTTTTTAATGAGTCAGGATCGACGAGTAAATTATCGTCAAATTCAAGCTGAACAACATCAGCAATGGTTTCAAACCAGGAAGTATGGTTTGAGTGATGTTCCATGTGCGTTATGAATACGACAGGACGTTCATCCTGCTGGATACAGCCTTTCTTATTTATTGCTCCGCAAAACTTCAATCCCAGCATCCTTTGGAGTTTATTGACTACACCGGTCATACCGAAGCCTGAGGTGATAATCACATCATCTTCGCAGGCATTGACATGGTCTTTGATCTTTTTATGCGCCAAATGATAAGCTTTGGTCATCAAGGTTCCCGTTTCCGAGGTTTCGGTGTGGGTATTACCTACATAAGGCCCGATTTGGTTGGCTATCTTGTCTTCTATAGGTTTGTACAGGCGACCACTGGCCACCCAGTCAGCATAAATCATTTCTTTTTTACCATCCGGAGTGTCGATAGGAAAGTGATGGCCGATGGTATTCTGTCGAAATTTTTCGAAATATTTCTCTAAATTCATAACTTCTGCATAAAAAGTTTATGCAAAAATAATGAAAATTAAGTTGGTGCTTGTAGATATGAGAAAATAGGGCAGGGGAGCCTGAAGGTTTATTCCCCGGTAATTTCCCCGTACAGGTCATAATCATCGGCAGCTGTAATCCGGAGCTTGACAAACTGACCTTCCGTGAGGCCGGGCTGGTCTTTTACATAAATTTCTGTATCTACCTCCGGGGAGTCATATTGTGATCTCAATATCCAGGTATTATCTTCCCTGCGGTCTACAATAGCTGTATACGAATTTCCGATTTTTTTCAGATTCATTTCCCGGGAGATGTCTTTTTGAAGTTCCATTATTTCGGATACTCTGTTTTCTTTAACATCGAATGGAATATCATCATTCAGCTTGGCTGCTTCTGTGCCTTCTTCCGGAGAAAAAGCAAAAACACCTAATCTTTCAAAGCGATACTGACGGATAAAGCTTTTCAGTTCTTCAAATTCAGCTTGTCCTTCGCCGGGATAACCTGTTATTAGTGTCGTCCGGATGGCTATATCCGGGATCTCATTGCGAAAAGAATCGAGCAGGTCGGAAATGATCTTTTTACTATGCCCGCGTTTCATGGATTGAAGGACAGTATCGTTGATATGTTGCAGAGGAATATCCAGATAATGACAAATTTTACTGCTGTTTTTCATCACTTCCAAAACATCATACAGGGAGTTGTCGGGATATGTATATTGTAGCCGGATCCAACGAACTCCGTCTATTTTTTCCAGTGCTTTCAATAATTCAGCGAGGCTCTTCTTTCCATATAAGTCCACGCCGTAGCGTGTTGTATCCTGAGCAATAAGGATGATTTCTTTTACTCCCTGACGAACTAAGTATTTGGTTTCATTGACCAGTTCCTCTATGCTTTTGGATTTGTTTCTTCCGCGTATTTCAGGGATGATACAAAACGAACAATTGCGATCACAGCCTTCTGCTATTTTCAGATAGGCATAATGTGGTGGAGTCGTAAGCATGCGTTCTCCCAGTAATTCCTGCCGATATTCGGTGCCAAGGTCATGCAGGATTTGTTCCATCTCATCCACTCCGTAGAATTTATCTACTTCCGGAATTTCCAGCTCCAGTTGTTCCTTAAAACGCTGTACCAGGCAACCCATGACAATTACTTTTTTGACAATGCCGTGATCTTTCGCATGAGTAATTTCCATGATCTGCCTGATATTCTCCACGATAGAGTCTTCAATAAAACCGCAGGTATTGATGATTGCCACATCAGCATACTCCATTGCATCCTGATGGATTACTTTGTATCCGGCTGCACTCATACGACCCATCAATACTTCGGAGTCGACAAGGTTTTTTGAGCAACCCATGGTCGTTACATGTACGCGTAAAGGAATTTGTTTCAAAACTAAAGTTTATAAATGATTTCACCTAAGTCTAATTCAATGCCCATATTTACTCCGAAATTCCGGTAGTTAAGGCGTTGTGGATTTAATTTTGTTGCTACAATAGCTTGAGTATAGGCATTGATAAATTTATACCCAAATTTAAGTGTTAATGCTGGTTCCAGAAAAAAGAAGGCCTGTTTGTCCAGGTTATAAAGCTTATCTTGCTCTAAGCTTCTTAAGTTGTAGTTTGAGGTGTCAACATTGTGGAAGCCGAGATAGCTAAAACGGGTTGAAAAGACCAAATCAAAATATTCTGTCTGAAAACCAATATCCGGCTGGATAAATGCTTTGGAAATGGTAGCCTGATATGTTCTGTCGAGAGAGGAATTGTATTCAATTTGTTCAAAGCCAAGATTTCCGATGCCGCCGCCACCGTATATTTCGAAGACACCCTCGTTTCCAAGTTGTTTAAAGTAGCCCAGTCCTGCTTCTGCCAAAAAGCGGTTGGAATGATAATCTGATGTAATCGTATTGTTCGTATCCGGGATATCATCCCAGTTGTTTTCTCTAAAATATAAGTTTGTGATAACAGCTACCTGATCACTGAACGCATAAGCACCCTGTAGATTCGTAGTGCTGATACTTACTGATGCATCGCCTTTTTCTTCCAGCAAGGGAACATTATGCTTATTAGGGATATATGCTACATTGCAGGAACTTAGAGCCAATGCAACTATAATAAAAATGAGTATTGGTTTAATGGTTACAGGAAACAAGTGCGATTTTGATATAGATCCAGAGGAGGTCATATATTTAAATTGAGGTTAACAGTAATGAATTCAGGATCATTATTTTCGATTGTAAACTTTTATGAACCTGTTTGGCGAATTATTTAAATAGAGTCTGTCTATAAAGTAAGTGTTTAGTTCATAATGTTCAAGTTCAAGGCTTGCGAAGTATTTAAAACCAAGGATTTTACTCTGGTAAATGACTGTTTTAAATACGAGCATAACGCAGAAATTGGACATTATGGACTAACACTAAATAAGCTGTCAACGAATTCTTCCCGGTTAAATACCTGAAGGTCTTCCATTTTTTCACCGATCCCGATGTATTTAACGGGCACTTTGAGTTGGTCTGAAACTCCGATAACAACGCCGCCTTTGGCGGTTCCGTCTAATTTGGTCATGGCAATGGCGTTCATTTCGGTGGCTTCGGTAAACTTTTTAGCTTGCTCCAGTGCATTTTGTCCGGTGGATGCATCCAGCACCAATAAAATCTCATGGGGTGCCGAGGGGACAACTTTTTGCATAACCCGTTTCACTTTGGCAAGTTCATTCATGAGGTTGACCTTATTGTGTAGACGCCCGGCGGTATCAATGATAACCACATCTGAATTTTGAGTTTTTGCTGATTGCAAGGTATCATAGGCAACCGAAGCCGGATCGCTTCCCATTTTTTGTTTAATGATGGGGACTCCGACGCGTTCCGACCAAATGGTTAACTGGTCTACTGCTGCTGCCCGGTAAGTGTCAGCAGCTCCTAAGATGACTTTTTTTCCTGTGGATTTGAATTTATAAGCTAACTTTCCAATCGTTGTGGTTTTTCCGACACCATTAACTCCTACAACCATGATCACGTATGGATCACCGGATTCCGGAAGACTGAATTCGCCTTTTTCGCCTTCTTGTTCATTTTCCATTAACAAGGCCACAATCTCTTCTCTGAGGATACGGTTTAACTCGGAAGTGCCCAGATATTTATCGCGGGCTACGCGGTTTTCAATACGGTCTATGATTTTAAGCGTGGTTTCAACACCTACGTCAGAAGTTACCAAGATTTCTTCCAGGTCATCAAGGACTTCTTCATCTACTTTTGACTTCCCGGCAACGGATTTTGATAATTTGGAAAAGACATTCTCTTTTGTTTTGGAAAGGCCACTGTCGAGCTTTTCTTTTTTGTCTTTGGAAAAAACACCAAAAATTCCCATGTGATTAAAGGTTTAAAAATGTGTCGAAAAATACATTTTTTTGAGCAAAGAAACAAAAGCAAAAGAGGTTGCTTTTTTATAAAACAACCTCTTTCTTTTCCCGGAAAATGCTCATCAGTAAAACGCTGGTTTGCTGATATCGTTCCGGGATATTATTTCTTCTGGAAATATTCTTTTACTTTTTCGTCAGGAATAATCTCTTCCTTAAAAACGTATGCACCGGTTTTGGATGATTTATCCATTTTAATCACTTTAGCAAAGCTTTTTCCGGCAGTTTGTAATGATGCAACAACTTTTTTAGCCATAATTCAGTATTTTATTTGATTTCGCGATGAATCGTATATTTTCTTAACCTGGGATTGAATTTTTTTAATTCCAATCGCCCGGGTGTATTTTTTCTGTTTTTTGTGGTAATATACCTTGAAGTGCCTGGCATTCCACTTTTCTTATGCTCTGTGCATTCCAGGATAACCTGGATTCGATCTTCTTTATATTTCTTTGCCATCGGTAACTAGTTTTTATTTAGGCGTGCAAAATTAAAACATTTTTTGGTAAAAGCCAACAAGTATTTGAATAATTTTCAAAAAAATGTGATACATATTTTAAGTGAAACAGAAACTGCTGGTTTTGACGTAATCTTTACACGGCAACAAAGATAATAAAACCTGCCTAAAGTTTAGCTTTCCGGAAGAAAGATTAAACCTGAGGCAGGAAATTATCGTTTGTTAGCTTCTGACAGGGTTTAGTTCTTTAGCTTCAGGTAGGCTATTTCAGCCGCTTTCATCAGAGGGTAAGCTGCCGGTGAACCTGTCAGCATGGGATGTGTACCGATTTGGGCTGTGATAAGCGTTTGGATTGTTGTGCGGCTTTGGATAATAAAGCCCAATAGATTGGTTAATTCGCCTACACTTGTTCCTCCTATAGCTTCTCCGCCAATTATCACACCGGAATCACGAGCTACAATAAGTTTTACAGCTTGCTTATGCATGTTGGGAAGTTTTCCCGGATGCCGGTCAATACCTTCGAAATAACCGGTTACAATGTCAAAACCTTCTTCTTTAGCTTCTTCTTCTGTTACTCCGGCCGTTCCCAATGCGGTGTCGCCTATTGCTGTGGAATAGATGGCTATTGTTCCGCTAAATGTTTTGACGGCTGAAAGCTTGAAGAGATTCATGCCGGCAATCCGTCCTTCGGCACATGCGGTAGATGCCAGCATAATATTGCTTAGTTTACGGGTGACAAAGTGCCTTTTCTCAGCACAATCTCCAACAGCAATAATTGAAGGATCGTTCGTACGCATATATTCATCTACGCTGATTGAATTGTTATCGGCTAATTTAATACCGCTTTGTCCGGCTAGTTCTGAATTGGCTTCATATCCCATGGCCAGTACTACCGCATCAGCGTCGATGGTAGTTCCATCTTCCAGTTTAACTGCACTTACTTTTCCGTTTTTGCCTTGAATTTCAGACACTCCTGTTCCGGTATAGACCGTAACACCATGATTTTTTAGTTTATCCTGGGCCGGGATAGCAATTTCTTCGTCGAATGCCACGCCCAAAATTGTTGGAAGTTTTTCTACTAAGCTTACTTCCTTGCCGTCTTTGACAAACTCATCCGACATTTCAACACCAATAAATCCTGCTCCGATGGTGACAACCTTCTTTGCATCCTGAAGCTGTCCTTTCATCTGATCGAGATAGACTTTATTTTTGGGGATTGTAAACACATTTTCCAAATCTGTGCCTTTTAGCCAGGATGGAACTTTTGGAGTAGACCCGGTGGCAAGGACAAGTTTATCATACTGAATCTCTTCGCCATCTTCAAGGGTAACGATTTTTTCTTCCCGCTTGATTGTTTTGACTATTCCGGTTTGGTAACGGATTCCTAACTTGTCATACATGGCATCTGCCGGCATAACATTCTGATTACTGGATTCCAGTGAACCAAAAATATAGGGAATCCCACAGGGAACCATTACTTCTTTTTCTTTTCGTAACAATAAAAAGTCTTTATCAGGATAATTGCTCTTTCCTGAATTTGCTGTTGCCAGGCCTGCAGCACTGCCTCCGATTATTAATACATCAGTCTTGTTCATGTCTTAATATTTTGTAATTTTCGTTAAGTGTTTGATTTTGTATTGAACATTAGTGCAAAATTAATTTTTTTTATTGAATTGTGAAAGCAATAACAAAATTTGGATCTAATATAGAATACACGGGGTGATAATATCGTAAAGATTTGTATAACAGTAATTAATTAGATTTTATTATATAAAAAAGCCCCGCTTTTCAGCAGGGCTAATTCTTATTTTGTGATTGTAAGCTTAGTCGATTTTCTTCATGATGTCATCCGGAACAGCATCTTTATGTACCATATACGACATCGTTTTGTATTTTACATAAGCCTCTGAGGCATAAAAGTAACCATCATAAATGTGGCCATTGTTATTCCATGAGTTTTTTACTTTGTAATATTTATTGCCTTCCTGGTCTTTGGCAATACCAACGATTTGCATTCCGTGGTCATCGGTAGTAGAGTAGTTGTCAAATGCTTTTTGGCGTTTTTCCTGAGTAATTTCTTTTTCCGGAACCGGACCATCAAAGGAATACATAGCTTTTTTTCTTTCTTTGTCAGACATATCGGCCCATTTATCTTTTTCAGTGCCACCCAGGTCTTTCTTTTCTTCTGCCGGAACAATGGCAACACCATGTTTCCATGAGAATCCTTTTTCACTAACATCAGCAGCCCAGGCTATTGAATATCCATTTTTCAGGGCATTATCAAAGGTTTCGATCATTTCATCCAGAGGTACATTCCAAACATGACCCCAGGTCCAGTTGTCGGGCACTTCAAGAATAAACTCTTCATAAAAAGGATGATGTGTGTAGGAGGAGAACATACGATAATCGGCATAGTCTATGCCAACAACTTCTTTAGCAAAAGATTGGGGAGTGTATGTTTTTCCTTCGTACTCAAAACGTTCCGATACTTTACCCAAATATGCATCCAGAATTCCTTTGTAGCCTTCAAACCAGGCTGTGGAAAGGGTTGGGTTTTTCTTTTCAATGATAGCATCCAGATAGTCTTTTAATGCTTTATCCATTTCAAAGTGTGTATGTTTCTCTGTACCGTAACTGAGTCCCGGGTAGGCCTCCTCCGGCATCATGCCGTATTTTTCCAGGATCTCAAAATTGTCATTGATGGCTCCTCCGGCACTGAAATTCATTTTTCCGTGCATACGTACATAAACTTCCGCTTTTTCTTCATAGGCTTTGCGTACTACAAACATTTCAGCTAAATCCACAGGTTCCTTACCCATGCGCAGCATTTCACTTTCCATAAAAGCCAGGGCTGAATAACTCCAGCAGGTACCGGAGCGGTGTTGGTCTTTTATACTTGTTGTTTTTACCATGTGTTGGTCTTCGAACTGAAAACCATCTTTGTCGTCCTGAGCTGTTGCATTCAAAAACAGCCCTAACATTGCCGCAAATAAAAATATTTTTTTCATATGTTTATTTTTTTACTAATTGTTCATATTCAATTGTTTATGTTTTTTTGCTGCAGAAGAACGCTAAGAAAGTTAAAATTTCATATTCGTGCTCTATGGCGACAGTCCTGTGTGCTTAGCGTTGATGTCAGTT
>JAIPBW010000014.1 GCA_021738505.1 Bacteroidales bacterium | reverse complement strand
TTGGTTTTATGGTGCAAAATAATAAAAAATAACTTATAATTACCTATATAACAATCTAATATATGCTAATTTTATCAACAAATTTATCAACAGTCATACTATAAATTTGCTTGCTGGACTTTTCGGAGTGGGCTCAAAAATTGATCTTATAACATTGAAATCGGAAAAGAACAAAACTATCTTACAGGCTAATGCTATGTGTTTGTGAAGGAAAAAATAATGGTTTATTCTCAGAGGATGTCATTCATAGTGTATTTTAACTTTGAAAATCAAAGGTTCATTGTGAAGCCAGGAAAAAACTGATTGAAAACAGGGCATGTCTTGTTTCTACTTGTCGTAAATGACAGACATATCGCGGAAATCTGACGTTATGGCAAATATCATTTAACATTTTTTAAATATTTGGTGTAAGGAAATTCATTGTTACACAAAAATTTCCTTTTTTATTTGTAATCAAACAAACGAAAAAAAAAGGAATTATTATGAGTATTAAAAAAATGACCTCAGTTTTTACAGTGCTATTACTTGCTGTATTTACTATGAGCTTAAGTGCACAAACTGTTACACCACAGCAACAGCAACAAGGTGGAGAAATTACAGATGCTGACCTGAAAAAGTATGCAAAAGTATCTAAAGATCTGGAGGAAATGCAAAAGGGCGGTCAGGCCGACCAGAAAAAAATTGTGAAGGACCATGGAATGGAAGTCGCTCGATTCAGTGAAATTTCCCGTGCTAAGCAATCCGGTCAGGACATTGAGATGACTGCGGAGGAAGAAGCCAAGTTTAAAAAGATCTCTCAAAAACTTCAGGAATACAACAAACAACATCAGCAGAAAGCTATGGATATTCTGAAAAAGCATAATATGCAACAGCAAAAGTATATGCAGATCAGACAAAAGCTAAGACAAGATAAAGAATTACAGAAACGGTTACAAGCTATTCAAAAATAATCTATAATTGGTTTTAGTGTGTTTCATGAACCTGCAAGCAATGTGTTTGCAGGTTTTTTTACGTTTTTATGTCAATCTTTGTATCCAGGCTCTTCCTTTTTGTTTCAGATTTGGTAAGCTTCACTGAAAGCTACACCGTAAGGTCATTTATACCAGTATAATAAAGCAAGAAAGCATACGTGAATACACAAAATAGATATAAGTTTTAGGTAATCAGTAGTTAATGTTTAAGTATAGCACCCAGGCAACCTTTATTTGCAAATATGTATCTCCTAATCAAATAAAAATTTAGAAATAAGAGAAAGTTTGATGAAACGAGTTCCCCCCGAAAATATGACGGGATAATAAACATCGTAACTTTTTAATAAAATTTAGACAGATGAAAAAATTAGTTGCATTACTTGTTGCCGTTTTGTATTTGTTTGTTTCCTGTGATAAGGAAGAAGAAAACTCAGAGAAAAAATTATCCCCAACATCTGACCAAAAAGGATTTTGTCTGGAATGGACCAGTATAACCTGCAGTATATGTGGCAGTACAGGAGGTCCGCTATTGAAACAATTCTCAGAAGAAGCGCCACAAGGCGCTATGGTTGCACTGCATGTTAATCAACCTGATTCAATGAGAATTCCGAATAGTTCTTATTGGGCGTTCTCTGAAGACCGACCTACAGGTGGGGGAATTCCTGCCTTTTATGTCGGAGATAATAAGATCCCTACCGATGATGTTGATGCAATGACAAATCTACTGAACCAGGGCGATGCAATTGCTGGTGTTGATATAAAGCATGCAATGAAAGGCAGTAGTATGGAAATTGAAACGAAAACTAAATTCTTTGAAAGTGCTAATGGAGAATATTATTTAAGTGTTTTTGTTTTGGAAAATGGTATAGATGGCTCTGATATGGCGCCTCAGGGTTATGATCAGGCCGGTGGAGGCGAAGAGTATAACCATGATTTTGTGCTCAGAGCTGAAGCGACCGAAACGATGGGGAAGTTGATTGCCTCTGATCCTTCTGAGAACAAAACAGTGTCAAATTCTTTTACCGTTAATCTTGAGGCTTCCTGGAATGATGTTTATCCGGTCGCTGTTTTCTGGAGATATGATCCGGATGCAAATATCAAATACAGCTATGTGAATTCAATTCGCTGATTTTATTTATGAAAATTTTAGCTTAAAATAAATTTGTTGTTAGCAGGTGTGCTAATGCGTTAAAATTTAGCTGTTTATCTAAGTTGATGCAATGATTAATATGTAGCCTGCATTATTTATTTTTATGAATAATGCAGGTTAATTTAATGCATGAAGAATATAAGTTGGAGATTATTTTTCAACATCCCCTTATTGTCTTTTAATAATTTGATATTTTTACATAAACATAAACAAGGGAAATCTTATGGCTGAATATACTCATCTTCACTTACATACGCAATATTCGATTCTTGATGGTGCTTCCAATATCGACCTTTTAATGAAACAGGTAGCTGAATCGGGTATGAAATCAGTAGCGATTACTGATCATGGGAATATGTATGGAGTGATGCATTTCTTCAATGCTGCTAAAAAGCATAATATCAAACCCATAATTGGATGCGAGGTATATGTGGCAGCCCGCACCCGGTTTGAAAAGAAGGAGAGAGTCGACAGAGCCGGTTTTCATCTTGTGTTGTTAGCCAAAAATAAAACAGGATATCATAATCTTTCGAAAATTGTATCAAAAGGATTTTTAGAAGGATTCTATTACAAACCACGTGTAGATAAAGATCTGTTACGACAGTATAGCGAAGGAATCATTGCATCATCCGCATGTTTGGGAGGCGAAGTTCCCAAGGCTATTATGAATAGCGGCAAAGAAAAGGGCAGAGAAGTTATAAAAGAATATAAAGATATTTTTGGTGAGGATTTTTATCTGGAGCTGCAGCGCCACGGACAAGAAGATCAGGAAACTGTAAACCAGGAAATTCTTGCTTTAGCCAGAGAAGAGGATGTAAAAGTATTGTGCTCCAACGATGTCCATTTTATTAAGAAAGAAGATTTTGAAGCACATAATATTCTAATTCATTTGAACACAGGTAAAGAGTTAGGTGAAGATATGGATATGCATTATACCGGACAGGAATATCTGAAAAGTCCTGATGAAATGGCCGGTTTGTTTTCCGATATCCCGCAAGCGTTGGAAACCACAATGGAAGTTGCTGAAAAAGTAGAAGAATATGAGCTGGAACGCGATGTTATATTGCCGGTGTTTCCGTTACCTGAAGGGTTCAACGATGAAAACGAATATCTGCGTCACCTTACGTATGTGGGAGCTGAGAAACGGTATGGTGAAATCACCGATACAATCCGTGAACGCCTGGATCATGAATTAGGTATCATCAAAGATATGGGGTTCCCCGGATATTTTTTGATTGTTCAGGACTTTATCAACAAGGCACGTGAAATGGATGTCATTGTAGGCCCCGGCCGTGGATCTGCTGCTGGTTCGGCTGTGGCTTTTTGTGTTGGAATTACCAATATCGATCCCATAAGATACAATTTGCTGTTTGAGCGGTTTTTGAATCCGGAACGTGTGAATATGCCTGATGTTGATGTGGATTTTGACGACGAAGGACGGGAAAAGGTTATGGACTACGTGATTGAAAAATATGGAGCTGAAAAGGTAGCTCAGATCGTCACCTTTGGATCCATGGCAGCTCGTTCGTCCATCAGAGATGTGGCGCGGGTGCTTAAGTTACCATTGCCGGAAGCAGATAAGTTGGCTAAACTGGTGCCTGAAGGTCCTAAGGTCTCATTAAAAGAATCGGTTGCTAAAATAACCGAATTGAAAACGATCCGGAATAATGAAGGAGGATTGCAGGCAGATACCCTGAAGTTTGGAAGTATCCTGGAGGGATCAGTACGTCAAACGGGAACTCATGCCTGTGGCGTTATTATCGGGCCGGAAGATTTGATGGAACATATTCCGCTGGCTACGGCTAAAGACTCCAATATGCCTGTAACACAGTACGACGGGAATTTTGTTGAATCTGTGGGTATGCTCAAAATGGACTTTTTAGGACTGAAAACCCTATCCATCATTAAAGATTCACTGGAGAATATTAAAATACGGTATGGTAAAGAGATTGACATTGAGAATGTTTCTCTGGAGGACGAAAAAACATTTCAATTGTTTCAGGAAGGGAAGACCATCGGAACATTCCAGTTTGAATCTGCCGGCATGCGGGAATACTTAAAGAAGCTCCAGCCTTCAAGCATAGAGGATATTATTGCCATGAATGCATTGTATCGTCCGGGGCCGATGGATTATATTCCTACTTTCATTGCCCGTAAGCAGGGGAAAGAAGAGGTTTCTTACCCCCATGAAATGCTGAAAGAGATATTAAAACCTACTTATGGTATTATGGTTTATCAGGAGCAAATTATGCAAACGGCTCAGATTATGGGAGGCTTTACACTGGGAAGCGCCGACTTGCTGAGGCGTGCCATGGGGAAAAAGAAGATGGAGATCATGGAGCGCATGAAGAAAGACTTCATTAAAGGAGCTCAGGAAAAAAATATTCCGGAAAAGAAAGCTACTGAGGTTTTTGGCGTTATGCAGGAATTTGCTAACTATGGTTTCAATCGTTCGCATGCTGCAGCATACTCTTTTATTGCCTATCAGACAGGCTATCTGAAAGCTCATTACCCGGCAGAATTTATGGCCGCTGTGTTGACACACAATATCAACGATATTAAAAAAGTTACGTTTTTTATCGAAGAATGTCAACATATGGATATTCCGGTTTTAGGGCCGGATATCAATGAATCTCTGGATAATTTTACCGTTAATGATAAAGGAGAAATCCGCTTCGGAATGGTTGCCATTAAAGGTGTTGGAGAAGCAGCCGTAGAAGCCATCATTGAAGAAAGAACAAATAACGGAGCCTTTAAAGATATTTTGGACCTGGTAAAACGGGTTAACCTGCAATCGGTAAACCGGAAATCGCTGGAATCGCTGGCAACAGCAGGAGCATTTGATAATTTTGAGGGAACACACAGAGCACAGTACTTATATAAAGAACATCCGGAAGATTCAACCTTTATGGATAAATTGGTCAAACATGGGCAATCCTATCAACGCTCCTTGCAAACTACCCAGCAATCACTCTTTGGAGGTGTCGATGATATAGAAGTTGCCGATCCTGAGTTGCCCGAATGTGAACAAATGTCCCAAATAGAACAACTACAGGCAGAAAAGGAATTAATCGGGTTTTATATCTCAGGACATCCATTGGATGAATTTAAGCTTGAAATGGATAATCTGACCAATGTTACGATTGATTATCTAAATAATAATTTGCAGAATTATAAAAACAGAGAGGTGATCTTTGCCGGAATGGTCACGGAAACAGCAAAAAGAACCACAAAAAAGGGAAAAGAATTTGGTATTATGACTCTGGAAGATTATACCGGGTCGATTAAATTGATGTTGTTTTCTGAAGATTATCTTCGAAATAAGCACTTCCTGGAAGCCGGACAGTATCTTATGGTCTGGGCAAAAGTGCAGGGACGCTATTTTGACGAGAATCAACTGGAAGTAAAAGTGCAAAAAATTAACTTGCTTTCGGAAGTGATGGAAAATATGGTGAAAGGAGTTAGCCTGTATCTGCCTTTAAATAAAATTGATCAAAATTTTACATCGAATATGAGTCACCTTACTGAGACATATCCGGGCAAAGCAGACCTGAATTTTTATATCCAGTTTACGGATCAAAACAGTGAACCCGGAAACCAGGAGAAAATATTAAAGATGAGCTCTCGTTCAAAAAAAGTGCATCCGGAAAAATTTGTGAAAACAATTCAGCAGGATTATCCGTTTATATCCTTTAGAATCAATCAATGATTTTGGATGTTTCTCCGGGAAAATTGTATATTTGTGTACAAATCAAAATGATAAAAAAATGGTAGTAGAATTAACAGATTCCAACTTTGATGAGATCGTCAATAATACTGATAAACCAATTGTTATTGACTTATGGGCCGAATGGTGTGGCCCTTGCCGTATGATTACTCCGATTATGGAAGACATGGATAAGGAGTACGAAGACAAGGCAATTATTACAAAACTAAATGTTGATGAAAATCCCGAAACAACCGGGAAATTTGGTGTAAGAAATATTCCGACTGTGTTATTCCTGAAAGATGGGCAAGTGGTTGACAAGCAAGTTGGTGCTGTACCTAAACAAGTCTTGACGGGAAAATTAGAAGCACTTTTGTAAAGCCCTTTTGATGGCCAATTAGAGGAATCAATTTTTTGGAAAAGATATCATGTCTAATAACAGTGATTCTAGTTTCTGCCAGTGTGCATTGCACCTGGCAGAATTTTTCAGTGCCGTTATTCGTTGAAGAACTAAAAACGTTTGAATCTAAGTGAGTGATCGACTAAACATAAACAGGCTAAAGCAGTTCAGTAATATTGAATTGATCGCGCGCCAGGTTGTAGAAGGTTTTATTACCGGTTTGCATAAGAGTCCGTTTCATGGGTTTTCTGTGGAATTTGCGGAGCACAGGCAATACAATCAGGGTGAATCAACAAAAAATATTGACTGGAAGCTTTATGCGCGTACCGATCGGTTATATGTCAAGCAATATGAAGAGGAAACTAATCTGCGATGTCATATTTTACTGGATGTTTCTTCCTCGATGTATTATCCTGTAATTCAAAATCCAACACCGGATAATCCGAATAAAATGGTGTTTTCCGTTTATGCGGCAGCAGCTATTACTCAAATGTTGATCAGACAACGGGATGCTGCCGGATTAACTCTGTTTTCGGATAAAGTTAATTTGCATACGAAAACAAGTTCAACGGCCGCTCATAAGCAATATCTTTTTGGAAACCTGGAAAAACAGTTGCAACAACCCAAACAAGGTGAGCGAAGAGCAACAGCCATTTCTACTGTGTTGCACAATATCGCTGAACGTATTCATAAGCGTTCGCTGATTGTTATCTTTAGCGATATGTTTGAGTCTTATGAAAATGTGGATAAGCTATTTTCAGCTTTGCAACATTTGAAACACAATAAACATGAAGTGATTCTTTTTCATACCGTGGATAACAAAACCGAAATGGATTTTGAATTCGATAACAGACCTTATCGATTTATCGACATGGAAAGCGGGCAGGAGTTGAAACTCAATCCAAGAGAGATTAAAGAGCAATACCTGAAAAAGATAGGAACATTTCATAAAGAACTGCTTCTGAAATGTGGCCAATACAATATCGAATATGTGCCGGCTGATATCAGTCAGGGCTTTGATCAGATTCTTTTACCGTATTTTCTTAAACGGAAGAAAATGTTTTAAAACCAGCATTTTTTCCTTAAACAAAAAGGAGAATGATTAAATGGGGTTGTCTCAATAGTTAGCGTGAGCGAGTAAACAATGTGATTGGTTGTCATTAATTGTCATTTTTTTTGGATGTTGCCAAATGTAACCATCTCAAAAAGCCCTAAAGTAAATGGCTTTGTGTAAAGTATAGCGGAATGACGCGCGAAGCGCAAATCATAGAATAATTTTAAAAATAAAACCATTATGAACTTAAAAGTAGGCGATAAGGTCAAATTCTTAAATGAAGAAGGGGGCGGTATCGTGTCTAAGATCGTTGATAACAACATGGTGTATGTTACAATTGAAGATGGTTTTGATATACCCACAGAAAGGAATAATGTAATCAAGATTGAAAGTCAGGGGGCAGGCAGTGATGTTTTTGCCGAAGATTATCAAGTAGAAGAAGCTGATGAGGATGTAAAAGCTCGCGCGGAACAACAAGTAAGGTCGCAGCCATTACAACCGCAGCGAGGGATGGAGCAAGGAATTTATCTGGTGTTTCAGACTGAAGCAGCAAAACCGCCTATGGTTGGCAATCTGGATGTTTACATTTTAAATAATACAGGGTATAAAATCTACTTTTCTCTTTATACCTACAATTCCGGAGATAACAACCTGAGAAAGCACGGTTTTTTGCCGGCTAATAACAGGGAATATATTGAAACCATTAACCGTGAACAGATAGAGCAATGGACTTCCGGCTTGTATCAGATTTTATATGTGCACGAGGATAAGCCGGCGCTGGCACCTGCCAATGATCATTTTCGAATAAGACCTAAGCGATTTTATAAAGAAGAAAATTTTCAGGAATATCCGGGATGGAATAGTCCACTTTTTGCATTTCAGCTTTCCCGGCCAGGGCTTTTACCAAAAGCAACGGAAGTATATAGCGAGTCAGCAGAAGAGAAAGCGGAAATTTCCCGTCCGGAGTCTGAAAAAGTTGTTAGCCGCACTGCTGTTATTGATCGTCATATTACAGGAGAAAGAGAAGCGAAAGTAGATTTGCATATTGAACAACTGGTAGATGACTATCAAAGGATGAACTCCATGGAGATATTGAATACTCAATTGAATTATTTCAGGAGGATTTTGGAAAGTGCTTTAATCAATAATATTCAGCGGTTAATAATTATCCATGGGGTTGGAGCCGGTATCTTAAAGGCTGAAATCCGCAGGACGTTAGGTGAATACGATTATATCGAAGTTCATGATGCACCAATCGCCGATTATGGTGTTGGAGCCACAATTGCACGGATATTTCAGGATTAAACTTTTGCGATGAGAAGTCGTATACTAAACAAACTAGAATAAAGTTCTTATAAAGGCCGGTGTGTTCTGTCGCTGCGCATTAAGCGCGGAGGAAAGTCGGGACACCAAAGAGCACCATACTTCCTAACCGGAAGGCGCCGCTATGCGGTGACAGATAGTGCCACAGAAACAATACCGCCCTGGGTGTCGCTGTAAGTGATATCTAAGGTAAGGGTGAAACCGTGAGGTAAGAGCTCACGATCATAGCAGGTGACTGTTATGATGGTAAACCTTATGGGGTGCAAAGCTACATATACCGGAGCGTCCGGCGAAGCCGGACTAAGGGTTGCTCGCCCGATTCCGGGGGGTAAGCTGCTAGAGCCGGCAAGCGATTGCCGGTCCAGATAAATGACAGGAATTTCCCCTCGGGGAAAATACAGAATCCCGCTTATAGCACCGGCCTTATTTTTTTATTATTTTTTGACGGGAAATAATTCCCTCGCCGGATAATTCCAAAAAGTAAATGCCACTTTCCGACAAAACCTTTTCGTTGATCGTAATTTGATCCCGGTTTTTTATTCCAAGACGAAAAACTAATTGACCCATAACATTATAAACCTTCAATTCCTCAAAATCAGCATTCCATTTGATTACCGCATTTGTGGTGACCGGATTGGGGTAAACAGTGGAAGGTTTTTCTTCAACTTCTGTTACAGCAGTATTTATGTTTCTGACTGAATCAATGTATTCAGCTCGTAGCGGTATTCCATTTTGTAAAGTTATCTTTAGTAACGGGATACCGTGATTCTTTCCGATCCATTTAAGCTCAGTGCGCTGTGATGTGATAGCCGGGAAAGAAGGAAATGAGTCAAGATTTATACTGTCTCTTTGAGTAACTTCCGAGCGTACACGTATAACATCAAATTGGCCATAAGGTGTAATTAGTTTTCCCCATCCATCAACTTCATTTTCACGAAATACTTCACGTTCTACAAAACCAATAGAGGGCATATCCTGATTAGAAACAGAATGGGAGGAACTGGTATCTCCATATGATAAAGGAAATTCGTAAAGCACTTCAAGACTATCATAATCGCCGGGAATAGCGACTCCGTTAAAAGTTACGCCATATCCGATTTTACCATAATGAGTATTGGTTTTTTGAAAAAATGTGTAGGGATCAGAAAAAGTAATGTTCGCAAAACTAATGGAGTCCCCTTCTTGAATACCGAAATCTGCCTGTTTGTCAGGATTAAAAGGATTATTAAAAACGCTCTGATAAGTTAAAGGTAATTGCGAGATGTCTTCAAATTCGATTACCTTTTGATTAGCGGCTGTAAGTTGAGAAAAATCCCAGGTCGTATCTGTAGCTGTGTGAAAAGTAGAAACCGGCATTGGCATAGTTCCCTGGCTAATTCGGATTGTGTCGCCGGAATCAGGCATGTCTGATTCACTAACGGTGATTTGTGCCTGTAGGCCTGAAAATATTAGCAGAAAGAAAATAGTGTAAATTTGTTTTAGCATAATTCAATAGGATTTTAGAAGGCTAATATAAAAAGATTTATGTATTTAAGCATATTATCGCTTAGAAATAACAATATCAAAATCATATTGTTTTATTCCGGGATTACAAGCAGGCAGAGAGATTTTTTGCAAGGGTTTCCAATCCTCGGCTAGAGCATAGGTATTAGTAAACTTTGCGTGGCGGCTTTTATCAAATATATGCCAAATTCTGCCGGCAGGCGAAGTGGAACATCAGATCATAAATCCTTTTATTTGTTTTTATAAAAAAATTGTTCTTTTAATGGGAATTCCTTATTTTTGGGATATAAATTTTAGGAAATAATGAAAAAAGTATTACTCTCAGTATTATTTATAGTATGTGCTGGTTTACTTTTCAGCCAGGAGTCATTGGAGGGCCGGTTGGTGGTGAAGTTGAAAAGTGAATACAGGCATGTATTAGAAAATAAGGAAAATAATTCCTGGCAACAAGTATGGGAAAGCCAGCTTTCGGCTTTGTCGTATGAAAAAAAATTTCCGGAAAAACCCGAAATTACCGGGGAAACAAATGAAGAGGGAAAACCTCTTGTGGATTTATCACGGATATATCAATTTACATTTGATACGGAAATAAATCCGGAATTTGCTCAGGAGTTGCTTTATCGTTCCGGATACTTTGAATATGTTGAGATTGTGTATATCCCCGAACTGTTAAAAGGAAAGTTTCATCCGGCTGATCCACAGATCCCCGGGCAGTATTATCTGGATAATATTAATGCATACAGAGCATGGGGTGTTGAAAAAGGAGATTCTTCACTTATCCTTGGTTTAAGTGATACAGGTACTGATACAGACCATCCTGATTTGATCAATAAAATAGCGTATAATTATAAAGATCCTATAGATGGTGTAGATAACGATAATGACGGGTACCTGGACAATTATCGTGGCTGGGATTTGGGAGAAGGAAATAATGATACAGATGTGAATAAGCTCGGACACGGAGTCCATATTTCAGGCCTCTTGGCAGCCGAAACGGATAATGATGAAGGTATTGCAGGTTTGGCCCCGAACATACCTTTTTTACCTGTTAAGATTGATGATGAGTTTGGTAAACTAACAATGTCTTATGAAAGCATTGTCTATGCTGCTGATCAGGGCTGCACTGTTGTGAATTGCAGTTGGGGTGGATTAAGCGGAGCCGGACAGTATGGTCAGGATATTATTAATTATGCTACCTACAATAAGGATGTGTTAGTTGTTGCAGCAGCAGGGAATAGCAATAGTGACGAAAAATATTATCCTGCAGGTTACGATAATGTGATTAGTGTTGCCGCTACAAATTACAAAGATTATAAATGGCAGGGGTCCACATATCATCATTCTGTTGACCTGGCAGCACCGGGAGCATCTGTACGAAGCACATGGAATAATGGCAATTATGTGAACATGTCCGGGACTTCAACTGCATCCCCGATGGTTGCAGCTACAGCCGGACTGGTTAGGTCTCAATTTCCAAACCTTACTGCATTACAGGCTGGTGAACAAATCCGGAGGAATACACGGAATGTTTATCAAAATCCGGTGATGAGCCAATTTAAGGACAAACTTGGTTCAGGTATTTTGGATATGTATCAGGCTGTTGATGATATATCTAAGTCTTCAGTGCGTTTTTCGAATATTAGCTGGAGTCATCAGAACATAAATCCCGGTATCTATGATACAATCCTTATTTCCGGAAAGTTCACAAACTACCTTAAAGAGACCCCATTAAATTCAGAGGTTATCCTTCGTTGTAATCATCCTTCTGTATTTTTAATTGACTCAACTTTTTCAATTGGTGCTCTGAAGGAAATGGCATCAGTAAATAGTGCAAACAATCCTTTCCGGGCTGTTATCTTACCTGGTATGCCTGTTTCCGAACCTGTCGACTTCAAACTGATATATAACTATGGTAACCAGCAGGATTATCAATATATTCAACAGGTTTTTAACCGGGGATATCTCACATTGAATACGGGCGACTTTAAAGTGACTATGAACTCATCTTCCCGGATGGGATATAATGATGATCAATATAAACAAGGAATTGGCCTTTTGCATAAAAACATGAAAGAGTCCATGTTGTCGAACGGTGGACTTCTTTTGGGTATTGCGCCGGCCAAAGTAAGTGATGTTATTTATGGTGAAAACGGATTTGATGATGATTTTTCTGTTTCTCAGGTAATCCGAAAGAAAAGTAAAACGTCTCAACCCTATTATGAAAATCAATATCAATCTGTTTTTGATGATGCTGACCTTGGCAACTTAAGTACGGGATTGTCTGTAACCCAAAATATTTTGAGATGGAGCCTTCCTGAAGATGACGGATACATTATCCTGGAATATGTAATACAAAACAATACTGGATCTGTGATTGATGATATTTATACCGGGTACTATGCAGACTGGAATATTCATCATAGTCATAAAGATCGTTGTGAGTGGGATCAGTCTAAAAACTTGTCCTTTGTTTATGACACAGATGGATATGGTGTTGGAGGAATGAAGATATTAAATGCTTCCCAACCTGTAACCCATTATGCTTTTGATAATGACGGGGACGATAATAGCTTAGAGCTTGACGATGGGTTTGCAGGATATGAAAAATGGCAAGCCTTACAAAACAACAGGGATAAGGCAGGTTTTTCTTTCTCACATGGGAATAATGTGTCTCATTTGTTGAGCTCCGGACCTTATAGTCTTGCTCCCGGAGATTCTGTGGTTGTTGCTTATGCAATCATGGCCGGGAATAATCAGGCTGAAGTTGAAACTGCTGCTGAACAAGCATCCTATCGATATTTTAATGTTAGTGATGTGGAAGAGCATCTTCAAAACATCGGGATATCTGTTTATCCCAACCCTGCAGCAAACCTTTTTACAGTCGAAACCCAAAATCCGGGACAGTGGGAATATGTAATTTATAATATGCAGGGAATTGTTGTTTCCAAAGGAACATTCCATGGAGAGAGGTTTACTTATCAGGCTAATATAGAGCCTGGTGTTTACGTCGTCAAGGTAAATAATGAAAAAAAATCTTACTTAACGAAAATTATACTGCGTTAAAACAAACCTTTCTTTACATTTGCGCAAATTTTTGAGATATGCGTAAAAATTGGGTTTTATTATTTATTGCAGGATTGTTAAGCTTTGCTAATCTTCAGGCACAGAGTTATTCGGACAGTACAGAGATTAAGTTTTCGGGTTTTGTAAAGGCCGATTATGTTTATGATTCCCGGGCCATTGTCGATTCCCGTGAAAATTTATTGCTATTTTACCCCAAAGATAATTCGGATCCTTCGCATGATAATCCGACCTATAATCAGTATGCCTTAATTTCTCGCGTGAGGGCAGACATTAGTGGTGCTGAAATATGGAATGCAAAGAGTAGTGCAGCTATTGAAGCAGATTTTAGTGGTGTTTCAAATACAGATATAGATGGTCTTCGGCTACGTCATGCCTATCTTAAGTTGGACTGGGAAAATACTTCATTGCTTTTTGGGCAATATTGGCACCCTTTAACAGTTCCCGGTGTTTTCCCTAAAGTGTTGTCGTTAAATATCGGAGCTCCTTTCCATGCGTTTAATCGCGGGCCACAAATCAGAGTGGATCATCAAAGGGGGAATTTTAAATTTATAGGTTCTATCATAACCCAGCGTGATTTTGCTAACAATGGTCCTTTAGGGTATACACCTAAATATATGTATAAAGGAGGACATCCGGATTTTCAAGGGCAGATCCATTATAGCTTTAAAAATTGGACTCTGGGCTTTGGTGGCGGATATAAGGCGTTAGCACCCGCGTTAGAAACGTTTAATACAGATACTAAAATCGGTTCCTATTCGGCTGTTGGTTTTATCAGACACGAAACAAAAAGGTCTCGGTTTGTTATACAGTCCGTTTATGGGGAAAATTTATACGACCAGCTCATGATGGGGGGATATACCATATTCAATGAGAACATGAATGAACGGCCTGTTATGCAAAATGAACCCACAGCTACAATCTGGGCAGATTATTCCCGCTCATTTGGTGAGAATTGGAAAGCCGGTTTATTTGCAGGGTTTGCCAAAAATTACACAGAGAATATTATTTCTCCTGACACAGATTGTTATGCAAGAGGAAAAGATATTGGCTATGTATACAGAATAGCGCCGAGGGTATTAAAAAACATAAATAATTTGATGGCGGGTTTTGAGTCAGAATACACTGTAGCGATGTATCAAAAGGCTGGACAGCAGGATGATGCAGCAGAAAACCTACGGTTGTCTTTAATTTTAATATATCGTTTCTAACAATTTTTAAAAATAAAATGAGGTTACTTTAAAATAAAATCATAAATTTGATCATTTAATTTGCTAAACGTATCAGATTAAAAAAAACATTATTTTTGCAATTATCAAATAAAACCGAAATATTATCATGAAACGAGCCATTTTACATGTTGTGCTAATTGCTGGTATTATCGTACTGGCTTATCTGGTTTATAACAGCATCCATAAAGTAACCAGTTTTAATGCTGAAGAAGATTTTCGTATCGATGTTGTGTCGAAAAAGATGAAAGATATCCGTCGAGTTCAATCTGCCTACAAAGCAAAATATGAAAGATATGCGTCAACATGGGATACTTTGCTTACGTTTATGCATGAAGATTCTTTGCCTGTAGTTATGAAAACCGGAAATGTACCGGATACATTAACAGAAATGAAAGCATTGGAGATGGGCCTTGTAACGCGTGACACAAGTTATGTGCGTGTAAAAGACTCATTATATAACCCTGATAAAGTAGATTATAAATCAAGACAGATTTGTCTTATTCCTTTTTCAACTCGTAATGGAGAGGAACCTGCAGATACATTTCAAATGGATGCAGGGTCAATTGATCGCGGAAACATCGAGGTGCCTGTTTTTGAAATTGTGGCCCCCAAAGAGTCATATCTTAAAGGCCTTGACGAAGACCTGATAGCACGCGATAGATCAATAGACCTGAAATTAGGCTCCATGGAAGAAGCAACTACGGACGGAAACTGGGAGTAATATGAGTGCTTTCATACAACCCGGATACAAGTTTTTTAGCCCGGAGTTTAGGGAAAATGATTTTAACTTATACCGATTATCCATTGGGCTGGCGCTCGATGGATTTTCTTTTCTGGTACAGAATCAAAAGCAGGACATTCTTGTTTTATATTCTGCTGCATTTAATGATGCAGTAACATGGGATGACGTGATACCAGGGCTTGAAAATATTTTCAAGCAATTCCCATGGTTAAATCAGCCAATGGAAAAGAAATTAGCTTTGATGGAATCGCCGAAGTTTACTTTAATCCCGTTTTCCTTTTACGAGAATAAAGAGAAAAGAAAATATCTGGAGTTGAATCATCCCTTAAATGAGGAGGAGGCAATTCAAAATGACATGTTAAAGGAATTTTACTCTTATGTTATTTATGCCCGGGATAATAAGCTTCAACAGATGATCCGTCAGAATATATCAAATTTATCCTGGCATCATTATGTAACGGATTTTGTGAAATGTACTGCCAAATATAATGCTGATAAATATATTGCAGCTGATATACGCAATAGCAGAGTTTATATATCTGCATTTTCGGATAAGCGTTTGATGTTTTGTAATGAATTTCGATACAATACCAAAGAAGACTTTGTTTATTATATTGTATTGGCCTATAGAAATCTTGGGTATGATCCCAAAACTATACCTCTGAAAGTTACAGGATTAATTGATTACGATTCCGAAATTATATCTTTGATGAAGCGCTACATTGCAAATATCGATTTTGATGACACCGCAAAGATCTTTTTTGATACAGATCATCAGGAGGATGTATGCCAATATCAATTTGAAACTTTAAAACAAGCAGCCTTTTGCGAATAATTAGCGGAACATTTAAAAGCCGTCGTATAAATCCACCGGCGAATTTACCCGTGCGCCCTACTACAGACAAAGCACGGGAAGCCTTATTTAATATCCTTATGACCTGGGATTTTGAAGAATCTGATGTCTTGGATTTATTCTCCGGTACAGGAAGTGTCGCCCTGGAATTTGTTTCTAGAGGGGCCCGGAATGTTACAGCTGTGGAGCAAAATAGCCAATGTGTCCAGTTTATTGCTCAAATGGAGGAATTGCTTGGAATTGATAATTTGCGCATTGAACAAACCAATGTGCTTAAGTATGTGAATCGTCCGGCAATAAAGTTTGATATTATTTTTGCTGACCCTCCTTATGATATGGATGAACTACATTCTTTACCGGATTTGATCTTTGAAAACAGTTTGTTGAATGACGAAGGATTGTTTATTCTTGAACATGATGCACATAATGACTTTTCAGATCATCCGAAAATCACAGATCAAAGAAAATACGGCAAGGTGCATTTTAGTTTTTTCTCAGCTAATACCGACAAAAAATAAAAAAGAGCCTCTACCGGCTCTTAAAAGGAAAATTTCTCCACTGAAGTTTAAATAAAAAGATTTTGCTATGCTAAATCACCTTGATATTTTACATGCTGATAAGAGTTATTTGAATACTATTGTGGAATTTCAAAAGCAAATGGCTTATGAAACAGAAGGTATAGTGCTTGAGGAGCAGACTGTTTATTCCGGTGTAAAGCATATTTTTGATCATCCCCAAACCGGACATTATCTTATTGCTAAACATAAGGACGAGATTATTGCTAATCTTTTGGTTTTGTTTGAATGGAGCGATTGGCGAAACGGAGATGTTTTATGGATACATTCTGTTTTTGTAAAGCCTGAATATCGAGGCATGGGCGTTTTTAAGTCAATGTATCAGCATGTTAAAAAAGAGGTGGAAGAGCGAAAAGACTACAAAGGCATTCGTCTCTATGTTGAAAAACAAAACCAAAAAGCCCAAAAGGTATACAAAGCTGTGGGTATGTCCAATGAACATTATGAGCTTTTTGAATGGTTGAAAGATGAGTGATGCAAGGTGGTAAGACTAAAAAAAATTGCTAATCAGATAAATTTACATGATCTTTGCTTAAAATAGTTCAGATTTGCCATCTTTGCTTTTTAAATAAATATTGATTGTTATGGATGAAAAAATAGCTGTTTTTCCGGGATCCTTTGACCCGATAACCGTTGGGCATAAGTCTATTATCTTACGGGCCGAAAAAATATTTGATAAAATCATTGTTGCTATTGGCGAAAATGCTCAAAAGAAACATTGCTTTAGTATTGAACAACGCCTTGAATGGATTAACACTGTATTTAAAGACTACAAAAATATTGAAGCAGACAGCTTCACAGGTTTAACGGTAAACTATTGTAAGCAAATTGGTGCAAACTATATTTTACGAGGCCTGAGGACATCTGCTGATTTTGAATTTGAACGTAGTATCGGTCAGGTAAATAAAATGTTATACGCCAATATTGAAACAGTGTTTTTGCTTACAAAACCGGAACATACACCAATGAACTCTTCCGTAGTGCGAGATATTTTGAAACACGGAGGTGATGCCAGTCAATTTATACCGGAAGAAATTAATATCGACATGAAATAATATGTTTGTTTTGAACGTATTGTTGATACGATGATAAAATAAATTATGGCCAGATTTCTGCAAATAGTGTTTGTTTTGCTTTTTATTCCTTTGGGAAATCATTTGTTAGCAGAAAATACTGTTATTAAGGGAAATGTTAAAAATGGTGAAGAAAGAGAGATAAAAGTAATTCAATATGCGGATTATATATCCATGACGGAAAAGGTAATTGCTTCTACTAAGATTAATAAAGATGGTTCTTTTCATTTAAAATTCTTCCTGCCTCAAGTTGACAGGCTTAAAATTGCCATAGGTTTCAAACATACATCTTTATATATTAAACCTGGCTCTACAGCAGAGCTTGTGATTAATTATAAGAAACGCGTTGAAAGAAAAAAAGGGTACTTTCCTCTTGAACAACCTTTGGATGCGGTAATTGAAAATGAGAAGGATTCTTCTGTTGGCCAAATGATTTCGCGGTTTGACTCCGTGTCGGGCACAATATTACCCGAGAACAAGATCAAGATGATCCTTTATCAACGGAATTTTTCTATGTATGATTCCTTGAAGACTGAAATTGAAAAATGGATAGATCAGGTTGATAACCAATATGTAAAAGACTATGCCGATTATCGCCTGGGGCAGTTGTCAACGGCTATTTATGTCTATAATATGCGACAAACTGGCGAAGAACTTCTCGCTCAACGGCAGATAAAATACAGACATCGGGAGTATATGAGTTTCCTGAAAAAATTTGCTTCCGTTTATGTACCCGATAAATCAGCAGAAATCACGCATCGGGATTTGACCAACAGTATCAACAAAGAGAAATCGTACTTTCAGCTTGATGAAGCCTTAGGGAAAGATACTTTGTTCAGAAATGAGCAACTTCGGGAATTAGTGGCTATTGCATTGCTGGAAGATTTGTATTATCAGAGTGATTATGGGCAGGATAATGTCATAAAAGTGCTTGGGCAGATTGCTGAAAAAACAAAATTCGAACAACACAAGCAGATTATTTCGCGACTTAATACGAAACTAAAAGAAGAAAAAAATAAGGGATATAGAGATTTTAAATTTGTATTGACAAATGGCGATTCGGTATCTTTTAAGGATTATCAGGGACGCTATTTTTTAGTTAGTTTTTTTAAGACCGATTGTTTTGCGTGTGTCCTGGAGATGGATGTTATGAAGAAGTTATACAACGAGCATAAAAATGACATTTATTTATTAAGCATATTTTTAGATGAAGATTATCAGGACTATGAAAAATTTGTACAATCGAACGACTATAACTGGGATTTAGCTCATTTTGCTCATCAGTATAAAATCACTAAGAAATTCAATATTCCAACGATCCCACGATTTATGCTAATAGGACCGGATGGAGAAATTATTCAAAAATATTTTCCCAAGTTAAGTGAAGGGGGGTTAAAAAAAATCTATAAACGATTAAATCAGAAAAGGAAGCATTAATCGGGAAATGAAAAGATAGCTTTTGGTTATTTTATGATATTCTTCCCCGAATCCACTTCTTGAATTGCATTGATTATGAGCGGTTGTAAAGAATCGTAAGTTTGTTTGAGTTTGGTATCCAGTTTATTGATGTTAACCCATTGTGCAAGTTCGATATCTTCTTCGGTTTGAGGTTTCAGAGGCTGGTTCTCTGTAGCCATAAGAAACCATCGGGTTCTTTTTGTTACCCATTGGTCATCAATGCGATACATATGATAAGTGTCGGGTAAGGACTGAATAATTTCAGGTTTTTGTATACTTGTTTCTTCTTCCACTTCCCTTACTGCCGATTGCTCATCAGACTCTCCCGGCTCAGTTTTTCCTTTTGGTAAATCCCAAAAACCCCGCCGGTAGATCATGAGTAATTCCTTGTTTTGATTAAATACTGCTCCGCCGGCAGCATCCAATTGAGGATAAAGATAAATAAAATTGTTGTAAATAGTTCTGGTATTACCCTGTAAATGAAGTTCATCCGTATTAATCTCTCCCTTGAGAAATTTTTTTGTGATATTTTTTAATGTAGAAATATCATTTATTTGAAAGGAATTAGTTTTTTTTGTATCTTTAAAGTGGGAGTTTAAAACTATTTTTCGTGAGTTAACATAAATACAAATCATAGCCGATGCTTTACAATGATGAAATCGCAGAAAAAACTGCCGAATTTTTATTGCAAATAAAAGCAATAAAATTAAATAATGCTAATCCGTTTACATGGGTATCCGGATGGAAATCGCCTATCTATTGTGATAATCGAAAGACTTTATCGTTTCCGATTATCCGAACATATCTTCGTCATGAGATGAGTAAAATCATTCAGGATGAATTTGAAGGAGTCGATGTGGTTGCCGGAGTTGCTACCGGAGGAATTGCCCTGGGAGCCCTTGTTGCCCAGGAGTTAGGGAAACCATTTGTTTACGTGCGTTCCTCTGCTAAAGCTCATGGCCTGGAAAATAAGGTGGAAGGATTATTGGAAACAGGACAATCTGTTGTTGTTATTGAAGATTTAATATCAACAGGAAAAAGTAGCCTTAATGCTGTTAAAGCATTGCGCAATGAAGGGTGCAAAGTAAAAGGCATGGTAGCTATATTTTCTTATGGTTTTCAAAAAGCAATTGATAGCTTTAAGGACGAAGACTGCAAATTATATACGCTTTCCGACTATGATACTCTTTTGAAACATGCAAAGGAAAATGATTATATAAAGAAAGAAGATATGGCATCTTTGGCTAAATGGCGCGAAGATCCTGCAAACTGGGGATGAAGTAATACTGATCAAATGAAAAGTTTTAAGAACTTGTCATGATGCTATCAATCCCGGAGATATTCAATTTCTTTAAAAGCATAAACGAGTTGTTGGCCGTCTTCACGTTTTAAGATTAAACGCCCGTAAGAATCCACATCCTTGATGTATGCTTTGAAAATCTGCCCCCCGGATTTAAAGGTAGCAAGTGTATTCCTTAAATATAGGCGGTTGAGAAAATCATGGTCAATATGTTTTTTAAGAAGATCTGTGTGCTTATACATCGATTGAATTTCTCTGTGCAAAAGCCTGTTAAATTGATCTAAAGCAATATGTTTTTGGGTTATCATTTTAAGTGAAATGGGATTGGGCAAATAATCCGGGAAATAGTCCTGGTTGATATTTATACCAATACCGCCGATTACATATTCAAATTGATTCCCCAAAATAGAGGACTCAATAAGTATCCCGGCAATTTTTTGATTGCCATAATAAATATCGTTAGGCCATTTTACTGACAGGTTGTCCGATTGGACAAAATGATGTAAAGTTTTTATAATAGCCAGCGAAAGGAGTTTACTCAGTTGATATTGTAGGGACGGGGGAAGTTCGACGGGATAAAATACGATAGTCCCGGTATGGTTTTTGCCCGTATCGCTAAACCAATAATTACCCTGTTGGCCACGACCCTGAGTTTGTTCTTTGGCAATGAACATGCTAAGTTCTTCGGGGTAAGATTTTTGCAATAGGTCTTTAACATAATGATTGGTAGAATTAATGCGATCGATATAATGTAGCATGGTGATTTACATTTAAAAATTTTAGCCAGCAAAAGCAAAAGACATAGTTGTGTGAAATAATTGATATATAGTTGGATGTAGTTTTATGATTGTTTTTCAAAAACAATGCATGTTCAAGAAATAGATTACTGATACAGGTTGCTAAAAATAGTTATTTTTGTAAAACAAAACGAGTGCGAATGAAATCAGACCAAAAACAAGAACCAAATTCAACAGAACTTGTTAATCATATTATTGAGGGGATTCAGGATAAAAAAGGCAAAAATATTGTCACTTTAAATATGAAAAAACTGGATAACGCTGTTTGTGATTACTTTGTTATATGCCATGGATCGTCCAAGGTACAGGTTGAAGCAATAGCAGATTATGTGGAGGAAACAGTGAGAGAAAGGGCAAATTCAAAACCATTTCATATTGAAGGTCGGGAAAATGCAGAGTGGATTCTCCTGGATTATTTCGATGTTGTTGTTCATGTTTTTGTTGAAAATATGAGGTCCTTTTATCAACTGGAAGATGTATGGGCAGATGCTGAAAAGCATGAATTAGAAGATAATTATTAGAATAAAAAAGTATGGCAGAAAATAACAAGGAAAATAAAGTACCCGAAAATAGCGGGTCTGAAGATCCAAAAAAGAAGAATAATAATTTTTATTGGATATATGGTGCAATTGCACTGCTCTTCATTTTGCTTCAGATATTCAGCATGCAGGGAGCACTGAAGGATATTGGCTGGAGTGAACTCAGAGACATGATAAAAGATGAGGATGTTAAAAAGATCATTGTTGTTAATGAAGAATATGCAGAAATAACAATACTGGAAGACAAACTTCAGCAAAAATCCAGATATGAAGATTTACGTGATCAGGGTTTTATGGAGGGTTCTTCAGGTCCACATTACAAATATGAATTTGTTACGGTGGAAAGCTTCATGGATGATTTGAAAGAACTGCAAAACGATACAGATTTAAGCTATTGGCCACACGTAAAAGGCGAAAAACGTCGAAATTGGGGAACTGAAATTTTAGGTTGGCTCATACCTATTCTTTTCTTAGTTGCTCTCTGGTTCTTCCTTATGCGTATGATGAGCCGCGGCGGTGGCGGCGGTGGTAGTCAGATGTTTAATATGGGTAAATCCAAAGCCCAGATTTTTGATAAGAAAACCAGTATTAATGTCAATTTCAAAGATGTTGCCGGTCTGGAAGAAGCAAAGATTGAAATCATGGAAATCGTAGATTTCCTGAAAGAACCGGAAAAATATACCAGCTTAGGCGGAAAAATTCCCAAAGGTGCATTATTAGTCGGCCCTCCGGGTACCGGAAAAACGCTGTTAGCAAAAGCTGTTGCCGGAGAAGCACAGGTTCCTTTCTTTTCTATGTCCGGATCTGATTTTGTAGAAATGTTCGTAGGGGTGGGAGCTTCGCGTGTTCGCGATCTTTTCAAGCAAGCCAAAGAAAAAGCCCCCTGTATTATCTTTATCGATGAAATTGATGCAATTGGCCGCGCCAGAGGAAAGAATCCTATGGCAGGGTCAAATGATGAAAAGGAAAATACACTTAACCAGTTGCTCACTGAGATGGATGGCTTTTCATCCAATGCAGGAGTTATTATCCTGGCTGCTACCAACCGCGCTGATATGTTGGATAAAGCTCTGTTGAGGGCCGGACGTTTTGACAGACAAATTCATGTTGAACTACCTGACTTAAAAGAAAGAAAACAGATATTTGGTGTTCATACGCAAGAGTTAAAGTTAGGAGAGAACGTGAACTTAGAGCTGTTGGCTAAACAGACGCCCGGATTCTCCGGTGCAGATATTGCCAATGCATGTAATGAGGCAGCACTTATTGGTGCACGTAATAAACATACTAAAGTTACTCGGCAGGATTTTATTGACGCTATCGACCGTATCATTGGCGGTTTGGAAAAACGAAATAAAATTATTTCCAAACAAGAAAAAGAAGTTATTGCGTTTCATGAAGCCGGCCACGCTTCGGTTAGCTGGATGCTTCGGTATGCGCAGCCATTGGTGAAAGTTACCATTATACCGCGAGGAAAAGCCCTTGGAGCAGCTTGGTATCTCCCGGAAGAACGTCAGATTACAACTTATGATCAAATGTTTGACGAAATTACTGCTGCTCTGGGGGGTAGAGCTGCCGAAGAAATTATTTTTAATAAAGTTTCCACAGGCGCCTTAAATGATTTGGAAAAGGTTACGAAGCAAGCCTATGCCATTGTGACCTATTTTGGATTGAATGAACGTATAGGAAATATTAGTTTTTATGACTCTTCTGGAAGAAGTGAATATTCCTTTACTAAGCCATACAGCGAGAAAACTGCTCAGGTTATAGATGAAGAAATTAGTAAAGTGATAGAAGATGCATATGAAAATGCTAAGAAAATATTGAGAGACCACAAAGAGCAACTGTTAGAATTAGCAAAAACGTTACTGGAGAAAGAAGTTATATTCAGAGATGACGTGCAAAGAATCTTTGGTGAAAGAGAGTGGAGCGATAAGGAAGAAGATGAAGATATTCTGAGTGCGATTAGTAAAGCTAATATTCAAATCGATGAGGATGAAGATGTAGAAGAAAAGAAAGAAGAAACAGAAACGTCTAAAGAAAAAGATACAGATGATTCTTCCGGTCATTCAGAAACTTCAGAGAAGCAAGACAACGAAGTTAAAAAGCCATCTTCAGATCAAGAGACAAAGGATAAGTCTGATAGCGAAGAGGATAAGGATGAAAAATCAGATAAGGATAAGAAAGAATAACTTTCGGAAAGCAAGATGTATCTCTGATGCTCAAAATTGTTATCAGTAAAATAGAAAATTGAAAAAATTAAAGGCAAGTAGATGAGCAATCCGGAATGGAAAAAAGTTTATGCCTCAGGTGATTTGTTTGATGCGGAATTGATAAGAACAAAGTTAATTGATAGTGGCATCGAATGCAAAAGCCTGAATAAACAAGACTCAGCCTATCTCTTTGGAGAAATCGAGTTGTATGTTCAGGCTGCGGAGGTTGTTAAGGCAAAATACATTATCTCAAATATTTCGAAGAGTGAGTAATTTTTGGCAAAGAACGTTATATGGAGCTTTGTTTGTTGGAGCTATTTTGACTTCAATATTATGGAGTTTCTACTTATTTACGGTCTTGTTTTTACTGTTTAGTATTGGAGCCGCATATGAATTTAATAATCTTCTAAATAACCAAAATAAGGTTATTAAGCTTGTAAATACATTTTCTGTGGGAGGGCTATTCCTTTCAACAGCTTTTTTTTCTTTTGATTTGATGCCGGGAACATTATTTCTTGTAAATCTGATCTTTCCCTTAATCATTGTATTCTATTGTTCTTATCATTCACACGTATCTTTAGGTTTATTTAAAAGCTGGTTAAAGACGATTATTTATCCGGGTCTGGGATTTGTGGCTATGGCCTTACTAATGTTTAACCCGGTAGCTGATTATCACTATTCTCATTCTGTATTTTTTGCTGTGCTTGTTATGGTTTGGGTTAATGATACATTTGCTTATTTATCGGGAAGATTGTTCGGGAAGACATTGATATTTCCTGAAGTCTCTCCGAAAAAAACCTGGGAAGGCAGTGTCGGGGGAGTTGTTTTTACAATTATTTCAGGAATTATATTTGCATCAATATACTCATTTATAGGACTTGCTGCCTGGATCTTTTTTGCTTTAATAACCGCCTTATCTGCTATTGCCGGCGATTATCTGGCTTCATTACTTAAACGCAAAGCAGGAGTTAAAGACTCTGGTAAATTTTTACCCGGGCATGGAGGTGTTCTTGACCGGTTTGATAGTTTGATTGTTGCAGCTCCGATAATTTGGTTATATTTGACTTTGATTATCAGTCTGTAATAAAGTAACAACGATATTAACATTAAAATGACAAAATATACAATTAACAAAGAAGGGACACCTTCAATTTTTATAGCTCTGAGTTTTGGAGCAATGCTGCTTTATGCCTCATGGGTGATGATTGCAGCTTTATGGATATCTGCCTTAATAACTGCAGTTATTCTTACTCTTATCATATGGGTTATCTTTTTTTTCCGGGTGCCTGTTTTAGATGTAAGAGCTAATCCGGGGGAAATTATCAGTTCAGCCGATGGTAAAGTTGTAGCTGTTGAACAAGTCGAGCATGAAAGTTTTCCGGACAATATGGCCTGGCAGGTATCCGTGTTTATGTCGCCCTTTGATACGCACATGAATCGATATCCCGTGGCAGGCAAAGTTACTGGTGTGGAATACCAAAAAGGGAAATTCTTACCTGCTTATAATCCGAAAGCATCCGATGAAAATGAGCGCAACACGGTAAAGATGGTTTCTGACGATGGCCAGACAATATGGATTAGACAAATCGCGGGGATTTTAGCCCGGCGAATAGTAAATTATGCACGACAAAATACAGGAGTTTATGCAGGACAACCTTTGGGGTTTATAAAATTCGGATCCAGAGTAGATCATTTCTTACCTGCTACAGCAAAAATAAAAGTCGATATCAATACGACTGTTAGTGCCGGAAAGACAGTTATTGCGGAATTAGCACGAAAATAAATCCGCCCAAAAATAAATTTTTATGGTTTAGTATCTGATGGCTGCTGCCCTTCATGCAAAAAAATATTTTTTATAAAAGATGCAGGCCAGGTGCAAGTTATAACATGGTTTTTAATTCAGAGAAATTTTGAATTTCAAACGTCGGATTCAGCCCGGGAACCTGACGTTTGTCCATATTGACAAAAACCTGATCAATATCTGCCTTTATAGCCCCGGCAATGTCTACCTCTTCATTATCACCAATCATTAATGTTTGCTCGGGTTTTGCCTGAGTATGTAAAAAGGCGTAATCAAAGAATTGTTTTTCCGGCTTTTTAGCTCCGGCATCATCACTAGTGATTATTGTATGAAAATATGGCGATAATCCGCTGTTTTCTATTTTTTTATATTGCACCTCATTAAAACCATTGGTTAGGATATGCAAAGTATATTTCTTTTGAAGATGTTCCAATGTATCAATAACACCCGGATAGAGTTGTGTTTTTTCCGAACTCCATGATAAATATTGCTGAGCCATTTGGTTGGCTTTATTTTCATCCTGAGATAATTGAGCTAATGTTTTCCGGAATCGTTCAACGCTCAGAAAGTCTTTACTGACTTTTTCTTCCCGGAACAAAGCCCATAAGTCTGTATTGATTTTCTGATAAATAGATAGAAATGTATTAAAGCTTTCCACCCCGGAATTTTTAAAGTTGTGGAAATCAAAGATCTCATACAAAGTGGTTCTTGCATTTTGGGCAAAGTCCCACATGGTACCGTCTAAATCAATAAATAAATATTTATATTCTTTCATTTTTTGGTTGCGAAAGTAAAAAAACTGTTTGTTTATACTCTTAAAAATGATGATTTTTAAAGTAGGATAGAAAAATTGGCACTCATCCTGAATTGTATATATTGTTTGTAAAAGATAGAAGGAGAGTTTATTATGATTCATATAAAATCATAAATGAAGAACTGTAATTTTAATCAAAAAACGTATTAATTTTGTAACATCATACTTAATAAAATAAAAAATTGAGTGCGGGGCAACTTTTGATTAATCGCCTGTGTCAAAGAAATAGTAAACACGAAAAAAACATATGTTATGAAAAAGGTTATACTGTTGATAATAATGATTATTCCTGTAATCACGATTGGACAGGAAGAAGGTTGGAAGCTTTTTAAAGAATCCAATGGAGTTATGATTTATCAGATGGACAAAATTTGGGAAGATCCCTCTGAAGGAATCAATCAGGAAATGGTATTGTTAAAGTTTGTAAATACAACGGATCAGAAATTACATGTTGAATGGTATGAAGTGAGATGGCAAGGAGATAATTGCAGAAATTGTGATTTTTATAAAGATGCGGAATACAAGTATGAATTGACCCTTGACCCTGGCGAAAGTATCGAAGGTAAATGCAGTTTTGATTCCCCGGATGGGCTGTCTATCTTTAAGCGTTTCATAGAGAGGGATAGTGTTGAACCACTTTCAAAATTTGAATTAAGAGAATTAAGTGTTAATCCTGCAGGTTAATCCGAAAACAGCACAATTCTTATAACATCTAATCGAACACTACTAAATTAAAAAATAATGAGAAAACAAATCTGGCTAATCGTTTTTATGCTGCTTGGATGGGGCTACGCAAGCGGCCAATGTAATATTGAAATATTAACGCCAACACAAGATACGACTATATGTGAAGGGGATTCTCTTCAGTTAATTTCTGATGGATCATGTACCTTTTTGATGAACAATACCTTTGATAATGGAACAATTGGTTCAGGGTGGTCATCAACAGCAGCTAATCCGGTATTTACTAATCCATGTGGTGCTGGCCCTGCTGGATCTCACTTATGGGTAGGAACAACCAATTCGCAGGAAAGAACGTTAGTTACAAATTCATATGATGTCTCTTCCACAAGTTGTGTAGTGAAATGGTGGATGCGTTATGGAGAGATATCTAATTCCGGAAATTGTGAAGATCCGGATGCACAAGACGAAGGTGTCAATTTGCAGTATTCCACGAACAATGGGGCTACATGGACGAATTTTCCTGGTCCCGATATGGATCCTGTAGGAGTTAATTCTTTTACTCCTCCTTTCCAGGGTAATACTGTTACAAAAGGCTCCGGTGGATACTGGGAGCCTGATGGAGTACCACCATCACCACCATCACAATCCGTCTATTATTGGCATGAATATGAAAATAATGTGCCTGCAGCTGCGGCTACCACAAATACCAGGTTTCGGTGGGCGCAATTAGCAACGAGCAGTTCAGGTTATGATGCCTGGGGAATTGATGAAGTAGAGATTTATTGCCCGGGGCAACAAAATATTTCATGGAGTAATGGGATACAGGCTTTTAATGCCGGATGGGTGAAACCCAGCGCTACAAAAACATACACAGTTTTTATTCTGGATACTTCAGGAAACTCTGCAAGTGCCAATGTTACAGTGAATGTTATACCCGAACCCGAACCAGGCCTGGGACCGGATACGATTATTTGTGAAGACCCGAATAGCTATGCAACCTTAGAAGCTGATTCTGGTTTTGATACGTATTTATGGAATACAGGAGCAACATCGCAAACAATTCAGGTTGACTCTACAGCTAACTATTCCGTTACAGTTACCAAAGGAAATTGCACAGGAAGTGATTCCGTTAATGTAGCGGTAGAACCCAAACCTGTAGCTGATACAGGACCCGATGAAGAGATTTGTATCGGAGACTCTATAACTCTTTCTGCTGCAACAGTTAATAACGCAGAGTATATTTGGAATACAGGCGATACCGCACAATCTGTAACGGTTAGTCCAAAGCAGGATTCTGTTTATGTGCTGGACGTGGTTACTCCTTTAGGCTGTCGGTCAACAGACAGTATTCAGGTAAAAGTTAACCCGTTACCTAATGCAGATGCAGGTCCGGTAAAAGAGATTTGTAATGGAGACCAGGTTGATCTTACAGCCAGCGGAGGACAAGTTTATGAATGGAGCACTAATGACATGGTGTCTACTATTACGGTTTCCCCAACCGATACAACAGAATATTATGTTACTGTTACAGACGCTAATGGATGTGTGAATAATGATACAACAAGGGTTTTGGTTAATCCATTACCTGTCGTAGAAGCTACTTCTCAAGACAGTGCTATCTGTCTTGGCGATGAAACGGAGTTATATGCTTCAGGAGCCGATACTTATAATTGGAGCGTGGGCAATTCAGGTAGCAATATTTTTGTTCAACCCATGTCATCAACCACCTATACAGTTACCGGTACGGATCAGAATGGATGTAAATCCACAGCAAATACGACTGTGATTGCTGAAGATTGCTCATCATTTTATATCCCTAATGCTTTCACGCCTGATGGAGATGGTTTAAATGATGTCTTTAGACCACTGGGACAGTTTGCTGCTATAGATGAATATGAAATGATTATCTATAACCGTTTCGGTGATGTGATCTTCCAGTCTGAAGACCCACAGGAAGGGTGGAATGGTATTATTGATGGAGAATATGCACCTCATGGAGTTTATGTATATTATGTACACTACAAAAGTATCTGGGGTAAAGAATTTGAGAAAACAGGTTCTGTGACCTTACTCAAGTAAAATTGCAATATTAAAATTCTTTAAAATGGCTGTCCGGCTTTTCCGGACAGCTTTTTTTTGTGCTAAATTTATATCATAGTGAAACAGTGAGAATACTTCATTACAGAATGATATGTTTGTGAATCAAATGAGCTTATCTTTAGGCAACTATATCATTGTTTTAAGTGTCTTGTAACAAATAAAAAGGAAAAATTATGAGTACGCCTATGCTAAAACGAATAACATTAATTTTAATAGTTTTTGTTGGGTTTGTGTTTTATGCACATGGGCAATGTGATATTGAAATATTAAAACCAACAAAAGATACAACGATATGTGAAGGTGACTCCCTTCAGTTAGTTTCTGATGGTTCGTGTACCTTCCTAATGAATAATACGTTTGATAATGGAACGATAGGCTCCGGCTGGTCATCAACAGCGGCTAACCCGGTGTTTACAAATCCCTGCGGGCAGGGTCCCGGAGGAGCTCACTTGTGGGTAGGAACAACCAATTCGCAGGAAAGAACTTTAATTACAAATCCTTATGATGTGTCTTCTACCAGTTGCGTAATAAAATGGTGGATGCGTTATGGAAAAGTTTCTACAAATGGAGATTGTGAAGACCCGGATGAGCCAGATGAAGGTGTTCATTTGCAATATTCGACCAATAGTGGAAATACATGGACAGATTTCCCTGGTCCTGACTTGGATCCGGTAGGAACTAATGCTACAACACCTCCTTTTCAGGGAAATACCACATCAAAAGGTAGGGGTGGTTACTGGGAACCGGATGGCGTGCCGCCCTCACCACCAACTCAAACATTATATTACTGGCATGAATATGAAGATAGTATACCTGCTGCTGCAGCTACAACAAGTACGCAGTTTCGCTGGGCGCAGTTATCCACTTCTGACCAGGGATATGATGCCTGGGGTATTGATGAAGTTGAAATATACTGCCCCGGACAGCAAAATGTATCATGGAGTAACGGAATCCAGGCCTTTAATGCAGGCTGGGTAAAGCCGAGTTCTACTAAAACCTATACTGTTTTTATTCTGGATACTTCAGGAAACGCAGCAAGTGCTAATGTTACAGTGAACGTAATTCCTGAACCGGATCCCAAATTAGGTCCTGATACAACCATTTGTGCGGATCCTGGTAGTTATGCGACACTGGAAGCGGATACAGGTTATGATACTTATCAGTGGAATACAGGTGCTATATCCCGGACTATACAGGTCGATTCCAGCGCACAGTATAAAGTTACAGTAACAGATGGAAATTGTGTGGGTAAAGATTCAGTCAATGTAACCGTCGCACCAACGCCCACAGCAAATGCCGGAACAGATAAAGATATTTGTGTAGGCGATTCAGCGACATTTACTGCATCGCAGGTTTCCGGATATTATGCATGGAGTACAGGTGACTCCACAAAAAGCATTACCGTAAGTCCGCAAAAAGATTCGGCTTATTTTCTGACAGTAGCATCTAGCTTAGGATGTAAAGGGTATGATACCGTAAATTTAACTGTTCATCCATTACCCAATGCCGATGCCGGCCCGGATAAAGAAATATGTTTTGGCGAACAAACGGATTTAAACGCAAGCGGAGGTCAGGTTTATGAGTGGAATACAGGAGATAAAGTCTCTTCTATTACAGTTTCTCCCGATACAACCAAAAACTATTATGTTACAGTAACCGATAAGCATTCCTGTCAAAACCAGGATACAGCAACGGTTACAGTTTTTCCATTACCGGATATAACTGCTGAAGTGGCAGATAGCATTATTTGTTTGGGAGAAGAAACAGAGTTATATGCTTCAGGAGCTGAGAGTTACGACTGGAGCAACGGAGCAACCGGTGACAATATCACTATTATGCCAATGTCTACCAAAGAATATACTGTCACCGGCACAGATACTAATGGTTGCCAAAATACAGCTTCCGTAGTAGCCAAAACCGAGGATTGTTCAACATTTTTCATTCCTAATGCCTTTTCGCCTAATGGTGATGGAATCAATGATGTCTTCAAACCGAAAGGCGATATGTCTGCAGTTAAGGAGTATGAATTTAAAATCTTTGATCGCTATGGAAACATTATATTCCAGACTGAAGATGTGAATGAAGGATGGGATGGAAGAATTGACGGCGAACTAGCACCGAACGACTCTTATGCTTATTTAATTTATTACAAGAGTGTTTGGGGGAAAGAATTTACGAAAAAAGGTACTGTAATAATTTTACGATAAACTGCAACAAAACTGAACGACACGAAATGCCTCAATCAAATGATCGATTGAGGCATTTACTTTTTCAATAAAGAGCAAAACGCAAAAATTCTTTGCGAATGCATTTGTATTTCCTTTTGTCTGGTGATGTTTCAGCCAGTGACTAGCCTTGACAGCGTTCCAATTCACTCCAATGTATAACGATGGATACCGTGGCTGTGCTTTTGCATGATAATCTCCTTGAGTTTTGCAAAATCTTCTTCTTTATTTACGAAATCAAGTTTGCTGTTATCAATGATGACAATTGCCATGTTGGAATGGTTATGAATAAATTCAAAATAACTTGATTGAATTTTTTCCAGATATTCATTATCTATCTCTTGTTCATAATCTCTGCCTCTGTTTCTGATGTTTTCTCTTAATCTGGGGATGTCTGAAAATAAATAAACCAACAAATCAGGTTTGCGCAAACTGGAAGAAATAATAGAAAATAACTTGGAATACAATTTATATTCATCATCTTGCAATGTTTTTCTGGCGAAGATCAATGATTTGCTAATAAAATAGTCTGCAACAATTGTAGATTGGAATAGTTCGGGAGAAGAAAGTTTACTTTTTAGTTGTTGATAGCGATCGGCAAGAAAAGACATTTCCAAAGGAAAGGCATACCGTTGCGGCTCTTTGTAGAATAAAGGCAAAAAAGAGTTCTTCTCAAACTGTTCCAGAATAAGCTGTGCATTCAGTTCATTAGCCAGCAAACGGGCTAATGATGTTTTCCCTGCTCCAATATTTCCTTCAATAGCAATAAATCGGTTACTCATTTTTGTCTGGATTATAGATGGTTACTTTTCCCTTGTCCTGGCATTTGTTCAGAAGTGTATGAATGCTAAGTCCGATAACAGGATGCACAAAATCCGGAATTAATTCGTTAAGAGGTTCTAATGTAAAACGCCTTTCTGCTATTCGTGGATGCGGAATAGTCAGGTTTTTGCTTTCTACTATTTGGTCATTATAAAAAAGAATATCCAAATCTATGACTCGCGAATGGTATCCGTTTTTATTGGTTCGTTTCCTGCCTAATTTTTGTTCGGTATTTAGCAAAACATTGAGTAGTTCTTCGGGGGAAAGGCTTGTTGATAGTTTAAAGACTTGATTCAGGAAGTTTTGTTCAGCCGTAAATCCCCAGGGAGTGCTTTCATAAATTGAGGAGCAATGCAAAATTTTTATCCCTGAATTTTGCAAAATTAAAGCTGCCTCTGCTATATAATCTTCTCTAACCGGTATATTTCCACCAGCCAGAATATATGAGATGTGTTTTTCCATTGGAAAACAAAATTAATGATTCTTGAATTCTTATACACATTTTCAAGCCATAGGAAAAGTTGTAATTCTTGTATTTATTAGGAAGATACATAAAATCAACAGATTAAAACCAATAAAAAAATAAGGTATTAGATGTAACTTATTGCTATTGGTCTCCGTCTTAGAGTTGGATTTAGTTAGATAATTGATGTTATCTGTTTTTTTAAAGCGGAGTTGTTTTTTATACTCCGCTTTTTATTAATTTAGTAGCTCAATTAATAACTTGTTTTTAATTGAGAAAAAAACAAAAATTATAGATCGTCTTTAACTTGTTTTAGGCGAGTTAACCCATAAAATAACGGGAAAAACAGAACACCTAATTACCAAAATTTAATCTTATGAAACAATTTTTCAAATTTACATTGGCATCATTAGTCGGGACATTATTGACATTGCTGATTGTGTTTTTTATCTTGTCCGGAATTGTAGCATCAATGGCTTCATTTGCTGAGAAAAAAACCGTTACCGTGAAAGATAATTCGGTTTTGAAAATAGAATTAAATAAACCGATACCGGAACGTACTCCGATTAACCCATTTAGCAAATTTAATTTTAATGGGTTGGATGAGTTAAATGTTTTGGGACTAAACGATATCAAAGATCAGATTGAACGAGCCAAAACAGATGATAAAATTAAAGGGATTTATCTTGATATATCTGTTATTCAGGCAAGGATGGCCACATTGGAATCTATACGTAATAGTTTGAAAGACTTCAAAGATTCCGGAAAGTTTATAGTAGCGTATTCGGATGTACTTTCTCAAAAAGCTTATTATCTTGCCTCTTTAGCTGATAAAATTTATCTCAGTCCCAGTGGAATGATGGATTTCAGAGGGATGTCCATGAATGTGATGTTTTATAAAGGGTTACTGGAAAAATTGGATGTCGACATGCAGGTTGTTCGTTATGGCGAATATAAGAGTGCGGTAGAACCTTTTTTGCTTGAGGAAATGAGTGAAGCAAATAAAGAACAAAGCATGAAATACATATCCGGAATCTGGAACCATACACTTCAGGGGATTACAGAACAAAGAGATGTAACTGTCGATCGTTTGAATACAATAGCTGATTCCATGTTGCTTCGCGAACCAGAAGATGCAAAAAAGGAGAATCTTGTTGATGAAATAATTTATAAAGATGAATTGTATGCTCGGTTAGGCGAAAGACTAGGACTTGAAGAAGAAGAAAAACCAGAGTTTATCGGGTTGCATAAATACTCCCAAACAGATAAATCCGGGTTGAATTTAAATAAAAAACCGGAAATTGCTGTAATTTACGCTGTTGGAGAAATCCAAATGGGCGAAGGCAGTGATGAAGTAATAGGCTCTGAGCGGATATCTAAAGCTATACGTAAAGCAAGAAAAGATACAGCTGTAAATGCAATTGTTTTACGGGTGAATTCCCCCGGTGGTAGTGGTTTAGCCTCTGATATTATCTGGCGGGAAGTTGTGCTGGCCAAAAAAGAGAAACCTGTCATTGTTAGTATGGGAGACCTGGCTGCTTCAGGAGGTTATTATATTGCTTGCCCGGCAGATAGAATCCTGGCCCAGCCCAATACCTTAACGGGTTCCATTGGTGTTTTTGGTGTATTACCTAATATCAAAGGTTTATTAAATAACAAATTGGGTATTACTGTCGATGGTGTAAAAACCAATAAACACGCCGATTTCGGTTATCCTTACAAACCTCTGACATCTTTTGAGCGGGAAGTGCTACAGGAAAATGTGACAAATTTTTACATGGATTTTGTTGGAAAAGTAGCTCAGGGACGCGATATGACTGTAGAAGAAGTTAAGAAAATTGGCTCAGGAAGAGTCTGGAATGGTATTGATGCCCTTGAAATTGGACTCATTGATGAGTTTGGAGGCTTAGATAAAGCAGTGGAAATTGCTGCTGAACATGCCGAAATAGAGGACTATATGGTGACTGACTATCCAAAAAGAAAAGATCCATTCAAAGAGTTTTTTAGCAACTTTGGTATGAATATGAAATCCAAAATCATACAAAACGAAATGGGAGAAAGCTATCAGTATTTTAAATATTTGAAAGATATTACTGAAATGAAACCAATTCAGACCAGACTCCCCTTTCAATATGAAATACATTAATAGTTAAAGAATATTTTAACAATTGTTGTTATAATAAAAGCCGCTTCTTTTTTAGAGCGGCTTTTTTAGTGATATCTTTGAAAAGTATTTTAATTGGAAGCATTCTTGAAAAACCAATAGCATCAATTAAAATCCCTGAAGACTTTCCATTCTTTTTTCATGTTTTTCTTTTTCAGATAATCCATAGTTATAGTTGTATACAGCGCCTTCCCAATCGCCGTATGTAGCATTGGGTAAAATAATGAATCGGGAGCCGAAAAGTTCTTTGTGATTGTCAATAAGGGCTTTTTTTGATTCATTACTTTTTTCTTCAAATATCTGCGAAAAGTCATTTAGGTTATCCCCGATTAAAAGAGAAATATGATAATCTTCTTTTATTTTGCTGCGGCGTTCTGTTTTGCTGGAAGTCTTCGTGCGCATTATCAGGTGCCTGGTATTTGCCTGAGGAATTTGATGTTTTTTTAAGTTAGCAAGAGTTACATCTCTGAACTCTTCTTTTCGATTGGTGACGTAAAATATTTCAACACCATTGTTTGCAGTATATTCAAGAAAGTCTTTTACTCCGGCCAATAATCGTGCATCTGCTTTTTGTAACCATTCTTTCCATTTATAAGGATAAGTTGTGTCCTGCAAAACAAGCATAGATTCATACGGGCTATTATCCAGTACAGTCTCGTCTATATCAAGAATAACCGCACGTTGTTGATTAATAGACTCATCAGCTAAGTCCTGGTTAAGTGCTAATTTGGCCAAATGATAAGCTTGATATTCCAGGGCATACTTTTCTGCGGACACCTGTTGAAATAACGCAGCGTAGGTTAACGGATGGCATGGAAGCTCTTTCGCTTTGGTGTCGGAAACGGATTTGTTATCTTCTGATTGTGGCTTTTCCTGTGTACATCCAATCACAAGAAATAGCGATATAATGCAGATTGATAGGTGCTTGATTGTCATAATAAATTTTCTTTAGAAATTAGTTGCTTATCGGTATTGTTTTTTATTACCTTAGACAATGCAAAAGTATAAATCTTTTTAAATAAAAATAAATGAAGAAACTATACATAACTTTGAGCTTTTTATGCCTTATGATTGTCGTTCCTGATGCTTTGCTTGCCCAGGATCAGGATACTGTAAAAGCCTATCGGGAATCCAATGAACAAAAAGCAAGAGCGTTTTTTAATCAGGGAGTCAGTGCATATCAGGATGGCAATCCGGACCTGGCCAAATCCAGCTTTAATAAAGCGATTGCTAAAGAAGCTGAGTTTACCAAAGCTTTAATGAACAGAGGAATCGTCAACTTTGAGCAAAAAAATTATGAGGCTGCTATCCAGGATTATAACCAGGTTATTCGGCTTGAGTCATTGCCGAAGGCTTATTTTTACCGGGGAATAGCCCGGTTTTATCTAAACGAATTAGACCTGGCCATTGAAGATCTTCAACGAGCAACTGAACTTAATGCGGATTATGCTAAAGCATGGCATTTTCTTGGCAATAGTTATTTTGCCCAACAGGATTATAAAAGCGCAATACAAGCTTTCACTAAGGCAATTGAAGCGAATAAAGGATTTGCCAAAGCTTATCATGACCGGGGGAGTGCTTATTATAGGCAAGGAAAACTCCAAAAGGCATTGGCCGATTATCAAACTTCGATTTCCATAGGAGCTGAAGCGGCATATAAATATTCTAACCTGGCAAACTTAAAATGCGAAATGGAAGAGTATCAGAGTGCCTTAACGGATTATAAGGAAAGTATTAATTTGGACTCTTCTAATGCTTCTTTGTATAATCTGCGGGGCATCGTGTACTTTAAAACTGAGAATTACACTAAAGCTATTGATGATTATACTAAAGCAATAATGATTGACAAAAATTTTGCAGAGGCATTTAATAATCGCGGAAATGTATATTTTAAACTCGGTGAGTATAAAAAAGCAGTGGAGGACTATAATCAGGCAATACAGATTAATGAGCAATATGGTGTAGCTTTTTTAAACCGGGGAATAACTAAAGAGATGCAAAGATTACCGGAGGAAGCGTGCAAGGATTGGTCAAAAGCATTTTCTCTGGGGATTGACTCTGTAAAGTCTTTTATAGATAAGCAATGTGATTAATTTATTTAAATCTTTAATGCAATGGTAAAATACAGTTACTTTTTACACTTACTTATATTTTGTCTGCTGTCGGTTAATTTTTTAATGGCTCAGGAATCCATACCCTTTGACAAAGATGCTTTTCCAGATCAGAAGAAGGAATTAAGAGATGCTAAAAAGAATATTCGGCAAGGTGATCGTCTGTTTGAATCAGGCGAAGGTCTTTATCCGAAAGCGGCAGACCATTATTTACAGGCTTACAATTTCAATTCGGAGAATGCACTTTTGAATTACAAAATTGGCCTTTGCTATTTTGAAACAAATAAAAAAGATAAAGCAGGAAAATATCTGATAAAGGCTCATCAGTTAGACTCCTCGGTAAAACCAGATATAAAATACGTCCTTGGAAAGTATTATCAGTATGCGGAACAATTCAGTAAAGCTCTAGATTTATTTGAGGAATTTCGTAAAACATTAACGCCTAAAGAGCTAAAAGAAAAAGGTAAGGCGGTAGATAAACGGATCGCAGAATGCAAAATTGCTAATGAAATTACTTCTAATCCCAGGCGCGTGTTTGTGGACAACCTCGGCAAGCAGGTGAATTCTCCTTATCAGGATTATAGTCCGATCCTTGATGCTGATGAGAATATGTTGTATTTCACTTCACGAAGACCTTCTGAAGATAATTCCGAAATGAAGGAGAATGAATTTGGATATAAAGAAAATATTTACATAAGAGAAAAAGATGCTGAAGGAAACTTTGCCGGAATTAAGAAACCGGGAAAGAAGTTAAGTACCGATAATCACGAAGGGATTGTCTGTATGTCTCCTGACGGAAATCAAATGATCCTTTACAGAGCAACTGGAGGAGGAGACTTATATTTATCAGAGCGGGAAAATGAGGGTTGGAACAAGCCGAAAGGATTATCAAAGAAAATTAATACCGAATCGCATGAGTCGTATGCAGCATTTTCTCCAGATGGTGACAAACTGTTTTATGTATCTGATAAAGCCGGAGGATATGGAAAACACGATATATATGTGAGCCAGAAGGATGAAAAAGGAAGATGGACGGAAGGGAAGAATCTTGGTGCTTCTGTTAACACACCGCTTGATGAAGCATCTGTATTTATGCATTCTGACGGGAAAACACTTTATTTTAGCTCTAAAGGACATAAGGCGATGGGAGGATATGATCTTTTTAAAGCTGAATTGCAAAACGGAGAGTGGACCAAACCCGAGAATTTGGGTTATCCGATCAATACAGCAGGTGATGAAGTTTTTATAACTGTATTAAAAGACAATAAATATGCTTATCTCTCATCAGAACGTGCCGGGGGATACGGCTGTCAGGATATTTATAAGATTACATTTTTAGGGGAATCTAAAAATGTAGTAAATAGTAAAAAGCACAAATTGCTTGCTTTTCAGAATGTTCCTGTAGAAACCGAAATCGAAGGTAAAGTTGCCATAGAGGAGATTCAGCTCGTTACAATGAAAGGACGTATCACCGATAAAAAAACTGAGGAACCGCTTGAGGCGCGAGTTGTACTTACTGATAATAATAAAAATGAAGATATCACAAGTTTTAAATCCAATCCTGAAACAGGTAAGTATGTGATTTCATTGCCATTAGGAAAAAATTATGGGATATCTGTAATGGCTGAAGGCTATTTGTTTTATTCCAAAAATATTGATCTTACTGATAAAGATAAGAATTATGAAGAGATTAAAAATGATATTGCTTTAAATAAAATTGAAATCGGAAGCCGTATTGTTTTGAGAAATATATTCTTCGATTCCGGGAAGTCTGAACTCAGGGAATCATCGCGTTCCGAGCTTGACCGGCTATATGATATTATGAAGGAGAATCCGGCGATACGGGTTGAGATCTCAGGTCATACGGATAATGTTGGTTCTGCCAGCTATAATGAAAAGCTGTCTCAAGAAAGGGCCAAATCTGTTGTGGATTATCTGGTTGATAAGGGAATAGATAAAGATCGCCTGGAATTTAAAGGATATGGTTTTCGGAAACCCATTGCTGACAATGATACTGAAGAGGGGCGTCAGCAAAATCGAAGGACAGAGTTTGAAATTATTTCCGATAAATAAGTTTTGTATTTATCGTTATGGGGTTTATATAATAAAAAAAAGTCTTACACCGAGGTGTAAGACTTTTGTTAAATCTTGTAAATTCAAACTATTATAGGAGTTTTACATTTACTGCATTTAATCCTTTTTTGCCTTCTTGAAGGTCAAAAGAGACTTCGTCATCTTCTTTGATCTTGTCTACAAGACCTGTTACGTGTACGAAATACTCTTTGTCTGATTCCTGGTCTTTAATGAATCCATATCCTTTGGCTTCATTAAAAAATTTTACTTTTCCTGTGTTCATTTAAATAGGTAATTGATTAATTAATAATGTACAAAGGTAATGCGATTTTTGGATTGATAATATTTTTTACAACTTTTTTTTAAAAAAATAATACATTTTTTTGAGGTGTGGCTGTAAAGTTCAGATTTACACGTTATTATATTATCTCAGAAGGGTTACTTCACCCGTCAGAACTGTTTTTTCCTTGCCTTCTAATGATTGCTGATAAACTTCACATACATAATAATAAACGCCTTCGGCACAGTCTTGCCCATTATCCTGATGAGTCCCGTCCCAATTAATGTCAGGATCATTTGTTTCATACACGATATTACCCCAGCGATTATATATTGTCATGTCTACACTTTCTACAAAGTCATAAGGGAAAGGTCTTAAATAATCATTCTTTCCGTCACCGTTGGGAGTAAAAACATTTGGCAAGCGGTAGATGTCACAGCTATCAATATCAACACATACTGTATTACTTGGACTACTTTCATTATCGGACGAGTCTATCGCTACAACCTGATAACATCCTGCTATGCTATTGGTCTTTTGGTGAGTGTAAGTTGTGTCTTCTGCAGGTTGGGTTGAATGGATATTTGTGAAGTTGCCTGTCTTCAATGGTTTAAAATAAATGTCGTATTTGGCCACATCATTCGCGCATGTGTTATTTGGATTCGTCCATTTAAGATCATTCGATATGTCGAAACAATTAACGGTAACACTAAGTGTGGGAGCGCAAGGGGCATCATTGTCTTTAGGTTGTGTACACGTTTCCTGTGAGTAATTTATTATCGGATCAACAATACCCGACACGGAGTAAGCACCTATTGACTTTACTTTGTAGCAGTACGTTTGTCCATTTATTAATCCGGTATCTTTATATGTCGTATCTGTTATTGTCGTGATTGAATCAAAACTACTGCTTCCGGGATCCTTCCGGTATATCGTATAGCTTTCGTTATTCCATGATACATCAAAATCAAAACTTATCGTGATCGACTCGTCATTAGAGATTGTGCTGATGTATACGGACGAAGAATAAGGCGATTCGTTAATTTTTTGTCGTTGAGATGGAGCCACCTGATATAAATCAATGTGGTAAAAATATTGATTGTCTTGAGTATTTAGGTTGAGATCTGTATATGATGTATCGTTAATGCTTGTGGTCGAATCAATGAGATTCCAATTATTTGGTGCATTCTCTGCTCTATAGATTAGATAATGGAATGGGCCGCTGAATGCTGTATCGGCATAGGGTGGCTTGGACCATTCCAGTTCCATTTCGCCTGTTGTTGCATCTGTTGTTTGCACCGACACTTTTGTTAGCAGAGGTTTATCACGGTCGATGGTTGCACAGGCTTCTGTGGAGGGATAACTTTCTGCTCCATCAGGGAATATGGCTGTTACCATATAACAATGTGAAAAACCTTGCGGTAGTCCTTGTCCGTTATTATCATCAAGATATGTGGTGTCATCAATGCTATTTAATGTGGCAATTTCTTTATAGCCGGTGTAGGCAGGAACTCCCGTTTCGCATGTATTAGGTACATAACCCAAATAACTGTTTCGACGGTAGACTTTATATCCAGAAGCATTAGGGCAAATGCTTTTATCCCACTCCAGTTGTATGTTTTGATTTTGAGCAGTAGCAGTTAGATTTTTGGGTGCGGGAGCGATTACTTTAACTTCTACGGTTTTGGTCTTTGTTAGGTTTTCCGGCCGGTCAAACAACTGGAAATTGTCTATCCCCCAATGATCATAATGTGCTCCGGAGCTGGCCGTTTGGAGGTAACGAAATCGGGTGTTGGTTGTAATAGCAGCCTGTGGAAGAGGGATACTATAATGATTCCAGACTGTCAGCATTGGATTAACACCACCTGGTTCGGGAACACTTGGGTCCCAGTATATAATTTCTTTCCAGGGCCCATTTATTCCGTTTGTAGAATATTGAAAATGGATCCCTTCATCAGGTAAATCGGGGCCTTCGCATGGACTCTGCATGGCTTGCGTTGAAAGCTTCATGTCAAAATGAAGTTCATTTGTTCCTCCGGTAAGGTCAAAGGATTGTGTTGTTACAATACGTGGATGTGGTGCTGCAGCACCCATCCAAAGATAGGTTGTGCCATCTGCCGAAGGCGGACAGGGGTTTGAAAACATAAGCTGAGAGGTTGCTTCCCAACCGGAACCGATAAATCCAGTGTTGAAATCATTGGTATAAGGAAAGTAGCCATTGGCTCCCTGAGCTTTCTTATTGGCAATGAAAGTTACCTGGTAGGGCTCTTTTCTGACAAGATTGCAACCCGGTGTCCATGTTAAATAGTCACCTGCACTGTCAACACCCAAAGCAGGAGAGCTAAATTGTCCCGGATTACCCGGGATGTTCATGATTTCACCCATTGCTTCTATCGTGAGTGTGTCGCCTGTGTTATCCGTAGTGTATGCCTGTGCATTTAGAAGATTTCCAACTTCGACGCAGGTATCGTTAAAAGTAAAAATATCCGGAGCCTGATTTCCGCATGCGCCGACATTTATTTGCATATCCCGCATAGATGAGCCAATGAGAACTCCATTGCGGTACTCTTTAATTTTGAAGGCGATATTATACCGGCCTTTTTCAGTCGGAGCATCCCACAGGATGGTTCCTGTGGATGAGTCTATCTCATAAGTGTTAGAAGCTGACGGATAACTATAACCATTAATAGCATTGCCTTTATCTCCTTTGCACTTTACTTTTGAGATAACGATCGAATCATTTTCAGGGTCTGTAATGCCGGGATCGAAAAAATAGGGTTGAGCTAAACAAGCATTATCTATTGGCGGTAGGTTTATTTTAGGTGAGCTATTTGTTCCTAAAAATGGATTTATAATTACTTCGGATTCGACGTAGACAGCTTCATTAGCCGAGTTATTCATGTTTTTTACACCGGCGCCTCTGTTATAATACGCAATGGAAATTGTGTAATTTGAAACTCCTGAATAAGTGTGTGTGCCACTATAGGTGATTTTCCTAAGGTAATTATTAATGATCGTTGTGTTTTGTTTGGTTATTTCTGTTGTATCATTATCGCCCCAGGAAATGGTTAATGAAGTGTCTATAGGTCCGGCATTAAACGTATAGGCTGTTACGACAGCTCTATACTCCAATGAGCCTACCTTTTCATAACCAATATCTAATGCCCGGATATCCATAGCATGACTGGTGGTAAAGGTGGTGAGTAATAAGAGTAAAAGGATTTGTGTTTTTTTGCCCATTCGTTTAAAATTCATCAATTTAATACGAACAATCTTTATACCATAAACATTCTGTACTTACTTTATCTTAGAAAGTAAAACGTTAGGATGAAAAAATTGTTTTAATTCCTGTTTTTAATATTCTTTAAAAATAGGAAGTCAAATATACTATAAAGTTTAATTATTCAGAAACTGAATAAGCGTGTTTTTGCATTGACCCGAATGAATTGTTTCGTTTAGTCTTGCTTGAAAATAGTATTATTTCTTGTTTTCGTATTTATTTTATTATGTTGATTTGTTGGGCGTAGTAGCAAATGTTATAACCTGATAAACTATTTCTTAGTCAATTAATTCAACATCTTTAATTGCAGGGATTTTTTTCTGCAGAATCCGTAGCACACCTTCCTTAAAAATTAACTTAGGAAGGTTGCATTTTGCGCAAGCATGAAGCAACCTTAGTTTTACTATATTATTGTTGTCAATTTCAACGACTTCGATATCTCCTCCATCATTTGCCACATAATTAAAAACAGGTTTTAGTGCTTCTTCTACTTCTTTTATGGATATGGAATTTTGTTTCATAAACAGAAATTGATTATAAGCTTTTAACGCTCCCTCGTTTCAGGAACAAAATGTATTTTAATGGTTATCATCCATGATTTTTAGCCTGTAGTGCTCGTGTTGAATAAAAAACCGGGTTCAAAGTTAAATAAAATAAATCTAAATAAAAATAAAAAGCAGTTTAAATTTAACCGCCCCAGTTATCCCGGTCCAATGTACGGTACTGTATGGCCTCTGCCAGATGTTCAGGTAAGATGTGTTCTTCATTTTCCAGATCAGCAATTGTTCTGGAAACTTTTAGTATGCGGTCGTAGGCACGAGCCGAGAGCCCCAGCTTTTCAATGGCATTTTTCAGCAGGGTTTTCCCGGCCTGATCAATCTCGCATATTTCGCGTATTTGTCGTGTTCCCATCTGTGAATTGCTATACATCCCGGAATTTTCTAAAAAACGTTTTTCTTGCTTCGCGCGGGCTTTATTGACTCTTTCCCTTACGTCTTTGCTTGATTCTGCTTTTTTATGTTTGGTGAGTTCGCTGAAAGGAACAGGAACTACTTCCATGTGAATATCAATCCGGTCGAGTAGGGGGCCTGATATGCGATTCCAATATTTTTGAACCATGCCCTGGGAACAAACACATTCCTTATCAGGATGATTATAATAACCACAGGGGCAGGGATTCATTGCCGCGATAAGCATGAAGCTTGCCGGGTAGTCAACAGTGAATTTCGCCCGCGAAATAGTTATCTGCCGGTCTTCTAAAGGTTGTCGCAAAACCTCAAGAACGGTTCGTTTAAATTCCGGTAATTCATCAAGGAAAAGGACTCCGTTATGCGCAAGTGAAATAGCTCCGGGTTGTGGAAATTGCCCGCCGCCAACAAGCGCCACATCGCTGATAGTATGGTGAGGTGAAATGAAGGGACGAACGGATTTCATGGATTCTTTTTTGCTCATTTTCCCTGCAACGGAATGAATTTTTGTTGTTTCCAATGCTTCGTAAAGATTCAAGGGCGGCAAAATGGAGGGTATGCGTTTGGTTAGCATTGTTTTTCCTGAGCCCGGAGGACCGACCATAATTGCATTATGGCTCCCGGCAGCGGCGATCTCCAGTGCCCGTTTGATATTTTCTTGTCCTTTGACATCTTCAAAATCAAACTGATAATTATCCAGACTGGCATAAAATTCTTCGCGGGTATTGATGATTAAGGGGGTGAGTTCTTTTTCTCCGTTAAAGAAATCGATCGCTTCTTTGATGTTGTTAATACCATACACATCAATTTTGTCGACAATGGCGGCTTCTGCAGCGTTTTCTTCGGGAAGGATAAGACCTGTAAATCCATTGTTGCGCGTTTCTATGGCAATTGGTAATGCTCCTTTGATTGGTTGCAAACTGCCATCCAGCGAAAGTTCCCCCATGATGACGTAATTCTTTACATTCTGATGCGCAATTTGGCCGGATGCTGCCAAAATACCTATTGCCAGAGGCAGGTCATAGGCCGAGCCTTCTTTGCGAATATCGGCAGGAGCCATATTAATCACCACTTTTTTTCCCGGGATTTTATAGCCATTGTTTTTCAGGGCCGCATCTATCCGTTGTTGACTCTCCTTAACTGCACTGTCGGGCAAACCAACCAATAAAAAGTTGATGCCTTTGTCTACATTCACTTCAATGGTGATCGTGATTGCATCAATACCTTGTATGGCACTGCCGTATGTTTTTATCAGCATAATCTCTTTCTTTCAGATAAAATTACGGAAAAAAATTATGGAAGACAAATATTTTTAATAAAATATCTGGCGTAAACAACAAAATATCTGATAATAAGAATGTTATGTGATAATAAAAAAATGCACCAAAGTATGGCTTTGGTGCATTTTGTGTTGAAAGAGATTATCTTGTTTATTCAAATTCGATTAAAAGCTGATCTTTATAGACCGGTTTTGAAATCCCGACATGTATTTTTTTTATGGTTCCATCGAAGGGAGCCCTGATATAATTTCTCATTTTCATGGCTTCCAGCACAAGTAAACGTTCTTTCTTTTTGACCTTTTGTCCTTCTTCTACGTAAACACGGCGTATTGTCCCGGGAATAAACGCTTTTATCTGTTTTGGATCGGGTCTTTTATAAGCTTTACGTTCCTTGTATTTTTGAGTTAACATGGTCCGGTACACCGTCATGTCAATATTGATGGATTCGAGCTTTTTGTTGTATTTGGGCTGTTTCATACATTTAATGTTTGATTAAATCATTCATCGGATTACCCTGGTTTGCCTGTTTAAAGCGGCAATCTTTCATGTTTTTTAGAACGGAGGAATTCCGTGTTTTTTCTCAGGCCGCACTTCAGATTTGTCTTTTGATATTTCCAAAGCGTGATTGACAAACTTCCGTGTTTCTTCCGGCTCGATTACAGCATCAACATATCCAAAAGCTGCCGCCACATAAGGATTAGCAAATTTCTTTTTGTATTCCTGTATCTTTTGTTTACGAACGGTATCCGGATCGTCTGCTTCCTTTATTTCTTTACGGAAAATAATGTTTGCGGCACCTTCAGGCCCCATAACGGCAATTTCAGCTGTCGGCCAGGCAAAGACAAAGTCAGCTCTCAGGTGGTTGGAACACATGGCAATGTATCCGCCGCCATAAGCTTTACGCAAAATAACGGTAATTTTCGGTACGGTAGCTTCGCTATAGGAATAAAGTACTTTAGCTCCATGCCGGATAACTCCTGCATGTTCCTGATCTACTCCCGGTAAGTATCCCGGAAGGTCTACCATAGTAACCAATGGAATATTAAAGGAGTCGCAGAAGCGAATAAAACGCCCGGCCTTATTGGAAGAGTCCACATCAAGCACACCTGCAAGCACTAAGGGCTGGTTGGCTACGAATCCAACAGTTTCCCCGTTCATTCTGCCAAATCCAATGACAATGTTGGCAGCCCAACGTTCATGTATTTCCAAAAATTTGGAGTCGTCAGTAATGGACCGGATTAAGTTCCGTACATCATAAGGCTGTTTCGGATTGGTCGGGAAAATTTCATCTATTTTATAATCTTTTGTTACCGGCGGTTTTTTCGGGAACTTCGTAGCTGGTTTTTTATTATTCCATGGAATATAGCTCATCAAACTTTTAATTTGTTCGATCGCTTCCATTTCTGTTTCCGCATAGAAATGAGCATTCCCTGATTTTTCAGCCTGAACTTTTGCTCCGCCAAGCTCTTCCATAGTAATTTCTTCACCTAAAACAGTTCTGATAACTTCAGGGCCGGTAATGAACATTTTTGAAATCTTGTCTACTACAAAAACAAAATCTGTTAAGGCAGGAGAATATACAGCTCCACCGGCGCAGGGACCTAAGATGACGGAAATTTGAGGAATTACTCCGGATGCCTGAGTGTTACGGTAAAAGATTTCCCCGTAGCCAGCCAAAGAGTTAACGCCTTCTTGTATTCGGGCGCCACCGGAATCATTTATACCTATGATCGGAACCTTTAGCTTCATGGCATGGTCCATGATCTTGGTGATCTTTTTCGCATGCATATACCCTAAGGAACCACCGGCAACAGTGAAATCCTGGGCATAGATGCAAATCGGATGGCCCCAAATTGTGCCAATACCTGTTATTACACCATCTCCGGGGAGATGCTTTTTGTCCATGTTGAAATCTTTCCCGGCATGCTCTACAAAAAGGTCATACTCATGGAAGGAATTCTTGTCAAGGAGGGCGATGATGCGTTCGCGCGCTGTCATTTTACCCATTGCTACCTGCTTTTGGATGGCTTTATCGCCACCGCCCTGCAGGGCTCCTTGCATGCGTTTCTTCAAATCGGAGGTTTTGCTCTTCAACGACATATTTTAATATTTTTTTGACAAAGTTGGAAACTTTGCGTTTGAAAGCACCAAAGTAAATCATTATTTTTTTATGAAGGGATAAAAGTAAATCAAAAAATGAATTGTGTCAAATGGTATAAGTTTATTTTTCTGGTAATGAATAGAAAAGAAAAAAGGACAGGTAAAACTTTTTTGCTTTATCCTGCCCTTTAATTTGTCTAACTAAATCCGGGTGCAAATAAACAAAAAGTGTACCATATTTCAAAGAGTCTTTTTGAGTGTTTTTCGGATTTTAACGTTTTTTAAGAATTAAAGACAGAAAATCACAGCAAAACAATTAGTTAAATGTGCCTTAATTTAGAAATGTTAATCTATGGGTTTTTTGATTGGTTGAATTAGCTTCCGGAGTTGTTTTTGTTTTCTTCCTTTTTATTAGAAGGCACGAAAAGATCAAAAAGGAGATATCCTAAAATGGCGCCCCAAAGCATGCTCATATTGGGATTTGATGTGATAGGGCAACTACCGTCCGAATTACATCCAATAAAATAGTAATATAGGTATCCACCCAGAATCCCTATGAAAAGACCGATTATCGAAAGCACAGGGACTTTATCCCATAATTTTCTTTGAGTAAATTTTGTTTTTTGATTGTCCATTGTTGTTTATTTTGATAGGGAATAACGTATAGTGAAAGAAAATGTTTTTTGCCATACTTTGCTGAGCTACCTATATATTTATATGGTTTTTTGTTTTGAAAAGATTTACTTGAGTTTTACTATGGTAATACCTTGTCCTCCTCTTTCTACATGCTCGTCGTGGAAGTTTTTTACCTCATCCAGGCCGGCAAGATAATCTCTTACAACACTTCTTAAAACGCCATGTCCTTTTCCATGTAGTATTCTTAAGTCGTAGACTCCTAACAAAGTGGCGTCGTCAATGAAGTTCATCAATTTAGTAAGTGCTTCATCGGCTTTTACACCTCGTATATCAAGTGTTGATGAAAAGTTTTGTGATTTCTGCTGCATGTCTTCCATGATGTTATGATAATTGCCCTGCGTTTTTTTCTCTTGTTTTTTTGTGGTTTTAATTTTTTCCAGTTTAGCAACAGGTATCTGCATTTTCATTTGACCAAAAGACACTTCAGCTTTGTTTTTTGAAATGGAAATCACTTCTCCTGAACCGGATTGGCCAATAATTTTTACAGTGTCTCCGCTGTGGATTTCCCCTTTTACCAGTTCATAATCTTTTTCAGGAGCTTTGTTGATATTTTGTTTCGGGGGATGAGAAGCAGGAGCTTTTTGTTTTTTGGGTTTAGATTTAGCGGTTTTCTCCTTTGGCTTTAATATTTTCTCTTTCTCCTTGTCAAATGTGGCGCGGCTTTCTTTTGTCTTTGCTTTATCAGCTTCCGATTCTTTAATTTCTCTGATTGTGTTTTCGATTAACCTGTTTGAATTATTCAGTATTTCCCGGGCTTCTGCTTTTGCCTTTTCAATGATCTCTTTGCGGTTTTTTTCCAGATCCGCATTTAAGCGGTTGTATTTATCAATAGTTTCAGCCAAAAGATCATCTGCTACCTTTAACTCATATTCTTTTTTGTCTACCTGTGACTTGTCTTGTTCTAATGACTGCAGTTGTTTTTCAAAATCCAGATGAGTTTTGCCGGTTTTTTCTTTAGCTCGCTTGATGATTTCATCAGGAAGCCCTGTATTTTTAGCTATTTCAAAAGCAAAAGAGTGCCCCGGTTTTCCGATTTTAAGTTGAAATAACGGCTTGATGTTTTTGCTGTCAAACAACATGGCACCATTTTCAATAGCTGGATATTTATCTGCCAGAAGTTTTAAATTGGCATAATGGGTTGTTACTACGGCATAGGTTCCTCTCTCATACAAGACTTCCAGGCTGGCTTCGGCAATAGCGCCGCCCATTTGAGGTTCAGTTCCCGTTCCCATTTCATCTATCAATGTCAATGTGGCGCTATTGGAGTTTTCGGTGAACACCCGAAGGTTATTGAGGTGCGAACTATATGTGCTCAGATCATTTTCCAGCGATTGTTCATCACCAATATCGATAAATATTTGGTTAAAAATACCACATTCGGAGCTGGCTTTTACAGGGATCATCAGTCCGCATTGGAGCATATATTGTAAGAGACCTGTTGTTTTTAAGCATACCGATTTTCCTCCTGCATTAGGCCCTGAAATAATCAATATTCGTTGTTCCTGATTTAAGCTGATGTCCAAAGGGACAACATTTTTGTTTTGCTCTTTGTGTGCCTGATAGAGAAGAGGATGAACAGCAGCTTGCCAATGGATACGTTGTTCATTAAAAAGCTTGGGCTTTTCTGCATGTAGCCGGGAGGCCAATAACGCTTTACTACGCAAAAAATCAATAAAGCCCAGCCATTCATAATCCTGGACCAAATCCGGAATGTACGGACGGATCTCTTTTGTGTATTCGCCTATAATTCTTTTGATTTCCTGTTTATAATCACTTCTTAGTTTTCTTATTTCATTATTGGTTTCATAAGCATGCTCCGGTTCAATATAAATCGTTTGTCCGCTGGAGGACTCATCATGGACAAATCCTTTTATCTTTCGTTTTTGAGAAGCTTTAACAGGTATGACCAGACGGCCGTTTCTTACCGTAATTTCTCCCTCTTCAGCTATCCAATCTGATTTTTTGGCCTGATTAAGTGTCTGCTGAATTTTTGAATAAAGACTTCGTTCAAAACTTTTGATCTTCTTTGTAATTTCCAACAATGTATTAGAAGCATCGGGACGAATTTCCCCTTTGGTGTCGATGATTTTGTCGGCCGGTTCAATAAAAGTTTTCCAGCTTTCTACAGATTGTGTTAATATTTGAAGCTTGTCATATTTTTCAGGGTCTAAATTGTTTAGAAATAACCTGATCTCTTCCATTACTTTCAGGGAAGTATTCAGGTTATGAAGATCTTCAGTTTCTATAATAGTTCCTTCAGTAGTGAGTTTTTTTAGGGTGTTCCGCATATCCAGGTAATCATTAGAGGGAAATGCCGATTCAAAATGCAGAAGATTAAGGAACTGGTTCGTTTGATCAAGCCTTTGTTCGATAACATCATAAGATGCCTGAAATGTCATGGTTTTTACATGATCATGTCCCATTGGACTTAAACAAGAGTCATAAAGTTGTTGGCGGATTTTATCAAAGCCAGTTTTCTGTTCAAAATTTTTCGGGTAAATCATACGATGTATATTGTGTCTGCAAAGATATAACAGATTGTAAACTATTGTTTGGAATAAGTTATTTTTGTAATTTATATATGTATATATTAAACTTTTTTGCTTTCTTTGTATCAAAGCTAATATTCAATTAAATATTATTTATTAAAAACTTATCTATTATGAAAAGATTTACACTTTTATTGCTTGGTTTAATCGTTGCTTTTTCCGCATGCGACAAAGATGATGATAATGACAATAACTCTTCTAACAACGGCAACATTGATGTAAAGGAAGAACAAGAAGCTTATGTATTATTAACAACAGCAACCTGGTGCAGTTATTGCGGTGACTGGGGAATTCCTACTTTTGACGGTGCTTTTGCCGGTGACGATGGTGTGGATCCGGAGAAGATAAATGGTTTGGCATTACATTATTCCGATAGTGATCCGATGTACCATGCAATGGCTGCCGAAATGAAAACAGAATTTGGAATTGGTGGACCTCCGAATCTCTGGATAGAATTTGATAATTCATACAATTTGCAACCTTCAAACTGGGTAACTGCCGTAAAAGATCGTCAGAATGAATCGAATCCCACTTGTGGAGTTGGCCTTAATGTGGATCAAAATGGAAATGACTTTACCGTGGATGTTAAAGTCGAGTTTTTTGAAAATATCTCAGGAACATACAATCTGGCTATTTATGTAGCCGAAGATGGAATAGTGGAAAGCCAAAGTGGTTCAACATCAGATCATTCCCATAAAGAAGTGTTGCGTGGTGAAATTACAAACGGAACAGCATGGGGTGTTGAAATGTTTAGCGGAGATGAATCGGGAGACTATACAGAGTCTTTTAATTTCACTGCTGATGGTGAATTGGTTGCCGATAACCTCAAATTTGTAGCCGTAGTTTATGAAATGAAAAGTGGAAGCCCTGTAGCTTCTCCTAATTCCAATACAGCGGAATAGTTGCGTTAGCAATATATTGAAAAAAAAGGTGAACGTTCTGATGTTAGAACACGTTCACCTTTTTTTATGTGATTAATGAGTTAGTAAATTATGGCATTCTGTATTTTTTAAAGATATCATCAGCATGCATGAGAAGGTCCACATATTGAGCACGCTTGAAAATCTTATAATCTTTAACGTTTTTACGCGAAAGTTTACCTCTAAACTCATCCAATGATTTATACCCTTTTACTTTCATCCATTCTTTAAGATCATCGAGCATTTTTTTCATGTGTTCAGGTTTGTTTACATAAAATGTTGAAACAGACTGAACAGCATTTGCACCGGCAAGAACAAGTTTTGCTGCATCTTCACCTTCGTAAATACCTTGGCTTGCAATAATATCTGCTTTAATGTTATCATAAAGCAAACCGCTATATCGGATGGATAAGCGGTGTTCGCCTTGTTTACTTAAGTTAAAAGGAGCGATATGTTCTTGGTTTTCAGTGTCTATGTCGGGCTCAAATAATTTGTTAAAGATGACGACTGCGTCTGCCCCGGCATCGTCCATTTGTTTAACCACATGTAAGATGTTGGAATAAAAAGGACTAAGTTTAACACTGACAGGAATATTTACAGTCTTTTTGACTTCTTTTAGAATATCAATTTGACTTTGTTCTATATCAAAAGCTGACTCATCAAAGTTGCGCGGGACAGCATAAAAGTTAAGTTCTAAAGCTTCTGCACCGGCTTCTTCAAATTGTTTTGCATAGTCAGTCCAACTTTTTTTATATATGGCATTTATACTGGCTATCAGCGGGATATTTAAAAGGTCTTTGGCTTTTTTAAACTCGTGAATATGCTCTTTGGAACCTGCATGTTCTACATCGGGAAAAACGCTTAACATTTCCGGGTTACGCTCTTCAAATTCCTCCATTGTTTCGGATTGCTCAAGGTTCTCCAGCTGAATTTGTTCCTCAAATAAAGATTTGTAAACAATAGCTCCGGCGCCATTGTCTTCAAGTTTTTTTAAGGTTTCGGGCTTGGTTACCATATTACTGGCTCCAACGACAATAGGACTTTTTAACTTTAGACCCATATAATTTGTAGTGAGATCTGCCATATTTTTTTGTTTTGGGGTTTATTTTCAATACAACAAGCTTAATGCATAAAAAGTTTGATAGATTTATATTTTTAGTAATTAATTTCACGATAAAGCAGCGAAATGGGAGATGTGTTGTACCAATTATCTAAAGCATAAATCAAACAAAACAAATTTCATAACAAATCAAGCTATTTAGTGTCTGTCTATAAAGTAAGTGTTTAGTTCATAATGTTCGAGTTCAAGGCTTGCGAAGTATTTAAAACCAAGGAGTTTACTCTGGTAAATGACTGTTTTAAATACGAGCATAACGCAGAAATCGGACATTATGGACAAACAC
>JAIPBW010000068.1 GCA_021738505.1 Bacteroidales bacterium | reverse complement strand
ACTTTGCTCCGGTTTAAGTGGCACAACTTGCTCCGGTCTGAGTGGCACACTTTACTCCGGTATAAGTGGCACAACTTCGACCGGTATAGCTGGCACAATTACTCCGGTTTAGGTGGCACAGCTTGCTCCGTTTTATCCAATCGGCCTCTCCTGTTTCTTCCTTATTTTTGCTTGCTTCGCAAATTTTCGGTAAAGATTAAATTTGTATATCAAAAGGAATTTTGTCTTTTCTCAACACGCACTAATGTCCATTTTAGGTGGGTCAATTTAATACGGTATTCAATGTAAACTGTTTGCAATCTTTTCAAACTACAATAAATTCCTAAAATGAGATATATAGTACCTCCAATAAAAATTGTAAAGGGTGTTTTAGAATTGTTCAAAAAAAGGAAAGCTTACAGATTAACTTCCATTTATTTTATTGGAACAAATATTCTTTCTCTTTACATTTCATTCAATTCTGTTCCCTGTAAAATCTCTTTAAATTTTTGTTTTATTAACTCCTCTCGCTTTTCAAAGAAATCTATAAAATTTTCAAGACTCAAATCTACATCAGGGATTAAATGTTTTTTCTTATATTCTTTCCTATCCTTTTCGTCTGGATATGCTTCATGTATCCATAAATCAAAATCCTTGTTAAATTTTTCAATGTTTGGAGTTGCTTCAAGTAATTGCAAGTTACCCAGGTATTTAACATATTTTTGATAAATGTCAATTCTTTCTTCATTAATTCCTCTTCTTCTCAATTTAGCCTTAGTAAACTTACTTTTAGGAAATATATGATCAACATGAAATAGATTATTATAATCAAGGTTTGGGTAAATTAGGGATAATACTGAAAAAGTAAACCCTTGCCCATATTTGTAAAAGAACAGATTATCAATATCCTCATCTGAAAAGATAAGTGTTTTATTCGAACCTTTAAAATGAGATATGATATCTTTTAATGGGAAGTTGACCCCATTTTCCTGAATAGTTTTCCTTATCGGGCGTAAAACATTATCTGGTTGTCCACTGAATGACCGCTTAATAAGGGATAGAACAAGCCACCGCTTTATTTTTAGCTTTTCTTCTAAATTTTTATGTGAAGAAACGAAATTATCTTTTGCATTAATCTTATTTAAATAGTAGGCTATCGGGATAAGTGCATAATTAGATGTCAAAGTTTCACGATTATATCCAAAGCTTGATACTAAACCCACGGCAAGTCGAATTGAGTCTGTTATTTGCTCCCAATTACTTTCTATTTTCAACATATTTGCCTTGTTGAAATTATCTACCTTAAAAGCAATATCTTTAAAGTCATTGAGGACAAGACATGATTTAAGAACAAAATCTTTATTAAAATCAAACCCGTCACCAATTTTATTTATCTCATCAACAAAAGAGATTATTTCTTCTCTCGCATCTTTGGTTTCCCACTGAGCAGTGGCGATTGATAAAAGCAAATCTGAATAACTTAAAATTGTTCCTCCACTATTAATTCTAATGAAAATATTTAATACTTTATCAAGCATTTGACTTTTTTCTTGATAATAACTGATTGAACCCTTTTCGTGAATAATATTATGAAGTTTAAATAATACATTATTTGCAAAATTTGCTTTTTCTTTATTATAATTATGAAAAATCCCTCTTTGTAATAAGTAGCTATTGACTTCTCCTGGTTCCTTTAAGTTCAAAATTTCTCCAACAGGAAACCAAAAGTTGTTTTCATCGTTTTTTTGAGCTTCTTTTTCAGTAAGAAAAATAAATTCATACTCAAAGTTTATGTCTTCTGCTTGCCTAACTAAATTCAGGTAAAGTTTTCGCTTGGGAAATGCTTGATTGTTATCCCATCTTTTTCTTGGGAGCTTGTAAGCAAAAGTTCCTTTTAACGCTATATATAAAGATGTGAGCCTCTGCTGACCATCCAGTATTGCGGTAATATCTTCTTCTCCGATGATGTTGGCTTTTGGATTGTGTTTCTTGTCTCTTTCGTGATAGTCCCTTAAGAATTCATAAAATTCATAATTGTTAACATTTCCTTTTTCTACTTTCCAAAATAGAAAAGAATTAATCGGATAGTCTCTCATTAAACTATCAAATAATCTTTCTATTTGATAGGTGCTCCAAACAAATTCTCTTTGTATTGCGGGAAGTAAATATTTTTTCCTATGAATATCATTAATGACATCTGAAATTTTCAATGCTGTTTCGTATGACATAATTATTTATCTTTAATGTAGTATCGATTTATTGATCAGTGTTATTTTTTATAACCGTTTAAAATATTGTTTACTTTCAATATTTGAACCTCTGAAAAGCACACAAAATCCCAGCATGCGATGATTTTTTACTATAAACACCGCATGATGGCAGGAAACATATTATTGATTTCCCCACTTAATTTTTCAAATCAAAGAAAGTTCAAAAAAGCAATTGTTTAGCTAAAAGTAAAACTATTGCAATGAACTGAACTAATTTAGTTGATTATAAAAAACTACTTTACCTCTCTTGGCTGGCTACTCCAAGATTTAAATTGACCTGAGTACTGTGCTTCTATAGCCTTTTTCGCCTGACTACTACTATTTGCTTTCACTTGTACCGGGAGACTTTGGCCACCTGACTTAAGGTAAATCTTACCTTCATACGTTTTTGCTGCCATAATATAAGATTTTAAAAGTTAATAAATGAATTGGTTAATTATTTTCGTTTTATGTAAATTATTGTTTACTTATCTATACTAAGTATATTAAAATTTAATTAACAAATTATTTTCATGTGATCTGTTTAAAGATTTGATAATTAAAATCTTTTTCAGACCAATCATGTTATTAATGTTTATCATTCCCATCACCGAATAACTGATCCCGTAAATATCTATCAGCTTCTTCAGCTGACATAGCATCATCAGGTAAAATTTCTTGAATTTTCTTTGAATTTTCTTCCCTATTTTTCATATATTCCATAGCCTGATTATACATCTCAGGGTTCTCTTTTTTGATCTTTTCTATTGCTTCTTTTTCCCGACCTTCCTCAATAACTTTCTCAATATAATTTAGAAGTTTGTCGCCTAATCCATAAATTCCTTTTTCCATGACATATAATTTTTTGGGATTAACTTAAAACATATAATATATTTTGATATATTTTCAAATTTATAAAAAATTTCTTTAGAATAAATCTAAATATATATTATCCGATTTATTAAGAGTTAAAGTAATATCCAAACCCTATTCAATTAAAAACTTTTGTGATACAGTTTTTTTATTCTCAGTCAATTTAAGGATATATAAGCCCGGACTTAAGAAGGAGAGATCGAATTGATGCTGTTTTCCAAAATATTCCCCTTGGTCTGCTAATTTTCCATAGGCATTAAATATCCTGTAAGTGATTTTATCACCCCCTGCTGCATCCCAGTGTACCGACACTTTTCCTTTCGCCGGGTTAGGGAATAGCTGCAACCGGGCACTTTTACCCGGATTATCTATGGCATTAGGTTGATCCTGATGATATAAGAAAACGATCCATTTCGCTACATCCGGATTAAACATTCCAACGGTGGGAGGATATAAATAAATCGCCGATTTAAAACCCCTTTCCTCAAACAGGTTTGTGATTTCCAGGGAATCTATCGTATTCCACGCGGAATCCGCTTTGTTTATGAGATTAGTGTCGGTAATCGGCTTGCCTTCCGGTGTGATATATCGCAAATCCTGGGGTTTGTTAACTGCTGAATTTGTATTCGTAAATGGTTCTTGTAAACTGAAATCAACAGGTTGATAAATCTGTCCGGTTCCCATCCAGATAATCGTTGCATCAAAAACTGTATCCTGCAGGGATGATAATGTAAAAGTCACCCCGCCAAAATCACCCGGACTTTGATAGTCAATTGTAAAAGGAATACTGTCCGTAGCACAATTTGGGCAGGTATAATATGATATATCGCCACCATCAAAATCATAAGTACTAAAATCTACTTTAAGGGTTGCAATGGTTACCATCCCTTCTTTGATAATCGTATCATTCTGACAATAGATATTCAGAGAGATAAAAATGCCTGTTAGTATGAGAATAGCTTTAAGATTTTTCATAGTAAAGGAATATTTTTTATGAATAATGCTGGTTAAGTCTTATTTCGTATCAGCTAACCTGTTATGCTAGCAGTTATGTAGCAAGGTTGTGTAAAGATAAGGAAAAAAAGAAAAAATTACAAATCCGATAAGTGTATCGTTTATCGTGAGCTCTCATTGATGCTGTTATACGGATGAATAAGCCGTATCCCTGATCAGTCACTTTTTCCAAACTTGTATCTTAATCCCCATGAACTTTGGATCATCAGGTCACTTTCAAGGTCTAATGTTGGTTGCAATTCTATATGTAATGAAAATCTTTTGAACTTTTCTACCGGTGTAAATTGCACGCCAACCGGCAATACAAAACCGGTAAAATAGTTCATATTACCTCCTAATCCAAGATAAACATTATGCTTCTCCTTTTCTACGATATTATAGCACAGAACCAATTCGGGCGTTAGATCATCAATGCTGGTGTTACTATAAAGCCTCAGCTCACTCCAGATTTTGTCGCTGAAATTGTAGGCCAGCCCTATCTTTGAAAGCGACGATGAATAATAGGAAACACTCATTTGTGAAAATCCTTTAAGACTCAATAAGGACAATAGTCCTAAAATTACTACAAACTTAATTTTTCTTTTCATGTTTTTAGGGTTTAATTGTAAATAATTGTTCAAAAGCGTTTCATAGTCTCAGGGATCTAACTCCTGCACATATCTATAACTCTGCAGTTATAAGAGAGTCACCGGATGACTTCTGGAATTTAATAACAGCCAACGGCAGCCTGTTTACAAAAACTATAGCTCATCTATCTGTATTGATTGCATTCTTTCTGTAAAAATAAGAAAAAATCGAATTTAGCATGATTTTTTTTCAGAGTAACACGTATTGTTTCCTTGTTTCTTTATCAATTTCAAGATGGACAATCGTGCTTTTTTATGAAGAAATCAAGGTAGGTCGATGCGTACTTAGCTTAATTTAGATCTTCTTTTATTTAATTTTTATAGTAACTATAGGCAATTCACGAAAACTTAACGAAAAAATTCTCCACATCCTTGATTCTCAAGAATAATCATTCTATTTTTACGAGGAAAACGTTTTCATTTTATATTGATGTCAGGAAAAACACTAAAAAAGCCCAAGAAGCCATATTTAATAGCGCTAACAGTAGTTTTGTGTATTATGATTCTGCTGGTCTATTTCTTTTATCCGCGACAAAAAACCATTACGTACTATTCTGACAGTGATAAAATTACATTTCATTCGGGGGATTTAGTATTGCGCAGAGGTAAAAGTCTCGTCAGCCAGCTTGTTTTGTTGAGAGATAAAAAATCGGAATATTCGCATATCGGAGTGGTCATCATCAAAGATGAGCAGCCTTATGTAATTCATGCCGTACCTGGTGAGGCGGAAAAAAACGAACCCGAATATGTAAAGATGGAAACCATGAAAGAATTCCTGGATGTGGAAAAATCCGCTGATTTTGCTGTTTATGCTCTTAAAGAAGATTTCCGCAGCTATGGACAAAAAGTGTCTGATAAAGCAATGACGTACGTCAGAAATCATATTGAATTTGATTCTGAGTTTAATATAGAAGACGAAACGAAATTGTATTGCACAGAACTAATATGGCGTGCTTATAATTATGCAGGCCTAAATTTAACCGATAGCATCGACAGAATAAACAGTCCTGTTTATAAAGGCGATTTTATTTATCCCAGCACACTGTTTAGCAGTCCCGTTTTTGAAAAAATTTATCCCAATTAATAACCATTTAATCACTAAACCCAATTAAGATGAAACATTCAAACATTCTCAAGATCCTTTTTATAGCCATCATGGCTATGAGCATTGCTACATCATGCGGTAGCAAAGTAACGAACTCTCCCGGAGCATCAGCGAAAAAATTCACTGAGCTATTTGCTGACGGTAAAATAGACAAAGCTCTGGAAATGGTTCAGGGTTACAAAGAAGCTTCAGAAGAAGAACAAAACAAGTTTAAGATGTTTATTGCCGAAGCACAAAAAGAGCTGGAAGAAAAAGGAGGAATTAAATCAGTTGAAATTCTTGAAGAAAGAATTAACGAAGCCGGAAATGAAGCAGATGTCACCTTAAAAACAATTTATGGCAACGGAGAAGAGGAAGAATCCGAGCAAAAGTTAGTTAAAACAGAAGAGGGAGAATGGCTTATTGCAATGGAAAAGTAAGCTACTACAAAGGTCAAACCTGCATTATGCATGAATAATACAGGCAAAAAAAAGCCGGCAAATGGTTTGCCGGCTTTTTTACATATTTTGAATTTCTTATCTGTAAAATATCTCTTAACCATAGTTTTTCAGAACATCCAGCACATAATCGATATCTTTTTCCGTATGTTCTGCCGAAATCTGAAAACGAATTTCTTCATCTCCGCTAGGCACAACCGGATAGCTTAATCCTGTAGACATAATACCATTTTCCAAAAGATAATTCACCATATCTTTTGTTTTCTTTGTGTCTCTTGTCATCAACGGAACAACGGGATGCGCTCCTTCAATTGTTTCAAATCCGGCTTCTTTCAGACCGTTTTCAAACTGGATGGTTCTTTCCTTCAGGTTGTTCAGAATACCTTTTCCTTCTTCGGAGTCGAGTATATCAATTGCTTTAATAGCGGCTTCAGTTTCGGAAACGGTAATTGGATTGGAATAAATATATGTAGGCGCTGTTTCGCGCAGGTAGCGGATCACATCATGGGAAGCAACCACATAACCTCCGTTTACGCCATAAGCTTTACCTAATGTACCTACCAATACATCCACTTTTGTATTTACATACTCTTCCGTTCCGCGTCCGGTTTCACCAATAGCGCCCACGCCATGGGAGTCGTCTACAATAGAGATAACTCCTTCCTCATATTGATCGTCGTATTTCTTGCAAATTTCCACGAGTTTATCCAGAGGAGCATTGTCGCCGCGCATACTAAAAATACCATCACTGATAACCAGCGCACGCTTAGCTTTGCCTACATTGTCTTTCAGTGCCTGTTCCAGCTCTTCCATGTTATTATGCTTATAGATCGCTTTACCGGCAGGCTTTCCCAGACGCATAGCCTGAATAATACAATTATGGTTTAGTTCGTCACTAACCAAAACCGTTTCTTTGGTGGTCAGGGGAAAGACAACACCGATGCTGGTAACATAAGCCGAGCTAAAGATCATACCTTCGTCCCGTCCGTGAAACTTAGCCAGTCTCTCTTCCAGATTAATATGCGATTTATATGTTCCGGCAATAAAACGAACCGCCCCGGGCCCTACACCAAATTCTTCAGCGCCTTTTTCTTCCGCTTTGATCATGTCTTTGCGCAAAGAAAGCCCCAGATATGAATTTGCATTCATACGGATAAATTCCTTATCTCCCTGATTTTCCAGGATATAACGCGGCCCTTTACCGTTTGCGGGAGCTACGATTTTTGTTATTACTTTTTCCTTGCCTTTGGCTCTGCCTGAAGCTTCAAGCTCTTCCACCTGCGACGCCAGTGCTTTATTTAGTTTATCAAGTGCCATAATATTTGATTTTTGATTTTTTAATTTGCACAAAGTTAAGAAAAGTACAGAAATAGCGTATCACCAAATAGAAATTAGTCTCCTGAAAAAAATATTTAACTTCTTCGTTTTGTGTATCTAATATTTTTTTATTATTTTTAACGGGAGTTAGACTTCGAAGGGATAGACTAATCTATACTAATCATACTAATGGCTGCCACCTTACTTTTCCGTTCCAAACCTGCCCGCTCGATTACAATCATTGCAGTTGGGCTTGCTTGCCTTGTCATATTATTTATTCACCTAACCGGTAAAGAAAAAATCCATCATCCGGATTTTATTAAACAAAATCTTTCCCGAGCTGACAGCCTGATAAAAACCATGAGCCTGGATGAAAAAATCAGCCGTTTGCTTGTCGCGAAAGTCAATGATGATCAAGAAGCCGGTTTGTTTTTTCGAACATTGAGTCCTGCGCCGGCTGCTATAATTTTCTCTATGGATAGTAGTACAAAGTATCTGTCGATCCTTCAGAAAAAACATACGCTGGAATTACCGCCTTTATTTTTCATGACTGAGAAGCATCATTTTCATCCGGAATTTTACCGGAAGTATGAAAATCATCCAGGAAAAACCCAAATATTAACCTTAACAGATACAGCTCTATTCAAAGAAATTCTAACATTTGAAACCACAATAAACCGTTTTCTGGGAGTTGATGCCTGGCTGATGAACTATCCAAAACCAACTGCCCAAAGGAATAAAGTGTATCAAGCCTTTCAGGAGGCAAACATAATGACTGGTGCCTTTTTCGATCCGGAAGTTGTACACGATAGCACATTTCGGTTAACTCCGCATATCCTTTTTATCAATAGCGACACGTTAACAAAAGACAAAGAGGGACACAGGCTGTTTTCTTCAGAAATCATCCGAAAGAATTCGGATTTCAATGGATTGTTAATCGCTGACTTTCCCGAAGAAAATATTAGTAAAACAATTCGTCATTCCGCTTCCGATTTATTCTTAGCCGGATCCGACTTCTTCAGAATAAAGAATAAAATCAAAACTCTGATCGAATCGAAAGAAATACCTGAGAAATCTTTAGACCGAAGGCTAAGAAGAATTTTATCCGTCTTGCTCTTAAAAGCTCAGGAGCGGAAAGAAAGTACATCATACTCAAAAGGAAATGCGATGCCGTCTTCACTGAACCATAAACTTCTGTTCAATTCCATAAGACAGAAAAGTATGATTTTACTTAGCAACCCAAACAGTATCTTACCTTTTAGAACCAATCCCGGTAAACTAAAGATTTTCTTCCACGGAGAACTCAAAAATGAATTTTTAAACAGCGTTCATCACTACACTAATGCAGAACCTGTTGAGTTTAGCATGGATAATATTTCAAATAACCACCGTCATGATAATACACAACTAATAATCTTTAATAAACAGGGACAAACTCAGAAAAAAACAGAAAATCTGTTGATGCATCTGGATACCTTAGAAACAGCAACGAGTACGATTGTTGTTCTCTTTGATAAGAAGTTTTACGCCGGCCGTATCCCTGAAAATGTTGCCCTATTGCAGGTTGCCGGCAGAAACTCCCCGGATATGGAGTATGCTGCTCAGGCATTATTCGGCGGACAGGAAATATCAGGCCAAATACCTCAAGAGTATCGCTCTTCAGAATATCAGTATTTGCAAACATCTAAATCACGCTTAGGATACGCACCTCCCGAAAGATTAGGTCTGGATACATCACAATTCAATCGGATTGACAGTATTGTAAATGACGCTATAAAAAAATCATGCTTTCCCGGTTGCCAGGTATATTTTTCCTACAAAGGCGATGTGATTTTGAATAAAAGCTACGGCTATCACACATACACCCGGAAAAGAAAAGTTAAGAACTCTCACGTCTACGATTTAGCATCTGTAACGAAGGTAGCGGCTACAACGCTGGCTGCTATGAATATGGTCAGTAAAAAGAAACTGAACATCAATAAAAAAATCGGCGCTTACTTTGAAGATACAACCATTAACTATACCCGTATCGACCCGGATACCATAATCCGGATTGACACTCTGTCGCTAAAGCAAGTGCTACAAAAAGGCAGAAACCTGCAAAAACAAGATACAGTTGCAATAAACGATAGCTTATTTGTTTTAACCGATACAATTATTTATAAAAACACGCCGAATAATAACATTTTCAGATGCACAGTTCGGGATATGCTGCTCCATAAATCAGGACTTCCGCCTAGCCTTCCCATATTACGGTTTCTAACCTATACAAATGATACGGTATTACCACTTCCGGCCAAATTTGTGCTAAATAAAGATAGTATACTAACATTCGATACTTTAAAGAATCGCAAAGACAGCATGAAATATCTCTTTTTTAAGTATTACAACCGGGAAAAAATTAAAGATACCAGCGATTGCAAGATTGCCAGAAGGATGTATTTAAGACAAGCTTACATGGATACGTTATGGAATGATATTAAACAAACGCGGGTTTATTCCGGGGAAATTTATATGTATAGCGACCTGAATGCTGTTATGGTTCAAACCGTTTTGGATTCCATAAATGATCAGTCATTGGACAAATACGTGTATAAAAACTTTTACAAGCCCCTGGGGATGAAGCATACTTTTTTCAATCCTCTTTACTTTCTAAACCGTTCTGAGATCATTCCGACAGAATACGACAGGTTTTGGCGCAATCAAAAGATTCATGGCTATGTGCATGACCCTTCTGCTGCTTTATTAGGAGGCGTTGCCGGAAATGCCGGATTATTTTCGAATGCAGAAGATCTGGGGCGTCTGTTTCAAATGATTCTGCAGGAAGGTCAGTATGGCGGGCGGCAATACATTAAGCCCTGGGTAGTAAAACACTTTATCACTAGACAAAAAAAGTCTCATCGTGGTTTGGGGTTTGATCTGGCCAACAGCAAAAACATTTCTGCGAAAGAGGCTCCCTTCACTACTTTTGGTCATACAGGATTTACAGGAACCTGTGTGTGGGCTGATCCGGAAAACGAAATCGTTTTTGTATTTTTATCCAACCGTACTTATCCGTCAAGCCGAAACTGGAAAATCAACAAATACAAGATCAGACAAAAAATACATCAACTCATTTATGAGGCCTTGCCTGAAAAAGCAATACCTAAAAAAGATAACAAGCTTCCTTCCATGAAGGGAAAAGAAATTTAATCTGACTAAATTTTATTAACCAGGTACTATGTTTACCACGTCAAATCTGCGGGAGAGCTCGCCATGAAAAATCAACATCCCGTCACACACGTTTTTCAATTTCATTATAATAATGCAAGTGTGTGTTCCGCCTGCCGGCGGATCATGGCTCGGTTCGTCATAATAAAGTCCATCCCGAAAAACGATTCAGCATAAAATAAAAAGTATCTCTGCACTTTCCAGCCATTATTTCCCGGCTAAAGGATCCTGGTTCAGGTCGATGCAGAAAGCGGAAATGGAGTTTGTTATGTATAAATAGCCACTACTCCGGTCAACATTTAACCCGCTTTCAAAACGCGCTTCTTCCGGTCCGTTTGTTGTCCATAGCACCTCTCCCGTATTTGCTGAAATACAACGCAGGGCATTTCTATCTTTTTCCGGCAATGATGAATTATAACCGGCATAAAGGTAGATGCGATCCTCGTAATAACTCATTATTTCGTGCATAGCAGGATATAACATAGACTCCTTGTTTTCCCAAAGAATAGCTCCCGAACTAACATCATAACAAAACAATTCACCATATTGATTATTAACAAGCAATTTTCCACCAAAATAAAGATTTTTTCTGCCTGTCAAATTATCATTTATGTTGGCAACCGGTTCATCTGACCATAAAAGATTCCCTGTCTGAATATCAAAACAGCTTACAAGATGATACCCCTGGAAAATATAGTATCCATCAGCAATTATACCTTCATTAGCTGGAATAGCACCACTGATATTATCTGCTTTCCAAACAAGGCTGTCAGCCGTGAGATTAAAAGCATACACAAAGCTCTCTGCTCCTTTATTTTTCCGTTTTGAAAAAACCAGCAAAGTATCCCCATTGGACAGCGTCGTGGCAGAGGGCGGGAAAAATTTTATCTCTTCGTTAACCGGTGCATCTTCATGCAAAATAACCTTTTCAACCCCGGTTTTGGCATTCAGCGCAATTAATTCTGCCCAATCTCCTGTTCCGGGCGCTCTTCGCGTTAAAAAGAAATATGATCCGTAGGAACTGAAATAACGCAGATAGTCATCACTCAAAGCTTTCTCCCATAGCTTATTGCCTGTATTTAAATCCCAGGTCATAAATTTGTAATCAACGGGAGACTGAATAGATAATATATCCCTGTCTTTCCCGCCAACTTCAAAATCGCTTAGATATGCCCAGGGTTCAATAATATCAATATCAGGTTCATGATCCCATGCCGGGTGGCGCTCGCCTGTTTCCTTATGATAAACTGCAAATCCGGGGTTAACTAAAATTCCCTGGTCAGAATAATAATGCCCCTTTGAACAAAAAACCACATAATCTCCTGTGAACCGGGCCGGAAAATACATAGCGAGTAATGTATCATCATAAACAGTGTTTTCCCATACAACATCCAGTTCTATTTTTTCAGATTGATTTTCCGGGTTGTCATTGCCTTCATCCTCGCAAGCGAAGAAGGAAAACAATCCCAGGACGATTAATAAATAGGTTATCTTTTTCACTATACCCTTTGTTAAATGAATAAATTTTTTGTTTAATGGCAGTAGTTATTTCTCATAATAACGAAACCATTTTATAAAATTAATATAAATACCTGGAGGTCAAGAAAAAATGTTGCTATTTTTCATACAGCACTAATTTCTATGTTCTGAAAACATAGAGGATCGGCATATTCGCGTGAAATTGTGGATAAGTTTTTTTATGGTCGGTGTTAAGAAAGTATAATACCGTGTTTTTAACTTTTGAGAGGATATCATTTTTTTATCATTTGATTAGCTCATATTCGCCAAACCAACTGCGGATCCAAATCGCGGTTATGACGCTCATAAGCTACCTGCACCGGATTTTTTACTTCATCTGGCACCATCACTGATATTCCACCGTGGGAATATTTTTACGTGATTCCTCAGAGTGTTTTATGTGCTCTACGGAGGATTTATGGGTGTTTTTCTTTTTTGCCATAGGTTATTCTGATAATTTATCCGGGTTTGACTGAGAGTCTCTCTTTTCCTTATCGAGTTTTCTTTCCACTTTTTTAATGTCTTCTTCAGGAGTAAGCTCTTCTGGCCTTATACCCCTGTTTATTAGGGTATTGCGCACTGCTTTATTATTAGTAATATGTTCACTCGAAATCTGTTTTTCATTATTCATCTTATTTTTCCTGGCATTATGAATGGTTATTTCTGTAGCAAAATCTTTTGCTTTTAATATTATGGTTGGGGCAAAGTCAGCTAAAGGTCTACTACCAGGCACTTTCCAGCGAGCCTTCATACTTTTTGTTGTTTTGCCAAACAAGGCTTGGTCTCCTTTACTTCTAATAATTCCGAAATTTTCATTACCCCCGGTTTGCTCATATATTACGTTAGACATCTCTTTTTCAGACGTAGTAAGTTTTTTTCGGGCATTGATGCGTTCTGCTTCCTGAATACGCTTTTCAATTATTTCAGCTCGTCTTGTTTGGAGGGCAAAATAGGTTTGAGCAAAAGCGATTTCATTTTTTTGAGGGTCACCATTTTGAGCAATAAGATAACATGCATATCTTGTGAGCATGATATCATTTACTTCTCTCTGCGAACCTGAGCCTATTGTGACCATTTTGTTGACGTCAACAAAATGGTCTGCTATCTCATTGCCAGAAACTTCGCATGCTGTCTTTGCTTTATTGACAACTAAATTAAAATTCCTCCACTCTTTGTATCCCAATAGATGTTGTAAATCACGGGCAAGCCAGAATTCAACTCCTTCCTCTGTTTGTTGTGCATGAGCCTCAAATGTCGTAGTTAAAGTGTGTATAATTTCTTTCTTCATTTGATGTTTATTTTGCAGTTTCTAAAGCATTTTCTTCAACAATCCGGTTAAATTCTTCTTCCATCTTTTTACTAAATTCGTCTTCCATATCAAAAACATCTCTGAATTCGGCAAAGGCCCATCGCCCATAAGAACCCGTATTGTTTACTCCAGGTATCCAATAGTTTTCAATGGCTGCTTTTTTGTCTTTTGTATCTTCACGTCGATACCCTTTTATTTCCACGATCAGGTGAAGCAAGTTATCCTCTCCTTTCCCTTCATCAAAAGCAATACGAGTTTGTTGTTTTGATTCTTTTCTTCTTCTTGGTTTGGGAATGGGAGTGATAAATTCAGCACGCCGCCTGTTCTCATTTATCCGTTGTGTCGGTTGCCCGTTTTCATCCAGTTCCCAATGCCTGGAAGGATAATCGTAAGGGGAATTTAGTATAGGTTGCTCAAAAAACTGATTGCTCATGAAATATCTTTATTGTGTAAATTTTAATTTATAAATATAAAGAAAATTTCTTGTCACAGCATGGGAATTTTTTAGACAATAAAATATTGATTAGATATAAATATTGATTCTATCTTTTAGTCCATACGTTTTAATTCAAAAATCTAACAAATGAATAAACAATCAGATTGTTATCATCTTTTTACAGCAAATCGTTCGCCAGATTTGCCAGTTCGGAGCGTTCTCCTTTTTCCAGCAGCACATGGGCATAGATCGGGTGGTGTTTGATCTTGTCGATCAGGTATGATAGTCCGTTGGATTGCGAGTCCAGGTAGGGCGTATCTATCTGATAGATATCTCCGGTAAAAATAATTTTGGTTCCCTCGCCGGCTCGTGTTATGATGGTTTTCACCTCGTGCGGGGTGAGATTTTGTGCTTCATCCACAATAAAACAGATATTGGAAAGACTCCGCCCGCGGATATAGGAAAGTGGCGAAATGACCAGTTTTTCCTTTTCCTGAAACTCATCTATCATTTTATGTTCTTTATCCTTTTCATTATACTGGTTTTTGATAAACTTCAGATTATCAAACAGTGGTTCCATGTATGGATTCAACTTGGATTTAACATCTCCCGGCAAAAAGCCGATATCTTTATTGCTAAGCGGCACAATAGGACGAGCCATAAATATCTGTTTATACAATCTCCTTTTTTCCAAAGCGCCAGCCAGGGCCAGCAAAGTTTTTCCTGTTCCGGCCACTCCCTGCAACGTGACCAGTTTCACTTCCGGATTGGTAATGGCATGCATGGCAAACACCTGTTCCGCATTGCGTGGATTGATGCGGAAACTCGGTCTTTTCTCTATCCTTTCGATGAGTTGGGTAGCCGGATTATAAAAAGCCAAACCCGAAGCCCTCGTATTGCGCAAAATATAGTAATGATTCGCAATCGGATTTTCTATGCCCAACTCTGCCGGTTCGCAAACACCATCCTGATACAACTGATCGATTAAAGGTTTTTCTAAATTTTCTATCAGTGTTTTACCCGGATAAAGCGATTCCACATCTTTAATTTTTCCGGTTTGAAAATCCTCGGCAGGTAAATCAATCGATTTCGCTTTCAACCGGAGGTTTACATCCTTAGTAACCAGGGTAATCTTCTTGCCCGGATGTTGTTTTTTTAACGTTAAGGCTGCATTTAGGATACGGTGGTCTGCTTTGTTATCACGGAAGACTTTCTCCGCATCCATGTTCCCTTCATTTTCGTGCATTACCACTTTGAACTTCCCACTCTTCGGTCTGCCAAGCGGTATCCATTCCGTAAGTGAATGATCAGCAGACAACCTATCAATAATACGTATGAACTCCCGGGCCTCAAAGTTTTTCGTATCATTTCCTTTTTTAAAATTATCCAGCTCTTCCAGCACAGTAATTGGAATAGCCACGTCATTATCTTCAAAACTGTGAATAGCAGCATGATTATAAATGATCACAGATGTATCCAGAACAAATATCTTCTTTCTTTTGCGCTTTTGGGTTTTCCTCTCCCCGGTTTTGTTGTTATCAGCCATATTTAATGCTTTTTTTATGATCCCGTATAAACTTTAGAACCTTCGCCTGATCCTTAATTCATGTGTTTTATTAATGGATTTGTATAGTTTGGGTTGTAATCTCATCAGCAAACCCACTAGTTAGAGTCTGTCAATAATGTCGATAATTTTGACAGTTTTCCTTTTCCGGGGTTTTATCCCGGTTAGTTATATAGTATTGTTCTATATGTTTTTGCTTTTTTAATCCATTTTTTAGCTATTTTATAATTTTAATCCACTT
>JAIPBW010000067.1 GCA_021738505.1 Bacteroidales bacterium | reverse complement strand
GATAAAAATATTCTACAAAAAGCTTGCTTTTCTGAAAATTTCTTTGTTAGATTTGTATGAGAGTTAATAAAACCCATGGAGTCAGATTACTCAAAACACATAAGTTTTCAGCTTTGGCGCGGCTTTGCTAAGCAATTGGATGGCGGAAAATATTTATTTTCCTGCCGGTTAGCGAATTGTCGTTTTAATACTGCTATTTCCTCTCTCTCTCTCTCTCTCTCTACAGGTTCAGGTTATTCAGCAATATAAGAAGTTTTGCAATTGCATATTGCAGCATATTTATCAGGGAAAAGAATTTTGTTTTGTGTTTACGTAATTTTGTATAAAAGGACGAAAAACAATGATTTAAATTATGAATTTTATACAAACACAATAACAAAATACAATGAAAAAATTAAACATATTAATGATCATGCTTATAACATCTTTTGTGTTTATGGCGTGTGAGAAAAATGATGAAAATAGCATAATGGAAAATGGACCGAATAAGCAAAGCTTTCTCAGAGGTGATGGCATTATGGAATTTCATGATCAGAATGAATTTGCACAATTTATATTGAATATTGATCAAATGGACAGAAGTCAATTATCCGATTTTGCAGATGGTAATGATTATCAGTCTTTTGGGTTGTATTGTGATGATCTCTATTTTCAAATAGCAGCAGATTCATTAAAGCCTGACCTTGTATCTGATGCTGTTGATTCCTACAATGAGTATATTATGCTGGAGCCTGATGATTCAATTGAAGGTGATTTCGTATTTAAAGCGAGATTTCAAGATCATCCACTATATTACATTATAAATTTGAAATATATGTATATTGTTGGAGAATATGTTTATAAATTATTTGATGAGGGAATCATAGAAACAAAAGTGGATTTCATTGATGAACTTACATCTGTTGGATCATATGATGAACCACTTGATCAAGAGACTTTTTCTAAGTTAGATAATGAAGTACTTGATACAGATCCATTACCTCCACCACATGATGCAGGTATTAAAGTTGTGAAACGGAAAACGAATGGAAAAAAAAGAACAAAATCCCGTATTAAGGTACATCTATTGAGTAAGTCGACTGCACAATATGCGAGTGATCATTTAGTTAGGCCGTATAAAAAAACTTTAGGCATTTGGTATTGGTGTAAAAGAACAATAACATATGACTTTAATACGGCTGTTGATGTTCATCATAACAATGGTAATTGTGACGTACATCCTTTTAATGTATCCGGGCAACAGAAAAGATATAGTATTCAGAAAAGGGATGTTTTTTGGGGGCCTCCGGTTATTGATACTGAATCCGTACATTACAGAGGTTATGATTGTATGGGAGATACACCAGATACTGATCCTGTAGATTATTCGAAATATACATTTAATTTGTAAAAACAGAAAGGACTGATTATACTCTAACAGCCCTTTTTTAATTTTATATCACAATGAAAAGAAAAATACTGTTTTTAGTTTTTATCTTGCTGGTAATAACAGGTAAAAGCTATGGTCAAAAAATTAAATTTAGGCTTGATATCGGGAATTGCATCCACTTCCAGTCATATAGTCCTTATTTATTTACCAAGAATCATAAGTACCATCAACCACCCATACCAACATCTGAGTATGTGTACAAAAAGTTGCCTACCTACTCTTTATGGAGGGAGTTTCCTACCAAAATAGGATTTTCTTTGGAGCTGGATATTAAGCAACGAAATCATTTTACTTTTGAATATAAGAGAGGAGAGGGGTTTTCCTTAAGTAACAGGGTCATTTATAATTATGCTTGGTACAAAGATAGCCTTGGCCATAAAGTAACAGCCCCTTGGCATTCTACTGAAGAGATTCAGGTACCTTTAAATAAAATAAGTTTTACTTACTCCAGAGATTATGGAAAAGGAATTGTTCGATTTTCTCCACTTATAGGAATAGGTTATGCTTGGATTGAAGATGCAAAACCATTTGAAAAATTACATGTGTCTCGTAGTAATAGAGACAAGGATGATTTATTTCCTTCATCTGTATTTAATATTACATTCATAGACAATCTATACGCTAACACGAATACTTTTATGGGCTCTTTGGGAATAAATTTTAGGTTCCATTCAAAAAAGAGGGAACTATTGGCTTTAAAACTTTATTATGAGCAGGGGTTTAGAGCTATAGCATACAATCAGGTAATCGTTCATAGAAATAATAAAGCTTTTACACATAATTTTTCTTATTCATACGGTAGTGCTTTCTATGTTAAACTTTCAATTCCAATTCCTATCTATGATTTTGAAAAACATAGAGAGAAGTAACTTGGTAAGTCGATCATATTTATTTTGTCAAGATAAAACACTAACCATAGGTACAATATTAGGGGACAATTCATGTTGGTGCGCGTTTGTAAGCTGGCGATGATGCGGAGTTACAGGAATTTTACCTCACCAGAAAGCAGCAGTTTTTTTGTTCATGGCAAAGCCATGGGGGAAAGTTGAACTTTTTCTTAGGATCAAGTATTTTTCTTGATTTCCTCAATCATTTTCTCCAGAGAAATCGTTTCTTTCGAGGCGTATTTCACCGGAAAAACGAATCCTTTGGAGGTAGCTATTTTTTTGAATTGTATGTGCCGGGAAGAAGGGATATTTTGACTGAAGTTTTGTAACTCTTCCTTTAAAATGCGTATCAGAGCAGATTTCCGGAATATATAGAATTGCCGCTCGGTACCTGTAAGGAAATAGCTGCAGTTGTCTTTTTTCAATATTCCGGAGTTTACATATTCTTCCTTATGCGGGGCTGATTTTTCCTGGTATTCAATATAAAGGTTGCCATATTTTTCAATCAGTGTATCGTTTTTAATTTCTATCCCCAATGCGTTTTCACCTAATTCATATTGTCCCTCCGGAGTTAAGTATGCTCCGATATCCAGATTAAATTTTGCTTTTAATAATCCGGCTATATAATTTTCGAAAATAAAGGAATCCTGCAGCTTGTCTTTATAATAGGCTGTTTTATTGCGATCGCTCCAGATCGCTACTTTAGGCTTGAACTTCTCGGGGAAGTGGGATTTGAAATATCGTACAGCATCCGGATTTTTTTGAAACCACCGGGCCACATTGTTGGGCCGGTTTGCTTCCTGGTTTATCCAGCAGTTGTACTTTTCAATAATGCCGTCGGTTAGTTCAAAGGTTTTGTAATCTCTCAGTCGGATTGAGTTTTTGCTGTTGAGAATAAGCTCATAAAAACAAAATATCTGCAAATATTCCAGATAATGATTTTTATTTTGAAAAGCCTTAAATTCCATGATCAGCTATTTGTATGAGTCTTCAGACCGTATAAGACCGGGCTGAAAAGTGGTGCGTTAATTCTCAGCAATTATGAAAATTTTGCATCTTTAAAAATAATCAAAAAGCGTTGAATGTCAAAATATAATTTAAAGCGAAAACTCATTATTGTCGATCAGGAAGTGAATCGTAAATTTTACCAATAGATTCGGGAATTGGTTTGATTTCTATATTTTTGGCCTGCCGGTGATTATCAATAAAATCTTTTTTGATTTCGTTGGCGTAAAACCAGGCCGTAACAGGCTGATTGCGTTGTTGGAGCTTTTCTGCAAACGCTGTGAGACTTTTGTTGTCTGCTGAGAAATATATAGCTGTTGTTTTTTGCTTGTTTGCAAAGATTTGAAAATCATCAGTTGCCTCTGTTTCATCATAGGTGGCTTCTGCAATAGCCAGCAGATGCCCGGGTTTATGGATCGCTTTTACCTGGTGATCATTCGCCTGTTTATCGTCAGTATGTGGGTTTAACAATGAAGTTTTGTAGTATTTTAAAGAATCTTTAAAGCCCTTGATCTTGCCGGTTTTTTTAATTAGCCCGGAGATAACATATTTGTTTTTTCTGACTTCCTCCCGGATTTCGTCATACCTTTTTTGATAATCTGCATGGAAAAACTTTTCGCGGGCTTTTATAATATCCAGGTTGTTGACAATAGTTTTGGCACTGAGCGGCATTTCAAACAATATTTCTTTTTGGTTTTTGGGCAAAGAGTAGCCCTTGATAACATTTCGCAGGCGGGGATATGTAATTTGTTCTGCAATATTGTTTTCGTTATTTGTGCAGAGTATGGCCTGTCTGCTCCCGTTGTCAATGTAATTTTGTTCCATTACGGCATGTGCTGTAGAGCCGCTCCCGGCAAAGAAATCAAGGATAATGGCGTCTTTGCTTTTTGTTCCCATGTTGATCACTTTTTTCAAAAACTCAACGGGTTTTTTGCCATTCCTAAAATCAATGCCGCCCTCGTAACCGACAGTATTGAACTCCTCTTCAAAATCCAAAAAGTTAGGATAGGGAACCTTTTTTGTTGCTGTTCTGTTTTTGGGCACCCCCTGGAAATAAAATCCGTTGGTTTTGTTTTCGGAGCTTCTGCTCAAAAAATACCGGTAGCTGAACTGATCGTCTCCCATATCCGGAACTTTATACAGGTAATTGTACAAATGATTGCGGTCTTCCAGATATTTCATGTGGAAGCGACCGGAGCTATTGCCCTCTTTTAAGGATCCCCGGATATTGATTTTCTGAAATTTATCTTTGGAAGGCTCGCTTTTTGTGATCTTGTATTCACCGGGCTTAAAGACCTGTACGGTTTTAGTGCCCATCTGTAAAGTTTCCGGATTGTCCGTCAGCTCTTCAACAGCGTAAACATATTTTTCAATGGATGTATTATCTTTAACTTGTTTCTGTGTTTTGAATTTTGGTGATTTCCTGTACAGCAGCAGTAGTTCCGTTGTTTCGTGGTAGTCTTTGTCTCCTTTTAAGATTCTTTCACTGTGTCTGACTTTGACAGTGAACGTTGTTAAATAATTTGATTCTTTAAAAATATGATCGCATAATAACTTCAGTTGGGCATATTCTTCTTCATTGATGGAAATAAAAATCGCACCATCCGGTTTCAGAAGGTTATAGGCCAGATTCAGCCGTTTTTCCATAAAGGAAAGCCAGTAGCTGTGGCGCAAGGGATGATTTTTGGGTACTTCGGTTCCGTCTGCAAAGGAATCAAATACCCGCTTGTCCTGGTAGCGAAAGCCTTCCGAACCCGTGTTGTAAGGCGGGTCGATATAAATTAAATCTATTTTTTCATAATGTGTGTGATTGAGCAGGCTCAGGGAATGATAGTTGTCCCCTTCAAAAAGCAGATGAGTAGGCTTTTGCCCGTCACCACAGATGGATTTGGCGGGTATTTCTTCAGGCACCGGAATATTTTTTTCCGGAGTTTCTTCGAAATCTTCCGGCACATCCATCCACACAAGGCCGTATTTCTTTTCTCTTACTCCTTTGCTTGTGATCTTTAATTGCTTCTGAAGACGCTTTACCTCTTCAAGCAATTCTTGTTTTGTTGGTGTCTTTTCCATGACGGGCATTATATCTGTATATATTTAAATACAAGCTAAATAGTGTCTGTCTATAAAGTAAGTGTTTAGTTCATAATGTTCGAGTTCAAGGCTTGCGAAGTATTTAAAAACAAGGAGTTTACTCTGGTAAATGACTGTTTTAAATACGAGCATAACGCAGAAATCGGACATTATGGACAAACACTAAATATACAAAAAAAGTAAAAATAGCATAGCAGCCTATGCTATTTATTATATTTTGCTAATTGATAAAAAACGCCTCTTTCCAGCTCCTGCGTTTGGATTTTTCCTTCTTCTTCCAACACGCCAAGGTATTTATTGATTTCGTTGGAATGCATTCCCAGGATCTGAGTCAGGTCCTGCAAAGTACAGGGTCTGCGGGCGATGGTCTCCAGAATGGCCGACTCCGTATCTTTCCGGTAGGAAGTCTTGTTCTTTCGAGCTGCAGCGGCTGAAATGATTTTCACATTTTTCATATCCCAGAAGTCTATGATTTTTTGCAGCTCTTCCGGTGTTGCTCCTCTTAATCCCGGCTCCGTTCCGGGGCGGTCTAAGGTGTTAAGCTGAACAGACTCCGGATGGATCTTTTGGATGATTTCTTTGAGCTTTGTGAGTTCTTCCTCGTGGTCATTGTAGCCGGGCAGGATGAATACTTCAAGCCAGATTTTGCCTTTGTATTTTTGACTGAATTCAATTAATCCATTGATATAGTTTGTTAATGACAATCCTTCAGCCGGGCGGTTTAATTTCCGGAAAACTTCTTCTGTGGCGGCATCCAAAGAAGGCAATACAACATCTGCTGTTTTGATTTCTTCCTGAAGAGTAGGATCATAAAAGAGTGTGCCATTGGTTAATATGGCTATTGGTATATGGGGTTTGGTCGTTTTGAGATACTGCAAAATTTCACCGATTCTTACATTCAAAGTAGGTTCCCCGTAGCCTGAAAATGTGATATAATCGGGTTCCGGATTGTTTTGGAAGTAATCTGCTAACTCTGCCGTAACTTTATCATATAGAATGTATTCTTTTCTGTCCGTGGTAAGCTTTGTGGTTTTTCCAACTTCACAATAGACACAATCCAGAGAACACACTTTTTTAGGCACTAAATCGATCCCTAATGACATTCCCAGGCGCCGCGATGGAACCGGACCAAACAAATATTTATACATGATGCAGGCGTTTTATACGTTCAATTCTATTTTTATTGCAAAATTAGTATAATCTGAGAATTTCTGATTCTAAATTGAATTCCGTGGCATTGTCTGTAATGTCCGAATTTTGTGTTATGTCCGTCATTATGGACAGGATTTCCACCCCTTCCACTCCGCTTCAGGGCTTAACCCTTCATTGATAGCGGTTACGAAAGGATTTCCTATCCGCATGAGATGGCTCAGGAGAAGGAAAGCCAGTGAAATTCAAGCACTAAGAAACTGACATGGATTAAAAGAAACCATACTTGCATGATACCGGATTTTGTTATAGTTTTAACAAATTAAATTGTCGAACAAATCAAAAACCGTTGAACGTTATGGAAAAAACAACAATTTTAGGTCTTTACATTACCGACCGCGTAAAAGAGGCTTTAGAGGTGCAAAACATCCTTACACGCTATGGTTGCTCTATCAAAACACGGTTGGGTTTACATGAAGTTGTCAATGATTATTGCAGCAGAAGTGGTTTGATACTGCTGGAGCTGACCGGTCCTCAGGAAGATAGAGATAACCTGCAAAAGGAATTGAAACAAATTGATGAACTGCAAATCCAAAAGATGGAATTTGACGATTAGCAGTTGAATTTGTTTCTGCTTTTGAAGAATAATAAGGGGTTAGATAAACATCAATAAGCTAACGGCCATTACGCCCATCCCTGCGATAAGTCCGTATATCGACAGGTGATGCTCCCCGTATTTTTCGGCTGAGGGCAGGAGTTCGTCCAGAGAGATAAAAACCATAATCCCGGCCACGGCAGCAAATAAAATACCAAAAACCACTGGTGTGATAAACGGCATGAGGATGAGATATCCAATAATGGCGCCTGCCGGCTCGGCTAAACCAGAGGCAAAGGAATAATAGAAGGCTTTTTTCCTGCTTGCCGTAGCATAAAATATGGGTATGGAAACAGCGATCCCTTCCGGGATGTTGTGGATGGCAATGGCTACGGCGATCGGAATGCCCAACGTCGGATCATTCAACGAGGCTGTGAATGTCGCCAGACCTTCAGGGAAATTGTGGATGAAAATCGCCAGGGCAGTGAATTTACCCATACGCATTAGTCTTTTGTTACGGAGTTTGGTCTTCTCATCGAGTTCCTCAACACTTCTTATTTCATGCGGATTCTCAAATTCAGGAATAAGCTTGTCGATGATGGCTATAATGGCGATGCCTCCGAAAAATGAGAGTACTGTGATCCAGCTTCCTGTTTCAAGTCCAAGTCCTTCTACAAGCGAGTCTTTTGCTTTTACAAAAATCTCGATCATAGAAACATAGATCATTACTCCGGCCGAAAAGCCCAGGGCTACAGCCAAAAACTTTTCATTAGTCTTTTTGGTGAAAAAAGCCAAAGCGCTTCCTATGCCCGTTGAAAGTCCGGCAAAAAGCGTTAAGGCAAAGGCGGTCCATATTGCTTGAGAAGTATAATCCATAATTCTTATTATTCTTGCGGTTCAACAAAAATCATTTTGTCCAGGTTTCCGGTAATTTTAATTTTTTGCTTTTTATAAAAGATAACCCCGGGGAATTGATTGTCTGATATTTTGATTTTTATCTGACTGTCGGGGCCTAATTGGTGTTTCTTTAAAAATTCGATCAGATTAGGGTCATGGTCAGTGATGCGGGATATCCGGTAGTTTCCGGAAGTTTTTACATCAGCAAGGAGTAACTGATTTTCTATGTATGGCAAATTTCCCGATTTGTCAGGTATGGGATCACCATGTGGGTCGATTGAAGGATAATCCATGAATTTCTCCAGGTAGTCCGTTAGATAATCGGAGGAAGCGTGTTCCAGCTTTTCGGCTTCGTTATGTATTTTTTCCCAGGGAATGTTCAGATGGTTTTGCAAAAATGTTTCCCAAAGACGGTGTTTCCTGACGATCTTTAACGCCCACGTTCTTCCTGCATTTGTCAGTGTTGGCCTGCTATATTTTTCATAGATCACCAACCCCTGATCCCCTAACTTTTTAAGCATATCTGTTACAGCAGCCTTGCTGATTTTTAACTTGGCTGCAAGTTCAGTGCTATTTAACTTAATAGCCGGAGATTCATCCAGCTGGTAAATCGTTTTTATAAAGTTTTCGGTTGATATAGACATGAACCAAAAGTTAAGTTTGTTTAACTTCCGAACAATCGACTTTATAAAAAGTTTTCGAGTAATTGTCTTTTTTCTGCTTTCGTAGGAATTTTACAGGAGGATTTTTTCCCAAACCACTGATATCGGTTTCTGGCAATCAGATTGTAAATTGCATCCCGAAGTTTTTGGGGGATAAATTGAAAAATTACGGTTTGATTATACGGGAACCTTAAATGTTTGGCCATTTGCAACACTGCTGCAGATTTGTTGTACCATTTACCCTGACTGTAAAAAATAATACTGTCTGAATTCCGGATGTCTTCAGGTGCGTTTTTTAACAATTCCTGAATTGTCGGAGATTGCAAATCCGAAAAATAAAGATCCCGCTTTTTGTTTTGTTTTAAAAGAAAATTTACCGAAGCGTTGCAAAAGTTACAAACCCCGTCAAAAATCACAATATGGTCAGGAAGTTGAGTCATGCTCTGTATTAACCATAAGAAAGATAATTTGTTTAAAGTTTTTGCTGTGAAAATCTCATGCTGCTAACCTGAAACCTGAGCTTAATGCATGGATAGCGCAGGCTATGGATATTATTACATTATCCCGTGGTTTTCTGGCAAGTCATCAAAAAAAATCAACAGCCATCTTGATAAAAAATTGGAGCTTACACTGCAATGCGTTGATATATGGCGATTTTGGTTGACAAAGTTGATTTAATTATGTATATTTATCATAAAAAAGATATGGATAATGTTTTATTTCACTATTTTACGAATCGGTATCAACAAAAGGAAAAAGATACTAATAAACTCCGCGATACAACCGATGCAGGCCCTGTAGTAACTGTGTCCCGTGAATTCGGATGCCATGGGAAAGAGTTTTCCCGGGATCTGAAACAACGATTGGAAACGCAGGGAAAACCATGGCAGATTGTTTCGAAAGAGGTTCTGGATCATGCTGCAAAAGAGTTAAAGTTACATCCCCGTCAATTGGAATATGTATTCAAAGGCGAGCGGCGCTCTGACATAGAAGAGATGCTCACGGCTATGTCCAGCCGTTTTTATAAAGGAGAATATGGGATACGAAAGGCTTTACGCAAAGTAATTTACAAGTTAGCTTATCAGGGAAATGCAATTATTTTGGGACGATGTGGTGTTTGTATCGCTCAGGATATTGAAAAATCACTTCATGTAAAGCTTGAAGCTCCTGTGGAACACCGTATTGCTAATATTATGCAATGGAAAAGCATAAATGCAGATGAAGCTGCCAGACTGATGAATGAAATGGATAAAAATCGCGAGTTTGTTTTGCATAATTTCTCCAAAAAAGTGTTTGATCCGCATATGTTTGATCTGAAGATTAACATGGGCCGGTTTAATGTTGCTGAAGCTGTTGATCTGACAGTTAAGGTTCTTGAAATGAAAAATATTGTTCGATATTGATAGCTTGTAGTTTAGGTTTGATAGCCAATGCTTAATTGTGAAACCTTAAACGGATAGATTCTTTTGGGATCCGGGTCACCCTGTGACTTGTTAAAATTGGTTTACTTTGTAGAGCGAAAAGTATAAAGAAAACAAGAAACGGTAGACAATGAAAATAGCAGTTATTAACGGACCAAACTTAAATATGCTGGGGGACAGGGAACAAGATATTTATGGAAATAAATCCCTTGAAGATATCGCCGGAGAGTTGAAAGAAACTTTCGGGACCCATGAGATCATTTTCCATCAAACTAATGATGAGGCAAAACTAATTTCTATACTGCATGATCTTAACACAACAGTAGATGGTGTAGTGTTAAATCCGGGCGGGCTTACTCATCGATCCGTGGCTTTAGCTGATGCTGTTAAAGCCGTAAGTTATCCTGTGGTCGAGGTACACATGTCTCACGTACTGGCAAGAGAAAACTACAGAAAGCGCTCATTGGTTTCCGGGGCCTGCCGGGGAACCATCAGCGGGTTTGGACTGAATTCTTATGCATTGGGCGTGGAGTCATTGATGCTGCTGTTAAACCGCTAATATGTGTTGGGTTATTGGCAATTACTAAAGAAAGTTTTCTTTGGGAAAGTCAGAAAATTTCTTTTTTCCGTTGAGGAAATATGCTTTAAGGATACTTTTTTTATACAAGCCACTCAACTGTTTCTTCGCATGAGTTTTTTTGACGGCATGTTTTTGTTTGTCTCGTTGAAAATGTTGGTGTGCTTTTAATACAGCCATACTATCTTTAGGTTGAAAGGCAGCTAAAAATTTAAGGGCGGCCAGGAAGTCCAAAAACACACGAATCCGGAAGGTTTTTCGAAACAAGCTTTGCGGTTGATTTTTGAAAAGAAGGGTTAGGTTATTGCGAAAGTTAAGATAGGTTTTAAACGGATTATTCTTCGGTAACGTTCCACCCCCAACATGATAAACTTCACTATCCGGAACAAAAAACACATTGTGTCCCTGGTTTTTACAGCGCCAGCAAAAGTCAATCTCTTCCATGTGCGCAAAGAAGTCATCGTCGAGGCCCCCCAGAGCATGAAACACCCCGGAGCGCACCATCATGCAGGCTCCCGTGGCCCAGAAAATCTCTTTGTAGTCATCGTATTGTTGCCGGTCCTGTTCAATGGTGTCAAAAATGCGCCCCCGGCAAAACGGATACCCGTATTTGTCAATAAAACCACCCGCTGCACCGGCATATTCAAACTGTTCTTTATGATAAAATGATTTTATCTTCGGTTGACATGCAGCCGTTTCTGGATGCTTTTCCATGAAATGGATAAGAGGTGACAACCAATTTTCCGTTACTTCAATGTCGGAATTTAATAAAACATAAAGGTCTGCATTCACTTGTTTTAATGCATCATTATACCCTTTGGCAAATCCGCCGTTTTCTTTATTCTCTATGATCGTTACACCGGGATGATTCTCTCTCAGATAATCTAAAGAATGATCCTGAGAATTGTTGTCTGCAACTACAATTTCAGCTACATCCTCTGAATACTCAATGACTTTTGGCAAAAACTTTTTTAAATACTCTTCTCCGTTCCAGTTGAGAATTACAACGGCTGTTGTCATATTAATACGGGTTATTGTATAATTCTTCTGCTTCAGATCCCCAATGATCCGGATTCTCGGTGTTGTAGCGATCGTTTGTGATGGAGTTTCGTTTGTTTAGTTTGTATTTCCAGGTAGGATTATATTCTTCGCCTATCGCATTGGAATGGATCAGTTCATAGTCATTGGTAACCAAATCGGGGTTATAAAACACAAATTTTTTGTTCCACTGGCTTTCTGTTAGCTGATTGTAATGCCAGATTTCATAGGGATAAGAACTGGGTTTGTGATCCCGTTCGTTGATCGTGTTGGGAGGTCCATATTGCAAATAAACCCGCCCACGGTCTGTTTCATATCCGCGTTTAATGGAAGTGCTGTAGAATTTTTCAACTTCTATAACTTGTTGGTAATAATTTTTCCAGGCTTTTTCGGGGTTGAGTGGATCTTCAGATTCCCAAAAATTCAAAAAATATTTCTGTAGTTCAGTAAGTCCTTTTTTGGATAAATCCGAACGGATAAACAACAGTTCTATGTTATTGGCGATCGGTTCCAGGGTGGGAATGAATTTTTCCAGGCTATCGCGGCTCATTTTTTCAGCAAAACTTTGACTGATATTGACACTTTCAAGTTTATCCTTGTTGTATTTGATTTGAGGTTTAGAACGTTGGAAGAATTTCTTCTTTAATGCCAGCTGCTTGTTTTTCTTGTTTTTAATCTCAACAACCATGTTGTAGTTTCCGGAAGGTAAATTTGTGATATCAAACTTATGCAAGAAAACATTTACCGGTTTTGTTTTCATGCGCTTAAAGCCTGCATAATTATCCAGTATATTTGATGATTCATACGATTCCAGATAATAGTTAATAAGGAAACCTTCGTCCTGGCCTATTTTGTTAATCGTATTGTATATCTCAAAGTAAAGTGAGAGGGTGTTTACATCATTAGGAAAGAAATTCGACATATAAGGAAGGATTTCTATTCCGTTTTTGGTAAATGTATTTTGTTGGTCTGTTTTTTTGTACGAATCAATAAACTGCAGGCTTGAGATCTCAATCTGATCTTTGTTGAAAGGCAGATGAATGGAAGTGGTATAAGTTAAAGGAGCAGTATCGTTTTTAAGATTGGCATATTCGTCATTTAAACGCAATTCAAAGTTATAGGTGCCCGTATCTAACCCAAATCTTTTCTGATCTAAAAAGTTAAAGTCTATTTGTGCAGTATCTTCCAATTCGGGACTGAAAAGGTTATATTTTTCAAAAGTGACTACTGTGTCCGCACGGCTAAAGATCATGGTGACCTGTAGTTTGCTTTGAAATTTATTGTTGTCGTTCTTTTTGAATGTAAGACTGGAGCCTTTAACAGCCAAATTTGCTTCGATATAATTTCCCTGCTCGGGAGCATAAAACTTCTCATAGTTCATATAGGCCCGGATATTGGATTGCTGGGCCATTGCAGTGCCTATAAGTCCTGTGATAAGGAGTAAAACAGGGAGAAGTGCTATTCTTTTGATTGTCATTTTTAAATTGTTTTCGTGTGTTGAGTAAAAGTTATCTGTTCTGTACAAAACGGTTTTGCTACGGATTTTATTTGTTATCCGTCATCGTTAATTGTTGAAGTATTTTGTTTTTAAGCTGATACTATTGCCTGGCCTTAAAAATTTGGTTCAAATATAATATAAAATCAATTGTATAATATATCAAAATGTATGCCGGAATTAAGTGCGCAAGTACACCTTTTCGTTTTTCCTATATACAGAGTTTATGGATAAGTTGAATATCATTACAGTTGATTTTAGCTCTTGTATTATATGATTTTATTCCGGAACACCTTGTCTGTTAAAGGAAACGCATGATAAAGCAAAAAGTTTATTGGATTTTTTTGTCCGGGGTATTGGCAATTTCAAAAAAGTTATTACTTTTGCACCGGAGACGTGGCAGAGTGGTCGATTGCGGCGGTCTTGAAAACCGTTGAGGTTAGTAGCCTCCGGGGGTTCGAATCCCTCCGTCTCCGCTAAACAGCAAAGCAACAAAAAGCAATCTCCTGTAAATACCACATTTTCAGGAGATTTTTATTTTTAGCTCCTGCAATAAAAAGTAAAAAAGTGCTATAGTTGAGTGAGGAATTCGGGAGTAAAGTGCTGTTAAAAATTTACTCACGAATTGTACGATAAAGCACTGTTTTGCATTATTTTGCGTTTCTCCAACTCTTCCATTTGACCTATTTTTATCGTCAAATTAAAACACTTTTAAGATGGAAAATTACGCAAACTTTAATGTTCTATTTATTACAAGAACATCAACGAAAAAACAACTCAGAAAAGAATATTTGTATGCCCGTATAACAGTGGGTAATAAAAGATCTGAACTGAGTTTAGGAAAAATTGTTTCTGCAGGTTTATTCAATACGAAAGCTCAACGATGTTTGGGCAAAACAAAAGAAGCAACACAGGTCAATGAATTTCTTTTTATTGTAAACAGTAATGTCAATGAAATCAGAAAACAACTGATTTTAGAACAGAAAGAAATTACTCCGGAGTTAATTAAAGCCCGCTACAAAGGGGAAGAAGATCCTGGTGATGAACGACCGCCCATGCTTTTGGAAATGTATGATGAGCATAACCGGAAGTTTAAAGAACTTATCGGTACAACGAATCATTCTGCAGCTACCTATGAAAGACATCTAACTTCAAGATCGCATACAAGTGAATGTATCAAAAATGTATATGGAGTGAATGACTTACCTTTTGAAAAGGTTAATTATAAGTTTTTGACAGACTATGAACACTACTTCAAAACCAGGAGAAAATGTAATCACAACTCTACGATGAAATATATTAAAAACCTTGGGAAAATAATTAATCAGGCCGAGTACGAAGGGTATTTGAAGAAAAATCCCTTTAATAAATTCAAAGTTAGTTATGAATTTGTGGAGCGTGAAACGCTGACCCAAAAAGAAATTGATACCATGATAGAGCTTGAAATTCCTGAACAACGCCTCGATAGGGTTCGCGATATGTTTGTCTTTTGTATGCATACAGGTATTGCCTTTGGGGATATGCAACAACTCACAATGGACCACATTTATGAAGATGAAGATGGTACGAAATGGATAAAGAATAAAAGATTAAAAAGTAATGTTGAATTTATGGTGCCTGTTCTGCCTGTTGCCCAAAAGATCATCGACAAATATGCGAATACTCCTCTGCGTGAGAAGTCAAATAAAGTTATCCCCAGTATCAGTAACCAAAACTATAACGGCTATTTAAAAGAAGTGGCGATTCGCTGTAAAATCAATAAGAATCTGACTTCGCATATTGCCCGTCACACTTTTGCTACTACAGTATCCCTTGAAAACGGTGTGCGTTTGGAGGTCATTTCCAAAATGCTGGGGCATAGAAATATTAAAACAACCCAGATTTATGCTAAGCTGCATGAAAAAGCTATTAAAAGGGATATGCAAGGATTATTTGATAATCAAAAAAAGAATAGCAAGAAGAAAAAACGAAAGGTATCCGTCAACAATTAACTTATCGACTATATTACAGAATTTAACAACAACACCCAATTCCCGGTAAGGATTGGGTGTTTATATTTGCAGGTAACTTTGAGTGAAAATTCCTGATCATTGCATTTGAAAACTTTATAACTGCTTTCAACAACTATACAGCTGTATCTTAGAACTTAATTTTATTGTTGACAGTGTTTTACGCAATGTTTACAGCGATATACAGATTGTCCACAGCCGAATTAAACATGTATAAACAAAAAAAATTCCTGTTGGCAAGTTTTTATCTAATGTCTATAAGTTTATTCTTGATTTACAGTCTTTTTACAATGTTTATACAATTTATTAAGGAAGATGTAAACTGTTGACAGGTCATGTTTAACTCCCGGTTTATCATAAAACACGGATTTTTACTCCGGTTTTTATGTGAATAAGCGATAATTATGTTTGACTTATTCGGTGTTTAATACACACATGTTTAAGAAAAGTCCATGTTTTTACCTAATGTCTACAAAGTTTTATTTTCGGTTTACAGTTATCCCACCATGTTTATAAAGGGAATAAAGGGAACAAATAACTGTTGACAGATCAGTCTAACTCCTGATTTACTATAAAATACGAATTTTTACATTGGTTTTTCTAATGTTAACACACTGTAAATATAGTCTTTGGATGTTTAATTAGTGTTTGTCCATAATGTCCAATTTCTGCGTTATGCTCGTATTTAAAACAGTCATCCCGATGTTCCAATCGGGACTCCTTGGTTTTAAATACTTCGCAAGCCCCCGATAAATGCGGGGCAGGCTTTGAAC
>JAIPBW010000066.1 GCA_021738505.1 Bacteroidales bacterium | reverse complement strand
CAAGCAAGTGGCCGCACAAGCCATCCCACAAACCAAAGCCACACTTGACTGAACCTGAACCCAAATAAAGGAAGCATTTAAGAGCAATAAATCAACTAAGAAATAATCAAATTTGGTCCTAAAAATAGGGAGTACTTCACGAAGTCTACTCTCTAAATTATTAGATTTAAAAAGAAATTAAAATATATGGCGAAAAAAAACGGGAATAACAACGAAGAATCTTTAGAAAATCAACTTTGGAAAGCTGCTGATAAGCTCAGAAAAAATATGGATGCAGCCGAATACAAACACGTTGTTTTAGGATTAATTTTTCTCAAATACATCTCAGATGCTTTTGCAAAACTATATGAAAAATTAGAAGCCGGAGAAGGAGAATATGCCGGGGCAGACCCGGAAGATAAAGACGAATATAAAGCCGAAAATGTATTCTTTGTTCCTGAAAAAGCACGTTGGAGGTTTTTGCTTTCTAAGGCTAAGCAACCCACTATTGGAAAATCTGTTGATGAAGCTATGGATGCTATCGAAAGAGAAAATCCTTCTTTGAAAGGGGTTTTACCAAAGGTTTATGCCCGTCAAAACCTTGATCCCTCCAGTCTGGGAGAGCTTATCGACCTCATTGGCAATATCGCACTGGGGGATACCAAAGAGCGCAGCGCAGATATTCTGGGGCATGTGTTTGAGTATTTCCTGGGTGAGTTTGCCCTTGCAGAAGGCAAAAAAGGAGGACAATTCTATACACCGCGAAGTGTTGTAGAGTTATTGGTTGAAATGCTGGAGCCCTACAAAGGACGTGTATTTGACCCTTGCTGTGGTTCAGGTGGAATGTTTGTGCAGAGTGAAAAGTTCGTAAAAGAACACAGTGGCAGAATCAACGACATATCAGTTTATGGGCAGGAGAGTAACCAAACCACCTGGCGACTGGCAAAAATGAACCTGGCCATTCGTGGAATTGATAGTTCACAGGTCAAATGGAACAACGAAGGTTCTTTTTTAAATGATGCCCATAAAGATTTAAAAGCCGATTATATTATTGCTAATCCGCCTTTTAATGTAAGTGATTGGAGTGGTGATTTATTACGAAAAGACGGGCGTTGGAAATATGGTCTGCCGCCAACATCCAATGCCAACTATGCCTGGATACAACATTTTCTTTATCATTTAGCACCAAACGGTCAGGCCGGCTTTGTGCTGGCCAAAGGTTCGTTAACTTCTAAATCAGGTGGTGAAGGTGAAATACGGAAAGCATTGGTAGAAGAAAATCTGATTGATTGTATTGTAAACCTGCCTCCAAAGTTATTTTTAAACACCCAGATTCCTGCTTCACTTTGGTTTATGAGCCGGAACAGAACAAATGGAAAATTCAGGGACCGCAGCGATGAAATTCTGTTTATTGATGCCCGAAACATGGGTCATTTAATCAACCGCAGAACAAAAGTGCTTTCCGAAAAGGATATACAAGAGATTTCCGAAACATATCACAACTGGCGAAACCCGGACGGGAAGTATGAAGACGTAAAGGGATTTTCCAACTCAACATCTATTGAACGGGTAAAAGAACTGGATTATGTACTGACGCCGGGACGTTATGTGGGGCTGGCCGAGCAGGAGGATGATTTTGATTTTAAAGAGCGGTTTACACAACTGAAAAGTGAATTTGAGGAGCAGTTGAAAGAGGAACACCAATTAAATGAGCGTATCTCTCAAAACCTTGCTAAAATCGATTTAAATGAAAAATAGTTCAATATGAAAATTTTAAACCAGTCGAATTCGACCGGTTTAAAACGAAAATGTATAAAAAATAATGTAATTTTGAATGATAAACTTTAAAACAGACAAGCATTCAGCAAAATGAACTACGATATAAAAATAGATAATGCAAAGGAAGAGAAAGGGACAATAGACCTTCATCGCCTGGCATTAATTGCCGATAGCATTAGGAAAGTTTCTGAAGGTGCTTTACAAATCCGTCTCAGGGGAGTTAGCCTTACCAAAGGCAGAAAAAAAATATCCCTGAAAGATGCGTTGAAGGTTTCTTTAACCAGCATAAAAGAAGGCAGTACGGTTTTGTGCCTGGAATCTGAGAAGTTTGAAAAAACTTTAGAACCATATCAAACTGACTTATTCCGGTTGGAAGCACAGCAAGAACTTCCGCAACACACGCCAATGACCTTGTTTATTAAATCTTTTCAGGATGCAATGAATGAGAATGACGAACAGGATTTATTGGACAAACCACTTTTGCGGGAGCTGAAACAACTGAAAAATGCATTTTTAAATGAAAATGAAACCTTTATTATTTCTAACCAGAATAGCGTCCCTGAATTGAAATTGACAAAAAATGATTTTAAAAAAATCAAAGTGCTTGAGGACGAAATCCCGGAGCCTGAACCTGTAATACTTAACGGAACAGTTGAATCGTTGAAATACTCAAAACTGAAAGTGCAGATAAAAACAGAAGAAGGCATTGTAGATGGGTTTTTATCAGACAAATTATCATCAGAAGATATTGCCCCGTTTTGGGGAAAGGAGGTTACCATTACAGGTACAGCACATTTTAAACCCCGCGGCCGTTCTGTTATTGAAATTGAGCGGGTTTTTGAGGCCGGAAAAGGAGATGAATATTTTTCAAAAAAGCCAAAATCTGAAACAGTTGAACAGCAATTAGAAAGGCAGATAAGGGAAAAAGGCGGAAATCAATTGGCAGAAATTATGGGTAAATGGCCGGGTGATGAAACAGATGAAGAGTTTGAACAAATGCTTAAAGACCTTTAGTGATGAAGAAGTTTGTTTTAGATACCGGAATCCTCCTTCATTATGTAAGGCAATCTGATTTATCGCAAAAGATAGAATCGGAACTTAACCTGCTTTCCCAAAATATTGTGCCGGTGGTTGCATCGGTGAGTATTGGCGAGATTGAGGGTTTTGTGCAACGCGGTCAATGGGGCGAAAAGAAAATAAAACGATTGAAAACCCTTATTTCTAAAATTGTAGTGATTGATATTACTGCTGAAGATGAGCAATTGATGAAGTCTTATGCAACACTCTGGAATTACAGCAAAAACAGTCTACCCGGCGATAAACTTGGTAAATCAATTGGAATAGGACAAAACGATGTGTGGATAGCAGCCCTTGCCAAAACCGCCAATGCAGAACTGGTAACCATAGATGGCGATTTTGAGCACCTGAACAATAAATGGGTCACTGTACATAAGTTTTAGATTATGAGCAATAAAAACACATACAACTTTACAGTGGGCGAACTGATTAAAATTTTACAGCAATACCCCGGCGACATGCCGGTGGTGGTGACTGGTTACGAAAGCGGCTACGAAAATTTTTACCCCCCGTTTGTAAAAAAAGTAATACACCTGCCCGAAAACCCATATTTCGAAGGCCTGTTTCAAATTGACGACAGCGGAGAAGAAGTGCTGCTTTTAGAAAGGGAGGTGAGGAATGACTGAGTGGAAGGAAACTGAGCTACAAGAATTAACTACTAAAATAGGGAGCGGAGCTACTCCTCGTGGTGGTGCAAATTCTTATAAGTCAAAAGGAATTTCACTAATCAGAAGCCAAAATGTTTTGGATATGTCTTTTTCATGTGATGGTTTGGCCTTTATTGATGAAGAAACAGCAAATGGCCTTAGGAATGTAATTGTTGAACAAGAAGATGTATTGCTTAATATCACAGGAGATAGTGTGGCCCGAGTTTGTAAAGTGCCAAAAAGAATACTACCTGCCCGTGTTAATCAGCATGTAGCAATTATAAGAGCGAATCAGAATAAGCTGAACCCTGATTTTTTACTTTACAATTTAATCGCGCAAAAAGAAGAATTATTAAGCCAATCTGAAATTGGTGCAACTCGCAGAGCTATAACAAAAGGAATGATTGAGAAATTTCAAATCATTCATCCACCACTCCCCGAACAACGCGCCATCGCCTCCATCCTTTCCAGCTTAGACGACAAAATAGACCTGCTCCACCGCCAGAACAAAACGTTGGAGGAAATGGCTGAGGCGCTGTTTCGGCAGTGGTTTGTGGAGGAGGCGAATGAGGATTGGGAGGTGAAACCATTAAATTACTTTGGAAATATTATTTGCGGCAAAACACCAACTAAAAAGAAACTGGAAAATTTTGGAGGTAATATTTTATTTATAAAGATTCCAGACATGCATGGAAAAGTATTTGTTTTTGATACCACTGATACTCTCTCTGTAATTGGTAAAGAATCTCAGATAAATAAAACCTTACCACCTTGGTCAATCAATATTAGTTGTATTGCAACTGTTGGTTTAGTTACAATGAATGCTTTTGAAGCACAAACAAATCAACAAATAAACTCAATTATTCCAGATGAAAAATTCAGGTATTATTTGTATTATGAAATGAAGAATTCTTATGACTTGCTGCAATCAATGGCAAGTGGTGGAACAGCAACTTTGAATTTAAACACTGGAAATTTTAGCCGTATCGAAATAACACTCCCTGATGAAGAGACACTTTTAAAATTCAATGATTTTGCAGAGCCTATTGTTGCTAAGTTATATAAAAACCAAACCCAAATCCGCATCCTTGAAAAACTGCGGGATACATTGTTGCCGAAGTTGATGAGTGGTGAAACACGTATAGAGGCGCACGGCCGTGCGTCTCAGAAAAATGGCCGTGATGACAGGTAAATTTAAAAATACATACCGAATAAAATCACACAGAATGCCCCAATGGGATTATTCGGGAAATGGTATTTATTTTATCACATTGGTTACGCAAAACAGGGATTGCAATTTGGGGAAAATCAATAATGGCAAAACGATATTTTCCAATTTTGGGGAAATAGTTCATGATGAATGGTTAAAATCATTTGAAATTCGAAACGAATTGTTTTTAGACGAATACATTATAATGCCCAATCATTTGCATGCCATTGTTGTTTTGGATAAAAATGGGATTGGAAAAAATGAAATATACGGTTCGCACGGTTCGCACGGTTCGCACGGTTCGCACGGTTCGCACGGTTCGCACGTAGAGACGCACGGCCGTGCGTCTCTACAATCCCCCCAATCCCAGATCGGATCGTACAAACAACAATTTGTTCGCAAACCAAAATCAATTTCATCATTTGTTGGCGGGTTTAAATCGGCCGTTAATTCAAAAATTGATGATTATATTGATAAATGCAAATTGGATATTCCGAAATACAATCGAAACAACCATTTTTTTCAATCTAATTACCACGATCACATTATTCGAAATAACGCAGAATATGAAAGAATAAAAAATTACATCATAACCAATCCATTAAAATGGAAGGATGATAAATTTAATCCGACAAATTAGTAACAATTAAACCTATATCGTTAAATCATAAAAATAAATGGAGAACTGTGTCAAACACAAAAAAGATACGAGATCATCAAAAAAAACAATCAGTTGCCAAGTGTTAAATAAAGGCCACAAACAGTTTCTTTTTCTGTATTTGACATAATATTTGCAAATTTTCACAACATAATCTTGTTTTTTCTGTTTCTTTACTGTAATATTGCAAATAACAAGTGAGAAAAACGATTATGATACAGTCACTGAAAATAAAAAACTTCCTTTCCTTCAAAGATGAGGTAGAAATAAGTTTTGATGCATCCAAAGATAAAGACTTGGAAGATTACCATGTGGTGGAAGTAGCACCGGGTGTCCGCCTGCTGAAATTTTTGGTTGTATATGGATATAATGCTTCAGGTAAATCAAATCTGATTAAGGCATTTGAGTTTTTAAAAGCATTTTGGAGTAATACCCCGGATAAAGATGAAAATACAGATGTGATACCTTTTCTTTTAAACAATGAAAATCGCAATCAGCCATCAGAATTTAGCCTGGATTTTTACTCAGATAATATAAAGTTCATATATAATTTAGTTGTTGACTCAAAACAAGTAATTAAAGAAAAATTAGATTTCTACCCTTCATCTCAACCTGCAAATGTTTTTGTAAGAGATACAATCAATGGAGTTTCAGTTATAGAATATGGTTCAAAAATTAAATTAAGTACTCCCGTTAGAAATGAAATTGAAGTGAAGTGTTTGTCGAACACTTCTGTAATGGCTGCATATAATCAAGTGAATGCTTCTGTAAAAGAAATAGAATCATTTTCACAGTTGATAAATAAAAATCTCTCAAAAATCATTACACCTAAAGTAAATCTTAAAGGGTATGCTGAGAATTTATTTCTTGAGGATAGTAAAACTAAAGGAAAAATAGTTAATTATCTGAAAAGAGCTGATTTTAATATTCATGATGTAAAAGTTGAGCAAGAGGAGTCTGATTTCTTTGACAATGCTGCAGATTTCATTGAAAAGCTTGTTATTCCTCAATATAGTACTAAAATTGAGCTTAATGATATTTTTAAAGATAAATTAAATAAAACCACTTTTCATCATAAAGTAGAAAATAAAGGTCTTAGAAAGTCTTTTCCTTTACCATTAGAATACCAATCAGAAGGAACAATCAGAATATTCGGATTATCAGCGGCTGTATACAAGGCCTTAGAACAAAATGCCTTCCTCGCCATAGATGAAATTGAATCAAAACTACATCCGCAATTGATAGAATACCTGATTGAAGAATTTCTGAAAGAGTCTAAAGAGTCACAATTGCTGGTTGCTACTCATTATGACAACCTGTTTGATCAGGATGATTTGCTCCGCAAAGACAATTTCTGGTTTACCGAAAAACAAGACGATGGTAGCACAAAATTGTACGGATTAAAACATTTTTCCGGATTAAATCGCATTTCATCTTTGCAAAAAGCATATAAATTTGGTAAGTTTGGGGCAACACCAAATTTGGAATAAATGCAAACAAGACAAAAAGTATTTGTCGTTGGAGAAGGTATTACTGAACAGTATTATTTTAAACACCTGAGTGGGATTAAAGGCTATTGCATAACGGTAAAACCACGTCTATTCACTGATAGTTCAATAGGTAAAATATCACAAAAAACCACAGAGTTGTTGCAAGCTGATGTGAAGGTCATTTGTGTATTTGATGCGGATGTTTCTCAACGAAATGCAAAAGAAAAAGCTGAACTAATAAAATTCAAACAAAAGCATAAAGGCCATAAGAACGTTATCATCTGCGACTCCCTTCCTGCCATAGAGTTTTGGTTCTTACTACATTATCATTGTACCCACAAGCAATTTACATCCAACAAATCATTAGTTAATGCATTGAAAAGTCATATAAACTCTTATTGCAAAAAGAAGCATTTTCTGGAAAAACCCAATTGGGTCATAAAGATGAGTGAAAAACAGGATGAAGCAGTTAAGCATGCAAAAGCAATAGAAAAAAAAGGTGGTTCATATTCAAACATCTTTAAAGCCATCGAATTTCTTGACCAACGAAAATCACAGCAAAAATGAAAATCACAGAAAACGCCATAGAAAACCTTTGCATAGAGTTGCTGGAAAATCAGGGTTACTCCTACTACCACGGTGCAGAAATAGCTCACGATGGAAACAACCCGCAACGTCAGTCTTATGAAGATGTGTTACTGCAAGAAAAACTTCGTCAAGCTGTTCACAGAATAAATCCCACAATTCCACCTGAAATTCAGGATGAGGCCATAAAAGAATTGAATCGCATCCATTCACCGGAGCTTATCACGAATAATGAGAAGTTTCATCAGATGCTCACCGAAGGCATTAAAGTAACCTACCAGAAAGATGGAAATGAAAGAGGGGATCTGGTTTGGTTGGTTGACTTCAATACGCCTGAAAATAATGAATTTATTGTATCCAATCAGTTCACCGTGGTTGAAGATGGCATAAATAAACGTCCTGATGTTGTTTTGTCTGTGAATGGAATTCCGTTGGTCGTATTGGAATTGAAAAATGCAGCTGACGAAAAAGCTACAATGAAAACGGCTTTTAATCAAATACAAACCTACAAATCAACTATACCCAATTTATTCACATACAATGCATTTACAATAATATCAGATGGTTTAGAGGCCAAGTCAGGAACGATTTCTTCCGGGATGAGCCGTTTCATGGCCTGGAAGTCTGCTGATGGCAAGGAAGAAGCATCCCATTTGGTTAGTCAACTGGAGACATTGATTAACGGGATGTTAAACAAAAAGACGCTACTGGATTTAATCCGTCATTTTATAGTTTTTGAAAAATCTAAACGCGAAGATCAGGAAACAGGAATTACAACCATTTACAATGTAAAAAAGCTGGCAGCTTATCATCAATATTATGCAGTAAACCGTGCCATTGAATCTGCTTTGCGGGCAACAGGCTATTCAGCAGACAAGGAAACCCCTGCAAGCTTATTTATGGAAGACCCTGAGAGCTACGGTTTACCCGGCGTACAAAAACAACCCACTGGTGACCGAAAAGGTGGCGTGATTTGGCATACACAAGGAAGTGGAAAATCGCTTTCAATGGTTTTCTTTACAGGGAAAATTGTTTTGGCTCTCGATAATCCAACCATATTAGTAATTACTGACAGGAATGATTTGGATGACCAGCTTTTTGACACTTTCGCTTCATCAACACAACTTTTACGACAAGAACCTAAGCAGGCAGAGAGCCGGGAAGATTTAAAAGAAAAACTCAAAGTTGCTTCCGGAGGTGTTGTTTTCACAACAATCCAAAAATTTCAACCGGATGAAGGTAATGTTTACGAAACGCTTTCACAAAGGGAAAACATTGTCGTAATTGCCGATGAAGCCCACAGAACACAATACGGATTCAAGGCTAAAACTGTTGATGATAAAAACAAGCAGGGTGATGTCATCGGTAAAAAGATTGTTTACGGATTTGCAAAATACATGCGAGATGCCTTGCCCAATGCGACGTATATAGGATTTACAGGTACACCGATTGAAAATACCGATGTAAACACCCCGGCCGTATTTGGCAATTATATCGATGTGTATGATATCGCCATGGCAGTTGACGATGGTGCAACTGTAAGGATTTATTATGAAAGTCGATTGGCAAAAGTTAATTTAAGCGAAGAAGGTAAGCAATTGGTTGATGATCTGGATACGGAAATGCAAGATGAAGACTTAAGCGAAACCCAAAAAGCAAAAGCAAAATGGACTCAATTAGAGGCACTGGTCGGCAGTGAAAACAGAATGAAAAACATCGCCAGTGATATTATCATGCATTTCGAACAGCGTCAGGAAATATTCGATGGAAAAGGCATGATTGTGGCCATGTCGCGGCGAATTGCTGCTAATTTGTATGATGAAATTGTAAAAATAAAACCGGAATGGCATTCTGATGAATTGAATAAGGGCGTTATTAAAGTTGTGATGACATCATCCTCTTCCGATGGCCCTGAAATTTCGAATCATCATACAACCAAACAACAACGAAAGATTTTGGCCGACCGCATGAAAGACCCTGAAGATGAATTGCAGTTGGTAATTGTAAGGGATATGTGGCTCACAGGATTTGATGCACCAAGCATGCATACTCTTTACATTGACAAACCGATGAAAGGGCACAATCTGATGCAAGCCATTGCTCGTGTCAACAGGGTATACAAAGATAAACCCGGTGGTTTGGTGGTTGATTATTTGGGAATCGCCTCCGATCTAAAAAAAGCACTCTCTTTTTATTCTGATGCAGGCGGAAAAGGCGACCCGGCAATTGCCCAGGAACAAGCAGTAGAACTTATGCTGGAAAAACTGGAAGTTGTTTCAAATATGTTTTATGACTTTCCTTATGAGCAATATTTTGCAGCTGATACATCACAGAAACTATCTATAATTTTAAGTGCAGAAGAACATATTCTTGGATTGAAAGATGGGAAAAAGAGGTTTCTTAATGAAGTCACAGCACTTTCAAGAGCTTTTGCTATTGCAGTACCACACGAACAGGCAATGGATATAAAAGAAGAGGTTTCTTTCTTCCAGGCCATTAAAGCAAGATTAGCAAAATTTGATAGTACAGGCACTTCAAAAACCGATGAGGAAATTGAAACTACAATCCGGCAAGTAATTGATAAGGCTTTGGTCTCTGAGCAGGTTATAGATGTTTTTGATGCTGCAGGAATTAAAAAACCCGACATCTCAATTTTATCAGAAGAATTTCTTTTAGAATTGAAAGGAATGGAGCATAAAAATGTGGCAATGGAGGTTTTGAAAAACTCATAAACGATGAAATAAAATCCCGCGCCAAAAAGAATCTGGTTAAAAGTAAATCCTTAATGGAAATGCTTGAGAATTCAATAAAAAAATATCACAACAAAATACTAACTGCTGCTGAAGTTATCGATGAACTTATAAATTTAAGTAAGGAAATCGTAAACATGGATACAGAAGCAGAGTCAATGGGACTTTCAGATTTTGAATATGCTTTTTATACGGCAGTAGCAGATAATGAAAGTGCGCGCCAATTGATGCAACAGGATATGTTGAGAGAACTCGCGGTGAAATTGACCGAAAGAGTAAAACAAAATGCTTCAATAGATTGGACTATTAAAGAAAGCGTGAGGGCAAAACTGAAAGTGATAATCAAGCGGACTTTGAGACAATACGGTTATCCACCAGACATGCAAAAACTGGCAACCGATACGGTATTACATCAAGCCGAAATGATAGCAACAGAACTGACAAATGATAAATAGCTAATATAAGGTCAAATATGAATTTATAGAGAGACGCATTATTTCATTTCTAAAATTTCAATCTCAAACAATAGGTTCCTTGACCAATTATGATTTAGCAAGTCATTTAAAGCAATAAGAAAAACCAAAACCAGCTAAAGAGCATCCTTATTCTGGCAATAGGCTTGATGGAATACAGCAAGTTTGAAAATCAATAATATTGACATTGTAAAACTAGTCAACAAAACACCACTTACCCAAGTTAGCAAAATGAAACATATACAAGAAATAGTAAAGTTTTTTAAAGTACTCCCTATTTTTAGGACCAAATTTGATTATTTCTTAGTTGATTTACTGCTCTTAAATGCTTCCTTTATTTGGGCTAACAAAGATTTACCCAATAAGCAACAACTTAAACAAGAGGCTTGAGAACTTTTGTTTTTTCTACGCAAACACATGCGTAAAACTCTACTTAACAATGTTTGCGTTTAACTGATATACACATATTTATAAACATTTTGGATAAAACGAAGTAAGACCGGAGTAAATTACGCAAGGCAAAACAAAGCCCTGCACTCCTGCAGTTTTCAAGCCTCTCTCCTACTCTTTTTGACAAAATCAAATCTGCCATGCAATATTTTTTCATTACCTTTACAGAACAAATCCAGCAAGGACAAATAACCTGAACTTGAAGTGGGTTTTATACAAGCTGTCTTTGACTGCATGCAAGTGTATCAGAACAAAACAAAAATTGATAAATAAATTCAAATGTAAAAGAATGGATTATCAATAATAATGTTTCATTGATTTTAGGTCACTGCAATTGATAATAGTGTTAAGGAATCGAAGTCTACTGAATTGGTCGATTTAATCTATACTATCAGAGGATAACGTGTAATGTTCGACCGTGATATTGCTATGATGTATGAAACGGAAACCAGGACAATAAATCAGCAAGTTAAACGAAATGCTGAACGATTTGATGAAGGTGTACATTCCTTCAAACTCAATGAAGAGGAGTTTGATGAATTTAGAAAAATCTTGAAATCACAAAATGCGACTTCAAGTTGGGGAGGTGTCAGAAAACCTCCAAGTACTCTCACTCAAAACCTTGCTAAAATTGATTTAAATAAAAAATAGTTTTATTATGACAATTCTAAACCAGTCGAATTCGACCTATTTATCGAAAAACGTATAACTCTTGAATCTGAATAAAAAATATACAAACATTACGGTACTTGAAAATACAATAACCATTACCCAGGATAATTACATCTCTTTAACAGACATGTTAAAAGCCAAGGATGGCGATTTCTTTATTTCTGATTGGCTGAGAAACCGTAATACTGTTGAATATCTGTGAATTTGGGAACGGGTTCATAACCCGGGTTTTAATTATGGCAAATTCACCACAATTAAAAGTCAGGCAGGCTTAAACAGCTATAAAATCAAGAAATCATGAAAAAGAGTACAAAAATTGAGGTAAAAGGCAATGAGATTACAATTTCCAGTTTTAAAAAACAGGATTATATATCGCTGACTGATATTGCAAAACACAAAAAGCAGGGAAAAGCAGATGACCTGATACGAAACTGGCTCCGCAACCGCAACACCATTGAATTTTTGGGAATATGGGAAAAACTCAACAATACAGATTTTAAACCCGTCGAATTCGACGGGTTTAGAATACAGGCAGGTTTGAATAGTTTTACCCTAACACCAAGGCAATGGATTGAAAAAACTAACGCAATTGGATTAATATCTAAAGCCGGTAGATATGGTGGAACGTTTGCCCACAAAGACATCGCCTTTGAATTTGCTTCCTGGATTTCAGTAGAATTTAAACTTTTCCTGATTAAAGAGTTCCAACGCTTAAAAGAACAAGAACAAACATCCCTCGACTGGAACATTAAGCGCAGCCTTACCAAAATAAACTACCGCATACACACCGATGCCATAAAAGAAAACCTAATTCCGGCACATCTTGCACCACAGCAAATCAACTATGTGTATGCCAACGAAGCCGATGTACTCAACATGGCACTTTTTGGCAAAACAGCCAAACAATGGCGTGATGAAAATCCCGATAAGCAGGGGAATATCCGCGATTATGCCAATGTATCGCAGTTGGTTTGCCTTGCCAATCTCGAAAACCTGAATGCCGTTTTTATTGATGAAGAAATACCACAAAGCGAGAGACTTAAAAAGCTTAACCAAATTGCCATAGGGCAAATGCAGATACTTTTGCAAACCGATGCCGATAGGGCTTTAAAAAAAGGACGTGCTGATAAATAAAAAGATATACAACTTTACAGTAGGCAAACTGATAAAAATATTGTAGCACTACCCCGAAGATATGCCGGTGGTGGTAAGTGGTTATGAAAACGGCTACGAAAATTTTTACCACCCATTTGTTAAAAAAGGTAAAACACCTAGCCCGAAAACCCAACCGTTTCATATTGTCATAAATTACCAGCTATTATGAAAAAACTTTTGACCATATTATTAATTCTCTTGACTCAGCTGACTTTTTCTCAAAATAGTATAAGAGTTGAGCAATCAGTATGTGATCCATATAATATTGACCCGTTTGAATTGAGAGAAAGAATAGTTAAAGTAACACATGAAAATGATACTTTGAATTTGGTACTTGAATTGGCCCCCTAATAAGTCTGACATAATTATCAATAAAAATATATGGCAAAGAATTAAGCGAAGCGAATCGCGAACACCATTGAAATTATGAACAAAAAAGTGAGCAAAAACGGGAATAACAACGAAGAATCTTTAATGAAAATTGTCCGATTTATAAGGGGCTAAACTATTCCGTAATTATATTACATTTTTTTAAGCAAATAGAATTATTAAAAATTCAAACAAGGTTTTTAGACTCAATCCATGCTTTTATAATAATAGCCGCAAGAGAGAGACTGGCGTATTTTTCAACAACTGATCAGCTGATGAATAATATTTTGTCCAGTTTATTATCAAATAAACTGGACATTTTGTATCTTTGTATAATAAAGATAGAGATATGAATACGACTAATAATGTGCTATATAAAGTTAATAGACTTTCCAGAGGATATGTGTTTACCTATAGTGATATTAATAGTGATGTGAACAAAAAAGAAGCTACTATTAAAGCATTGAATAGACTTGTTGAGAAAGGAAAGATAAAAAAACTAAGTAAAGGGAAGTATTATAAGCCTGAGGATACTGTTTTTGGAGAGTTAGTTCCTTCGCAAAAGGAAGTAGTAAAAGATTTGCTTGAAGAAGATGGAAGACTTATTGGTTATCTTACTGGATATAGTATCTATAATCAGATGGGATTGACTACACAAGTGAGTAATACTCTTCAGATTGGTAAAAACGAAATTCGCCCTTCTTTAAAGAGAGGTCCTTACGTGGTGAAATTTCTAAAACAGAAGAACAGCATTTCAGAAAAAAACATCCCTTTGCTGCAAATCCTGGACTGCATCCGTACCATTAAGAAGATACCGGACACCAACATTGCCACCTCCTGCAAACGCATCGCTGCGCTTATAGAAGAGCGAATCCCGGAAGAGGTTGAGGCAATGATTCGCCTGGCACGCAAATATCCACCCTTTACACGGGCATTGCTTGGGAGTATTCTTGATTACATAGACTCCGAAGCCGATACAGCACCATTAAGGAAATCACTAAACCCAATTACAACTTACACTTTGCCAGGTGCATCAGAAGCATTGGGTAAACAAGTGAAAAACTGGAACATTGAGCTATGATTTTACATCAAGACATAAAACTCCTGGAGCAATCTATCCGTGCCACATCACAACATTTCAGTATCAAAGAAACTTTTGTGGAAAAGGATTACTGGATAAGCCTTGTGCTTAGCCGGCTCGCCCGCAGTGAAAAATCAGACAAGATAGTTTTTAAAGGAGGCACGTCACTATCAAAAGCTTATAACCTTATTGAGCGGTTCTCTGAAGACGTGGACCTGGCCGTGGTTACGGTAGAGGATATGAATCCAAATCAGATAAAACAACTGATACGGAGTGTTGAAAAGGAAATCACCGCAGATCTGGTCGAAATAAAGGATACTGAAGTTTCCAGAAAGTTGTCCCGCTACAGAAAATCCCTTTTCTCCTATCATCCGGATAACATTAGTAATAAGGAAAAAAGAATCCTGGTAGAAATCAACTCTTTTGCAAATCCATACCCAGCTCAACCAATGAACATAAAAAGCATGATCACAGCGTTTCTCGAAGAAACCAACAGGCATGCCAGCATAGAGGAGTATCAACTTCAACCTTTTACTGTTAATGTGCTAAGCAAAGAACAAACCCTCCTGGAAAAACTCATTTCATTAATACGATTTTCGTTTTCTGAAGATTCTATTGCTGGCTTATCTGAAAAGATCAGGCATTTTTACGATCTTCATTATCTTTATCAGGATCAAGAATGTAAAGAATTTATGAAAGACACGGGATTTAAGGAGAGGTTCAGAGAATTGCTACATCACGATAAAAAAGCATTTGATGAACCCACAGGCTGGAAGGAGAAAGGTGTTTCTGATTCCCCTTTGATAAAAGATTTTGCAAGCCACTGGGTATCTCTTAAACAAACATACCAAAAGGAGTTATCTGAATATGCATATCGCCCTATCCCTGAAGAAAAAATTGTTTCAGACTCCTTCAAAACCCTGATAAAACATATCATATAAACCTCCATGGCGAGGCGTTCGACACTCAGGAGAATGATTAAAGGGCTGGACTAGTTGGATAATGCAAAGAAAACAATGACATTTATTGTCATTAGTAGTCATTAATGGTCATTTATAGTCATTTTCTATACTTCTGTGTCCGGTTGCTGTCAAATATAACCGTCTCAGAAAGCCCTGAAGTTAATGACTTAGAATATAGTAAAGCAAAATGACGCGCGAAGCGCAAATGACTACAGATGACGCGAAGCAAATGACAGTAAGAGATAAAAGCAAGAAAACATAACAATAACGTTATCAATATTTTGAAAAATTTAACCATATGAAACCTCCATGGCGAAAATTTTTTCGACACACAGGAGAATGATTAAAGGGATGAACGAATTGGATAATGCAAAGAAAACAATGACATTTATTGTCATTAGTAGTCATTAATGGTCATTTATAGTCATTTTCTATACTTCTGTGTCCGGTTGCTGTCAAATATAACCGTCTCAGAAAGCCCTTAAGTAAATGACTTAGAATATAGTAAAGCAAAATGACGCGCGAAGCGCAAATGACTACAGATGACGCGAAGCAAATGACAGTAAAGGAGGCTCTTCTTAATTGGTCATTGGTTGTCCTATCATATTTATGACTTTGGATTAATCTAAAAATCGTTTGGTTGAATATTTTAGATTTAGAGTATACTTCAAGGTTTTCAAAATCAAACATAACGAGAAGTGA
>JAIPBW010000065.1 GCA_021738505.1 Bacteroidales bacterium | reverse complement strand
TCAATGACTTGTTCAAATTCTACGGTGTTTTCTTTTTTAGCCATAACTTATATCTTTTTGCGCTAAGGTCGGAATTTTGCTAAATAATCATTCTCCTGTGTGTCGAAAAAATTTTCGCCATGGAGGTTTCATATGTTTAGAATTTTTCAAAATATTGATATTGTCATTATTATGTTTTCTTGCTTTTATCTCTTACTGTCATTTGCTTCGCGTCATTTATCCGTCTTCGACGGATGTCATTTGTAGTCATTTGTGCTTCGCGCGTCATTTTGCTTTACTATACTCTAAGTCATTTACTTAAGGGCTTTCTGAGACAGTTATATTTGACAGCAGCCGGACACAGAAGTATAGAAAATGACTATAAATGACCATTAATGACTACTAATGACAATAAATGTCATTGTTTTCTTTGCATTATCCAAATCGTCCAGCCCTTTAATCATTCTCCTGTGTGTCGAAAAAATTTTCGCCATGGAGGTTTCATATGTTTAGAATTTTTCAAAATATTGATATTGTCATTATTATGTTTTCTTGCTTTTATCTCTTACTGCCATTTGCTTCGCGTCATTTATCCGTCTTCGACGGATGTCATTTGTATTTTACCTTGTGAAACCTTTCTCTGTTTCACCAAGGTCATTTGCGCTTCGCGCGTCATTTACTTAAGGGTTTTTGTGTCGTTTCCATTTGGCTGCAGTCAGAAAAATGACTATTAATGACTCGAATAACCATTAATGACCACCAATGACTACTATATACCCCCGCTAAAGCATAAAAAGGTTTCACGAGGTAAACCATTAATGACTAGCAACCTTCATCATTCATAAAGAATAACTCTTTACAGGTTATTATTGTTTAGAGCTTCGGTTGTAAACTTCGTTGGTTTTTTCTTCAAATCCCGGTTTGCCCAGCAAAGCAAACATGTTGTTTTTATAGGCCTCTACTCCGGGTTGGTCGAAGGGATTAACGCCGAGCAAGTAACCGCTGAGCGCACAGGCATATTCATAGAAAAAGATCAATTGGCCCAGGTGATATTCATTAATTTCAGGAATGCTAATCTGAATAACAGGCACACCGCCGTCTACATGAGCCATAATGGTTCCGGTTTCGGCTTTATGATTTATCTCATGGATTGCCTTTCCGGACAGGTAATTCAACTTATCCAGGTTGGCGGAATCCTCAGGTACATTGAGGCTTTTCCGAGGATTCTCCACATGTAAGACCGTTTCAATGATATTGCGTTCTCCATCCTGGATATACTGTCCCAGGGAGTGCAAGTCTGTAGTAAAAGATACGGATGCGGGGAAGATCCCTTTTGCGTCTTTGCCTTCACTTTCCCCGAAAAGCTGCTTCCACCATTCGGCAAAATAGTGCAATGCGGGCTCAAAGGCAGCCATAACTTCAGTAGTTTTCCCCTTATTGTATAGAGCATTTCTGGCTGCGGCATAAGCAAAAGCCGGGTTATCTTCAAGAGTGTGTGTATTATTAAGTTGATTGCGCATATCGCCGGCTCCGCGGATTATTTGTCTAACATCAACTCCCGCCATAGCCACAGGCAACAAGCCAACAGGAGTAAGCACCGAATAACGTCCTCCAACGTCATCAGGAACGACATAAGAACTATAGCCTTCCTGATTCGTAAGCTGACGCAGAGCTCCCTTTTCTTTGTCGGTGATTGCAATAATACGCCTGCGGGCTGTCTTTTTACCATATTTTGCTTCAAGATGTTCTCTCAGAATACGGAAAGCAATGGCCGGTTCCGTTGTTGTTCCTGACTTAGAGATAACAGTAAGAGCATAATCTTTTTCGTCTAATAATTCCAGCAAATCACTCAAATACTTCTCGGAAATATTATTGCCAGCATAGATAACCGTTGGTCTTTTCTCCGGCATTAATGCCTCAAAGCTATGCTTAAGTGCTTCAATAACTGCGCGGGCTCCCAAATAAGAGCCTCCGATCCCGATAACAACAAACACATCTGCTTCCGGAGCAATCCGCTGTACATCATCATTAATAGCCGCTAACTGATCTTCCTGCATTCGTTCCGGAAGATCTAGCCACCCCATAAACTCATGGCCTGCAAGCGTTTTGTCTAATAATCCTTTTTGATATTCCTTCAAAGAATCTTCATAACGCTTAACATCTTCCTTTTTCACATAATCTAAAATCTGACTAATATTGATCTGCATAAGGTTTGTTTTTTTGTTTGTTGCGTAAAAATAACAAAAACCTCCGGATAAATCAAGCTTTTGGGGATATAGAAAAAGGGAGAGTTTTCTGCTCTCCCTTTATCACACATGAAAAACAACCATTAACCCTGTTGGATAAATATTCCTGTCAAAGTCAATTTTTGTATTGTTTCTTGCTCACAAAAATATAAGGAAACCCCACCTGGCAAGCGTTAAAAGATTACAATAAGCGTTAAATTAAGTTAAAACCCCGGTCATTAGATATAGTTAACTTACCTTTGCAGATAAGCGAAATAATATATCATTCATGAATAAACGGCGAGTCATACTGATTGTCATATTAGCTGCTTTAGCAATGATGGGTTTGATAGGCCTACAGTTTCACTGGATTCAAAATGCTACGAAGATTCGTAATTCCAGCTTTGATAATTCTGTTGAAGATGCCATGAGATCCACGGTAAGTAAAGTTGAAAAGCATGATTTAAGTAGCCGGGTAAAAAACCACTTCCAATCTGCTGAAAATGTTTCCGGTTTATTAACCATGGTAGACTCTATCAATACTATCTTAAATTATAGTTCAGACTCAGGATATCACAAGCCTTCCACACATGAAGAAAATGAAAAGCAAACCAACATATCCAGTCAAAATTTATTCAGTGATAATGACCAATCCAGGAACAAACAACAATTCATTGAGATGATGGAGCGCTCCACTATGCTAAGCAGCATATTTATGGATATGTTAGGGTTGGAATATACAAAGCCTGTTGAAGAAAGAATATCAAAAAAATATCTGGACAGCATTGTTTCTACGGAACTTCAAAAGCAAGGCATTGAGATACCATATAAATTTGGCGTTATGAAAGCTCCATACCAATCATTCGTGATTGGAGGGAGTGCGGATTATAAAAACAAACTTAAAGAAACGTCATATTCTTACGAACTGTTCCCAAATAGTATTTTCCGCGAACCCGTCTATTTGAATATCTATTTCCCTAAGAAACAGTCATACATTATCTCACAGATGAGGTCTATCTTAGTTATTGCTATCGTGTTAATTGCCTTATTAATCTTTTCCTTTTATTATACGATACATACGATTTTCAAACAGAAAAGGCTGTCGGAAATGAAAAATGACTTCATAAATAATATGACGCATGAATTTAAAACACCCATATCTACGATTTCTCTGGCTTGCCAGACGTTAAACGATGATGATATCCCCAAAGATGAAACCTTGTATAAAAACTATATCAAAGTCATTGATGAAGAAAACACCCGTTTGGGAAGCATGGCCGAAAAGATATTGCAAACGGCTATCATCGATAAGGGAACACTGCAACTTAAACCGGAAGTTATTGATATGCATAAAGTAATCACCAATGCGATTGGGAAGATTAAAATGCAAATTGAACAAAAAAACGGCACAATAAAAACCGATCTTCAGGCTACAAACCCTGTTATCCGGGCTGATCGATTTCATATGACAAATGTGGTCTTCAATTTACTGGATAATGCCAATAAGTATAGTTTGAACGAACCCCACATTTTGGTAAAAGATTTCAATAAATCAAATGGTTTTCAGCTTGAGATCACAGACAACGGGATTGGCATCAGCAAATCCAATCAGCAAAAAATATTTGACAAGCTTTACCGGGTCCCCACCGGGGATATACATGATGTAAAAGGCTTTGGTCTTGGCTTAAGCTATGTGAAAGCCATAATTGACAAACACAACGGAACAATTGATATCCGGAGCGAGTTGAATAAGGGCTCAACTTTTATTATTTTTATCCCGTTCCAATCAAACGAAAAATCTCATGAGCAAAAATCCAACGAAAATTCTTCTGGCAGAAGATGATCAAAATCTAAGTATGTTATTAAAAAACTATTTGGATGCTAAAGGTTTTGATGCGCATTTGTTTAAAAATGGCAAAGAAGCTTTTCAGAATTTCAAAAAAGGAATTTATGACCTTTGCATTATTGATGTTATGATGCCGGTAAAAGATGGATTTACGCTTGCATCCGAAATACGTAATGAGGATCAAAATATTCCCATAATATTTCTGACGGCAAAATCCATGCAGGATGATATCATTAAAGGCTTTGAGTTAGGTGGAGACGATTATCTGACAAAGCCTTTTAATATGGAAGAGTTAATGGCCCGTATTACGGCTATTCTAAAAAGAACAGCCAGGCCTGAAAATCCCAGCGGGATCTATACGATAGGCAAATTCAAATTTGACTCCAATCATCAAAAGTTAATCCTGAACGAAGAAGAACAAAAGTTAACCAGCAAAGAAAATGCATTGTTAACATTACTGGTAGAACATAAAAATGACATCCTGCCCCGTGAGAAAGCATTATTGGAAATATGGCATGACGATAGTTATTTTAATGCCCGGAGTATGGATGTCTACATTACTAAAATCCGGAAATACCTAAAAAAAGATCCGAATATTGAATTAATTAATGTGCATGGAACAGGATTTAAATTATTAGCCTGACAAAATCTGGAAAAATCACCCGTTTATAAAAATGCAGCACGAATAAAAAAAACATCAAAAATCTGCTGTTTCTATGATTAGAATAATCATATTTTTTATGTACTTTTGAAAATTGAAAATAATCAAAACAAAAAACCATGAACATTCCTGAAAATTTAAAGTACACGGAAGACCATGAATGGTTGCGAGTGGAAGATGACAACATCGCTTACATCGGCATTACAGAGCATGCTCAAAAAGAACTGGGAGATGTGGTATATATCGAATGTGAAACTGAGGAAGAAGAGCTCGGTCAAGGTGAAGCATTTGGCACAATAGAAGCTGTAAAAACAGTTTCAGATATGTACATGCCTGTAAGTGGTAAAGTTCTTGAGTTTAACGAAGAACTGGACGAAACTCCGGAAACTATCAACGAAGACCCTTATGAGCAAGGCTGGATCATTAAAATTGAAGTGAAGGATCCTTCCCAGCTCGAAGAATTAATGAGTGCAGAACAATATCAAAATCATATTTCGGAATAAAAACCGAAATAGAAATAAAAAAAGGGAGTATCTTCATGCTCCCTTTTTGCTATGATTAAAGAATTTAAAATTGCTCTTCTCTGGGGAATAATTATTTTATTTCTGGTATCTTTACCAGGAGATTATATCCCTGCTGTACATTCACCCTGGAATTTTATCACTCTGGATAAGCTTATTCATGCCGGATTATTTTATGTATGGGTTTTCTTTCTTATCCAAGGCTTTCGATTGCAATATAGGTATCCCTTTTTTCGTTCTTATTCTATAATTTCGGGTATTATCGTTGGCATAGTATTTGGAGGTTTAACAGAAACATGGCAATCGATTATAAACGTAGGGCGTTACGCTGACATTTACGATTTTGTGGCAAATTCTGCCGGCGCAATTTTAGCCGGATTAACAAATTTGCTATTAAAAAATAAGGTTCAGTGAGCCATGTTAAAAGAAAAAAAATTAATTTAGCAAACCATTTTTAGAAAAACATTTTGAGTCATGGATAAACGAAAAACAACCAAAGCAGACCTTGAAAGAAAACGGCCTTTCTTTATTGAAATAGGTCTAATTGTAGCCCTTGCCCTTGTTTTTTTAGGGTTTGAGTGGAAACAATATGAAAAAGAAGGCAACCAATTCGAAACTGAAGTTGATTATGATGTCGAAGAAGACATTGTTTTGAATACACAACGGGAAGAGCCTCCAAAGCCCAAAAAACAACAACCCGAGTCTCAAACTCTCAATATTGTAGAAGATGATGTTGAAGTAGAAGATGAACTTAATATTGATGCTGAGGCCGACGACGAAACAGTAGTAGAAGATTATGAACCTGTTGAAGTAAGCGAACCGGAAGTTGAAGAGCAAGAGATTTTCACAGTAGTTGAAGAGCAGCCGAGCTTTCCCGGAGGAGAACAAGCTCGCATGAAATACCTTCAGGAAAACATTGAATATCCTCAAATGGCACGTGAAAGTGGTATTGAAGGTACCGTTTTCGTCACCTTCGTTGTAGAACCCGACGGCTCCGTAACTGATGTTAGAATCCTTCGTGGAATTGGCGGTGGTTGCGATGAAGAAGCCCTCAGGGTTGTACGCAACATGCCCAAATGGAAACCCGGTAAACAGCGTGGTAAATCCGTTCGTGTTCAGTTTAACATGCCAATCCGTTTCAAACTTCAAGGCTAATTTTATAAAGTATTTTAATTTCAAAAACTCCGGTTGCACAAACCGGAGTTTTTTTTGTATTAAAATATTACTTATTCCTGCAAACCAATTTTTTGGCTGTCCATTGCTTTTTAACTTGTTTATTTAATGTCTGTCTATAGTGTCCGATTTCTGCGTTGTTGCTCAAATCTTAAATCCTCTAATCCGCCGGTTGGCGGATACTGCGGTTTAAAATTTTTGCTGGCACCCGATAAATACGGGGCAGGTACTGAACCCGAACATTCTGAATCAAACACTTGACTTTATAGAGAATCTATTCAGGCAAATTATTCCGGTACCATATGTTTAGCTGGTATTATTCAAAATAATAAACAATGAAAAAACCCGGCTATTCTTTATAATCATCTAAGCGGTACAGTTTGCTTTAGCCAGTAATGATAAAGAATATCCGGGTCAACTTGTTTATTAGTCCAAAAATGAATTAATGCACTATTTTAATAGTATGTTGTTCGCCGTCAACCTTTATATTCAACAAATACAATCCACGGCTTAAATTCGATAAGTCATAAGAAAACTTATGTTTTCCTCCACTCAAAGATCCGTGTTTGATGTTCCGTATTTTCTTTCCATTCCGATCCAACAAGTCAACCACAACTTGTGCTGATTGACTAAGGGATAATTCCATGTTCTGAGTTCTTTCAGCAGGATTAGGATATACATCAATAGCAGAAATCTGCACGTTTTCATCAACGGCTGCCGGCGTTGAAATTGCAGGGAAATTCACATCATCTAACCAGGCTTTATCAGCACCGCTGCTTACATATTGGTCTTTTTCATAGGTCCATTTGAACACATGACTGCCGGCGGGAACAAAATAACTATACCTTTCCCAGCCTAAAAAGCCAGACCATTCCTCTTCCAATTGTCCGTCAATAAAAAATTTCATGTAATCATAATCTGATTCGGAATTGACTTTCCGGTAGAACGATATGGAATCATCTTTTACAGTATTCAGGGATATGGAGAGAACAGACACGCCTCCATGTTGATCATAAGGCAGTCCGGAAACAGCCGAAACATCACCAGCATAGGCTTCCGTAGTATCGATTTCCCAGCCATAATTAGCACCGGGATTCCATGAAAACCGGTTGAAATCTCTCGTTTCAAAATCCTCATTAATATTGCCAACCACTTCGTAGAACGAGGCTACTTTAGAGTAGTTCCCTGCAGCAATATCCAGATCAAACCGAATTGTAGTTCCGTCAGGCATAGCCGTATCAACTTCTACAAGAAAAACCAATTCTTTCTTTTGCCCTTCAGCCAGATTGTGAATCGACTCATAAGGTTTTTTAACATCCACATAAACACTGGACGATAAAAGTGTACACCAGGCATAACCCAGTTCGTCCAATCCGGCATTATCCACATCAAGGACAATGCTAGCTTCTTCTCCGGCATTAAGCCTTCCATCACCATTACCGGTAGTATCATCCACAACTTCAAAGGCTGTTGCTAATGGATCCGGAGCTTCTATCTTAAGTTTAAACCCTTCCGTCCATTGATTTCCATTGCCATCGGCTATCTCTAATTTAAGGTCAACTTCATACCCGTTTTTAACGCCCTGTTTAACTGCTAATTCATACGCTCCATTATTCATTGACGTATCTTTTGAAGGGATACTTCCCCATGATGCTGAGTCATTCGTAATTACGATATTGGTATCAGCGGAAGTCAGCTTAGCAGAAACGCCCTGTGCATTGTCGAGTCCAATATTTTCCAGTTTAACATCCAGCGCAACATTTTCTCCCTGGTCAGCGCCCTGATCGTTATTTCCCATAGCATCATCTACCGATGAACTCATAAAGGTAATATAGGGCCCATTAGCAGGCATAACAGGCACTTCGTCGATATAGACATCATGATTGTAGGCTACCACTGCTAGATCCATTGTATCCGGATTGGTGAAAGCCGGGAAAGTCAGCGTTGCCGAGCCATTGTCAATATATTGAACATCCAGAAGTTCATTGTCTACAGACAAGGCAACTCTGGCATCATTCACGGGGCTATTGACAGTAATCGAAGTATCTCCGATAAACAAAGCTGGTATAGAGCTCACCTGAATACTGCGGGAAGTATCGGTACGTACCATAAAAGAAGGATCGCCAAAGACAGCCCAGGTGTCGGTCATCTCCGCACCATTTGAACCATAAGCATCGTTCATTTTCATACACCCGTTCATGGACAAGCCACTAAAGGTACGTTTTATATTCTTTGCATAACTTTCCACTAAGATGTCCACCATTTCATCCTGGGCATGCATTGGAGGATCCCAGCTTTGATTAATGGTTGACATGAGTGTAGCGATAGCTCCTGTTGGTTCTCCGTTATTCGTAGCACGCGTCCAGCTTTCAGCAAAGCTTGTGTTTCCCACAAAATTCCCGTTCACACAGGCTACAGACCATATAAAAGGCCACATTTCGTTGTTCGTTAATTGATCTATATCCGAATTGGAAAATCCGGAAGATCCCCAGGAGGTTGTGCTACCATGTCCGGTATAAAGAATATTTCCCAGGCCATCATTTACAGCCTGCGATACCATAGAGGCTGTCGGGTTTCCGGGATCATCACTCCCACCCTGCGAACCGTCAAACATTTCCAACAGATCACTATAGGTATAACCCTGAAGGTCCGTATGCAAATTCCGAATATGATCATAATCCATTTCATTATTGTCGCCGGGGCCCTGATCTGATGATAATCCTAATGATGTGTTCAGCCAGTCTGAAGAATTTTGCAAACCACTCTCATAAGCTATGGTACGATCAACCATGGTCGTAACATGCTGGGAATTTTCCGCAGAAAAGCGTCCGATCATCACCTCCGGATAAGAATCACTTCCTTCCAGATACCCATAAGCATTATCCGAATGTCCTGCAGACAGATTATGCGTTGGCACATAACCGGCATCTCCAACTAACAGGGCAAAGGCAAGATTATTATTTTGGTAATAGCTTGAAATATAGTTTTTAATATCCTGAGCCGAACCACTTCCAACAGTATCTATCCGGATAAGTTGTGTAGGAACACCAATTGTATTTTTCCATTCCACAAAAGGTTTGATGTCTTGTACAAAATCCTGATGCGTAAAAACCAACATCTCTCCTTTTTCACTCAGAGGTTGATAACGCGAATTTTTAAAATTTAAAAAATGTTCCGCATATAACGGGGAAAACTCCCTGCTTACTTTGGATCGGCTATTCACGGCTCCATGCGGAAATGTTATTTTCAAAGTTAGTTCTGTAAACAACTGCAGTTCTTTTGCTACCGGATTATACTGCATGGGTGTCACCTGCAAAGGAACCCCCTGAAAATCACGAAATTGATAATCCGCTCCAAACTTTACAAGCTCCGCGGGGAAAGGCTTGTCCTGGTTATAGATATTTCCTTTTTGATAAGAAACATTATCCGGGTCCTGATTTCTATACAATTTGCCTTTAGAAGGCATTATCTCAATATTTGAAAATGTTTTTGCTTTTTTATCAATAATCTGCACATCCGGTTTTTGTCCGTTAATAATCAACGAGGTAGTAAGGTGCTGCAAATCCGGGTTCCCTTTAACCAAACCTTTGGCACCTTTATCAATATCCGGCAAATAGCCCAGCAAATCATTGTTTTGCTTTACTGCTTTCAATTCAAAATTATGAACTGAAACTTTCACAATTATTTCCTTCTGGCTTTTATTAACAATTTCAAATGATTGTGGATTCCCTTCACCAGCAGCTAATGCTCCCCATAGCAATGTCAACACCAATACGAATAATCTTTGCATAAATATTTCTTTTTTGAGCAATTGTTTTTTGATTTAAATCTCGAATAATATGATTCTATTTCCGGATGATTACCTTTTTATTTTCTACGGTTTCATTTTCCATTCTTATGGTCAGAAAATAAACCCCTTCAGCAAAATTTTGCACATTGATTGTTTTTTCAGGGTCATTCACCTGTTGCGTGAAAATAACTCTACCAGATACATCTCTGAATTCAATATTTTCAATTCTCTCAGCGGCGACAATATTTATCCTTTCTGATGCGGGATTTGGGAATACTTCCAGGCTGCTCTTAGCAGTTTGCTTTCCGGATGAGGTATAAATATCATTTGCAGGAAATATAATATTATCGATCCATGCGGCATCCTCTCCTTCGGACCATCCATAGTCTTTCTCATAGCTCCATTTAAACGTGTGCTGTCCTTTAGGGATCAAAAAGCTAACACGTTTCCAGTTCGATTCCTGACCTGACCATTGTCCTTTGAGCTTATTATCAACATAAAAATTCAAAAAATCATAATCTTTTTCAGAAGAGATCAGATATAAAAAGGATAAAGAATCTTCTTCCATGACTTCCATCGAAATGGAAAGTTCAGAGCTGCTGTTGTCATATAATCCATCAAAAGAACGGGCACTGTAACTTCCCTTTATCGGGTCAACACTATCAATTTGCCAATTGCTGCTGCTGACATGATTCCACTCGAACAGGTCAAAGTCAGCTGTCTCAAATGTTTCCATAGCCTGTCCGACCATAAAAGTTTTTGATTTCTCTTCTTTGAAAAGCGAAGTGTGTGCCTGCATCGTTAATTCAAAGATTGTTCCTTTCCAGGCTGCATGGTCAATATCTATATCGTACTGTATATTTGTAGATCCTTTTGCTGCCAGATCACCGTGGTTATTGCTCCCGGAACCGCTAATACTTATTAAATGATTATCTGAGTTGATCTGAGAGCTAACATTTGTTGCCTCAGCGGAACCCTGATTAATAAGTGAAGCTTCAAGACGAGCTGTTTCACCACCTTCAACAATTCCGTTTCCATTTCCCTGAAGTTCACTAAGGGCAGCATTTTCCAATTTTAGTTTGGGGGCATGCAATTTGACTTTAAAATAGGAAACCCAGGTATTTGACTGATCATCTGTAACTTCTAAAGTAAAACTTACATAATGTTGGTCGGGAACAAGATCATTAACCTGAACAGAAAACGCATTTTCTGCACCTACAATACCATCTCCCGGCACATTTGACCATGTCTGCACACTGTCTGTAATCGTAAGATTCGTATCCTTCGTAGAGAGTGTTGCTGTAACATTGCTCGCTGCATAGGAGGTAAAGTTCTTTAATTCCTGGTCTAAGAAAACGTTCTCCCCAAAATCGATTTTGCTGTTATTATTGCCCAGACTATCATTAACAGAGACACTATTATGGGCAATATACGGTCCGTTCGGCGAAATTATCTGTAATGAATCAATATATGGTTGGTGATTTTGCGAAGTAATGACGATCATGGCTGTGCCTGTGTCTGTCAAAGGCAAAAAGTTAAGCTGTGCACTTCCGGACTGATCAGAGGTAGCTGCATCAATAAGCGAGTCATCAATTGACAAAGCTACTGAAGCATAAGGATCCGTATCAATCTGCATTTGGCTGACACCAATGGGCAAGGCATTAGGATAAGAAGCCGTCGGTAAATCAGGAACACCAAGATAGGGCATTAGTGAAGGATCACCCATTAAATGATAAATCTCCCAATAATATTCTTTGTTCGTAGATGTAGATGCCTCTACTGACAAATTCCCGGCAAACATCATTTGCGCCTGTGTGGTATGCCACTGGCTATATGGCTGTCCCTGGGTATGGAAAAGCTTATCATATGAAGCTTCTCCGGTAGACTGATAATCCGGATTGGCATTGATGTTTCCAGTGACTCCAACCGACCAATAAAAATCTTCATCCCATAACGTATTGTTTGATCCGCCGATATAGCCAATAGCACCGCGATTATCAAGCCTGAGAACGGCTTCTCCAAAAGAGGTCGGGTCATCAAATTTGTTTGTCAGACAGGCATTTCCCACCATCAGACCATATTTCCCATGGTTTTGTACATCCGAAAGATCGCCGATGTATAACTGCGGATCGGACCAACCGTGACTTAAGCCATGGGCTGTGTAGTTGGCAATGGAAAATCCGTCGGATAAATCCTGCCGTATCTGTGTTTCCTGGGATGAGGAATTCGGATATAAATACACATTAGGAGAAAATCCGTTTTTCATGTTGACATATTCCCCGTTGATGTAATTGATTTGCCCGTTTCCGTGTGAAGGGCCAAAGTTCCCGTCAGCTCCGGCGATCAAAACAGCATTTTCAAGATAGGAAGGCTGAGGCATCAAATATTTTTCATAAGCTATTGTTTTCCTTATCTGGGCATTAAGCTCAGCTGTATCATTAGCAGAAAACCTGCCAACGTATGCATCGGGAATAGTATCTCCGGTATATTCTCCATAATACACATCGGTTACATGAGACCCTGTTTCTCCCTGAAAAGAAGGCACCTGCGCTATATCTCCAACGATTAAAACAAAAACAGGAGCAGGGTCATTTGGGGTTGCATTATTATATTGTTGCTGCAGATAAGACCGGATAGAACTTGATGTATTTCCTACAGCCGGATTTGAAACATAAGCTTCTTCTACCAAAAATCCTTTCTGCGTTTTCCATTTAACCAGAGGCTGCAGGGAGTTTTCAAACATCGTATCGGAAATAATCACATACTTAGCGGGTGTCGTGGTTAAGGAATCTTTATACCCGCCTGCATTCAGCACTCCGGCTTTGTTCGCATTAAAATAAGAGGAGGCTCCTTTTTGAGTCAGCTCATAAGATTTTTGATTATCCACATTGGAATACTCCACAGTTATTTTGGCCGACTTCAGCACACGTAATACATTGGTGACCGGGTTGTATTCAAAAGGCGAGATGCTAAGTCTTGCTATGGCAACATCACGGCTAATCCCAAGATAGCTGGCATCGACCGGCTCCAGGCCATAAAATTCATCTGCCTGGTAAACTTCCTTGTTTTGTACAAATTCCCGCGGAGACTCATTTTTAAACTGTGAAGGCTGGTGAGGATACATCTTTTCCTCTATTCCGCGTTGTTTTAGAGCCACTTCTTCATATTTTGCATTAGACAAACGAACATCTATTTCAGCATCAGCCGGAACGGATATCAGTTTTCGTAAAACCGGCAGCTCCGGAGCCCCAGCCTGTAAATTCGGAAAATATCCTTCGATATCAATATGAAAATAATTGGCATTGCTCCGGGTGTGTTTCACAAATCCATATTCAGGTAATTGGAATTTAATTACTGATTGGTCTTTATCCGAAGTCTGGATTTTTATTGATGTTTCATCTGCCTGCGCATATAAACCCGCAAAAAGGAAAGTGAAAACTAGCAAAAATATCTTGCTTCCATATTTATGTAGTGTATGCATATATTTTATGTTTTCTGTTTATAATAAACGAAATTTATATAAAAAATTGTTTTTGTTCTTTAAGTTGCGTTAATCAACTTCTTAAAAATCAATTAACCGTTAACCTCTTGGTTACTAATTGTGCATGCGCCCTTTGACTTTCTCTGTGTGAGTTATTATCTTTCTTCCGTTTGCCATATAAGGGGCATGTATTTTACTTATATAAAAAAGGCAAATGTATAATTTTTGTATAACTATCCTTTTATACTATAGCTTAAGTAAAAAAACAATTCCCACAAATTAATAGTTCATCACCTGACAAGGTTTAACAATGAATAAACAAAACTTCCATTGAGAAGTTATGCTTGTAGGAGAATTTAATTCAAGTAATTTTGCAGTGATGAATACTAATCTTGCTTTATGTCCAAACCAACTTTTAATTCTATGATGAAGCTAAAAAACATTCTATTTTGCATTATGTTGTCCGGGATTATTTTCCCATTATCAGCTCAGGATACAGTTAATAACAAATACAATAAGACAACACAACATCCGGAAACAGGAAAAATTATGTTAACGGGAAAAGTAACTCAGGATGGATTTCAAAAGATTGACGATTTTATGGAATATTATCAGGAAGAATACAGTACTTATGTTCCGGAAATCGGTCCTTTAATGCGGATACTTCCAAAGCTGGAAAGCAGTAACATCAAGATAATTCTGGGCACTTGGTGTATCGATAGCAAGCAACAGGTTCCCCGGTTTTTAAAAATTATGGAAAAGCTAAACTATCCGGTAGAAGAAATAGAGATGTTAGCTGTTGACCGCAATCTTGAGGCAGAAGGAGAAGAAAATCCTGTTGAAGATTATAATCTAAAACGCATACCAACCTTTATCTTTTACAATCAGGAAGGTGAAGAAATCGGGCGCATAGTAGAAAGTCCGGAAGCCACATTAGAAGAAGATATCTTGAGAATATTTACCAATTAGAAAGACATGTCATCAAAAAATAAGAAATCGGCACTGCATGTAAATGAAGGCATTGATCAACCTTCATCATTGAACGATAATCTGCTTCAAAAGCTTAAGAAACGAAAGCAGGCAAGCGTGAGCATAGATGAATATGTAAACGGGATATTGCAGGGCGACCGGGTTATTTTGAGTAAAGCAATAACTTTGGTGGAGAGTAACCTTGCGGAACACTATGAAACAGCGCAAAAAATCATAGAAAGGTGTCTTCCCTATTCCGGAAAATCTATCAGGATTGGCATAACGGGAGTTCCGGGCGTCGGGAAAAGCTCGTTTATAGAAGCATTGGGCAAACGGTTAACAGAAAACGACAAGAAAATGGCTGTCTTAGCTATTGACCCGTCCAGCGAACGTAGCCGTGGAAGCATTTTGGGAGACAAAACACGTATGGAAAGCTTATCGGGCAGTGAAAATGCCTTTATCCGGCCATCTCCATCCGCAGGTTCATTAGGAGGCGTTGCCAGAAAAACCCGGGAGATAATCATCCTTTGCGAAGCAGCCGGTTTCGACCATGTTTTTGTGGAAACCGTGGGTGTTGGCCAAAGTGAAATTGCGGTTCACTCTATGGTAGATTTCTTCCTGCTGCTGATGCTTGCAGGTGCCGGTGACGAACTGCAGGGCATAAAAAGAGGGATCATGGAAATGAGTGATGCCATTGTCATCAACAAAGCGGATGGAGCAAACAAAAATGAAGCTAAGCAAGCTGCTTTAAGTTATGCCAATGCTCTGCATCTATTCCCTCCGCAGGAATCCGGATGGACTCCACGCACCCAAACCTGCTCATCTTTGACAGGAGAAGGAGTTTCGGAAGTTTGGGAAATGATCCTCGAATACATAGCCTTTACACGTAACAATCAATACTTTCAGAAAAAACGCCAGGAGCAGGAAAAATATCGCATGTATGAAAGCATCAATGAATTACTAAAAAATGATTTTTACCAAAATCCGGACATCCAAGACCTGCAGGCTAAAATGGAGAAAATGATTTTGGAGAAGAAGGTATCGGCCTATGTTGCCGCTCAAGAATTATTTAATGCCTATAAAAATAGTTGGGATACAGATTCGGAATAAGCATTGCTTTTCACTGAAAAATCGTTATTTTTGCATGCTTTTAAAGAGTTATTTGATAACCTCTCCGTAGCTCAGTTGGCAGAGCAGCTGACTCTTAATCAGCGGGCCGAAGGTTCGAATCCTTCCGGGGAGACAAGATTAGTTATTAAATATCGGGGTGTAGCGCAGCTTGGTAGCGCGCTTCGTTCGGGACGAAGAGGTCGTGGGTTCAAATCCCGCCACCCCGACTTTTGTTTTGGTTCATTAAAATACTGTAGAATATAATTGCAGAGGGGTGTAGCCCCGCCACGGCGGGGCGATTCGTTCGGGACGAAG
>JAIPBW010000013.1 GCA_021738505.1 Bacteroidales bacterium | reverse complement strand
GTTCGTTGTTTGTCCGCTAATTTCTCTAATTACACACCAATTAACGCGGATTTAGTATATTCTTATTCGCAAATGTAATTCGTAATTCGTAATTCATAATTCAAGATACGCATCATCACATCATCGCATCATCGCATCATCGCATCACCGCCAACTCGCTGCTTCGCATTTAATCATTCTCCTGTGTGCCGAAAAAATTTTCGCCATGGAGGTTTCATATGTCTAAATTGATTTTAATGGTACTATGTTTACCCCGTCATTTTTGCGGGGGAACTCACATGCAGTAGCCTAACTTTAATCATTTATCTGTGTGTTTAAGGCTATCATGTTCGTTTCATATGTCTATACATTTTTAAATAACTATTACTTCCTGCGATTTCAGGGGGCAGAAATATTATATAACTCCTAAACCTGAACTATTCTTAAATTGGCTGGTTAGCATACGTATCCCATTTACCAAAAATGGCTTAAATATGCGCACAAATATTAATAAAAGAAAAGAGTAAAGTCAAGTAAATTATTTAACCTTTGGATATTTTTTAAAGAAACTGCGAATTTTCATTTTAATAACTCCGAACACAGCTTCTTTGAAAATAGACATATTCATTTTGGATTCTCCCCGGGTTCTATCTGTAAAGATGATAGGAACCTCCTTAATTTCAAAACCCATTTTACTGGCTGTAAATTTCATTTCAATCTGGAAAGCATATCCGGTAAACCGAATATTATCAAGATCTATATTCTCCAGCACTTTACGGGTATAACACTTAAATCCTGCTGTAGTATCTTTAATTTTCAGTCCCGTAATAAACTGCACATATTTAGAGGCAAAATAAGACATGAGGACGCGGCCCATGGGCCAATTCACAACATTAACACCGGTAATATACCTTGATCCAACTGCTACGTCAGCTCCTTCCTCCGCACACGCATGATACAGCCTTGGTAAATCGTCAGGGTTATGACTAAAATCCGCATCCATTTCAAAAATATAATCATATCCGTTTTTCATACCCCATTTAAACCCATGGATATATGCAGTGCCTAGTCCAAGTTTACCCTTGCGTTCCTCAATAAATAGCAGACCGGGAAATTCTTTCATTAATCTTTTTACAATATCTGCGGTTCCATCAGGGGAATTGTCTTCCACGATGAGAATATGAAATTCTTTTTCTAAAGAAAATACCTTCCGGATAATTCCTTCAATATTCTCTTTTTCATTGTAGGTCGGTATAATTACTATGCTATCAGCCACATTCTGTCTTTTTGGAACTTAATCTTACAAATCTAATAAATAAAATTTTATTTCCTTCTTAAATTTCGTTAATTTAGGTTTAAATTCTTGTTGTTCTTCTTATCATTCCAATGAAAAGTTTCAATCATTTGATTAATATCTCCCTCGATAAAATCAATAACAGGCGCCAGAGAATCATTGTTGGGTTTAGTATTAAAATATAGTGCTCCCCGGACAAAATGCCTGCTGCTGTCTGTCAAATAAAATTGAAATGGAGTAGCAGCTCCGGTGCCTTTAATTTCATAAACCAAACCATAAACACTTGCAGAATCGTTTATAAAAGTCCTTCTCTCAATAGCATTTGCTTTAGGAATATGCTTATCAACAAATTCGTGTGCATCTCTGATCAACTTAGGCAGATTATCCTGTACTGGCTTATAAGATAAATGCAGAGTCCCTTTGAAGTCCGGATAAAAAATATTTATCCAGTTGTGTTTTCCTTCTGTTATATAGTCATTTGTAATCCTGGCATATCCGGGATATTCAAATGAATAATTCAGATTTGAATCCAACTTCACATAAGATTTTTCCGGCGTCGCAATCCGGAAGTATCCACGTGGTTTGGGATAATAATCATCATTTTCACATCCTCCTGTAGTGAATGCTATAACTACTATGGCAAACAGGAAATAAATTAATGTTTTATTCATTGATTTTAACAGTTATCCGTGTTATTCTCCGATCACTTACATTTTGAACGATAAATGTAAAATTTTCGTGCTCTACTTTAGTACCTTTTTGTGGAATTTGTCCGAGTTTTTCAAGTATAAAACCTGCTAAAGTATCGGCATCCCCGCGAACATCATTAAAAATTTTATCGTCTATCTGCATTGCTTTACAAAAGTCATTTAGCGAAACTTTTCCTTCAAAAAGATATTCATTATCCCCTATTTTCTTATAAAGAAAATGTTCATCATCATTGTCGAATTCATCCACTATTTCTCCGACAATTTCTTCAATAACATCTTCCATTGTAACAATTCCGGATGTCCCGCCATATTCATCAACAACAATGGCCAGATGGATTTTCTTCTCCTGAAACTCAATCAAAAGATCACTAATCTTTTTATTCTCCGGCACAAAAAAGGCCGGACGAATCATCGAACTCCAGTTGAAATCCTTCTTCTCCTCAAGGTTCCCCAAAAAGTCTTTGATATAGATAACCCCCTGAATATGATCAAAACTGTCTTTATATACCGGAATTCTGGAATATCCGGACTCCTTGATTAATTTTAAAACAGCATGGTAATCTTCTCCCTCTTCCACAGAAACAACGTCAACACGGGATTTCATTATTTCTCTAACTTCTATATCTCCAAACTTGGCAATTCCTTTCAAGATTTTCTGTTCTTCATTTTGCTCCGGAGTTTGCTCATCTTGTCTTGTAATATCTATGGCACTGTTGATATCATCCATGGTAATTTCGTGGCCTTTTTTTCGAAGCCGTTTATCTATCGCATTGGTAGAAGATACTAAAACGGCACTTAACGGATAAAAGAGTTTATCAAGAACCATCAACGGTTTAACCATAATTTGAGCAAACTTATATGAGGAGTGAGCCGCATAAACTTTTGGCATAATCTCCCCAAAAAGCAACAATATGGCAGTGAGGACAACCACCTGAATCAAAAATGACCATAACAGGTTTACCTCCGGGTGCACTAGTTGTTCTGTAATAAATACGCCCAAAACTACAATTCCAACATTGATGAAATTATTCGTTATCAAAATGGTAGCTAAAAGCCTTTTGGGTTTCTCCAACATGGAAATAATGTTTTTGCCTACATTTTTATATCCATCATGAGCTTTTAATTTTTGGGGAACAATAGAGAAGAATGCGGTTTCCGAACCGGACACCATAGCAGAACAAAAAATCAATAACAGCATAATCAATAATGCAATTATTGCTTCTAACGAAATGGTATTAAAAAAAGGGGCTTCCTGAATTTGAAGAATTATCTGTCTAAAGGGATCTGCATCCTCGTTCATTTATTTTATTTCCTTTGGTTTTCACTCACAAAAATAATACAATTTGCATAACCTTAAAATTAAAATCCATAAATGGTAAAACCGCCATCTACTGCAATAATCTGGCCGGTAATGAAGCTTGCTGCAGGCATACTCAGAAAGGCTGCAGTGTTTGCAACTTCAGAGGGCTCAGCTATTCTATTCAGGGGTGTTCGTTCCAGTACTTCTGATTTATATTTATCATCTTCCATCAAGCTTTTAACCATAAGTGTATTCGTATACCAGGGAGCCACTGCATTTACCCGTATATTGTGAGGAGCTAGTTCAACGGCCAAATTTTTTGTCATTTGATTCATTGCTGCTTTTGACATAGCATATACCACGCCTGTCTTGACATATACCATGCCTGCGACAGAAGAAACATTGACAATACTTGCATCTTTTTTACCCTTCATCATTGAGGAAAAGATCTGACAAAGATGTAAAGCCGAGCGGATATTGGTCTTAACAATGTCATCATATTCCTGGGATGTATACTCCTGGAATTTCTTTCGAATATTCATTCCTGCATTATTAACCAGAATATCGAGGTTATCCCAATTTTTGTTGACTTCTCTTAAAAGCTTGTGTCTTGTATTTTCCCGAGAGATATCGCCTGCAAAATATTCTATCTGGTTTCCTTTACCCCTTTCTTGCTTCTCGTTTTTATAAGCTTCGAGATCTTCTTTGCTTCTTGAAACAATAAAAATATCTGCTCCGAGATCTAAAAATTCGTCAGCAATAGCTCTGCCTATACCTTTGGTAGCGCCGGTAATAAGTGCCTTTTTACCTTTTAATCTCCACTTTGTTTTAGATGGCATATCTGTAAAAGCTTTTGGATATCGTTTATAATTAATACAAATATAACGATAAACTATTGAAACGGAAAGGTTAAAATCCAGTTTCTTTCTCCAATCTCAAAATCTGTAACTTTTTCTGATGTCCAAAGACTATCAACCATAGGGTTTACTTCTGTAACCAGGGCATCCGTTGTATCATTAACTTTTTCATATATTTTCATCCATTGAAACGAAGTTGCCGGCACGGGATTTTCTTCCGTCATTTTATCATTATGAAAAAGAACCATGCTGTCCGGATAAATAATACTTGTTAATCTGACTTCCCCATCTTGCCTTTCAGAGAGTTTATACTCAATAAAGAGCTCTTTGCTTGTTTGATTATCGAAATAATAATTAGAATACCCGGCAGGGCCTTTAAAATCGTCATAGCAGGAGAAAAGCATCAATAAACTACTGATCAGTAGTAGTGAAGTAAGTATTTTTGTCTTTGTTTTCATCATAAGTTTTTTATCCGATTTGGGATTGTGTCAACAGGTATAATGACAAACTCCGTAAACCAGTAAATTAGTATGTTACCAAGGGAAAAAATCATACAATGCTCTGATTATTAAAAACCCTCCGGAACCCATAAGGATCATGCCCACTATTCTGTTAAACCATATCATAATATTGGGTTTGAGGTATTTTTTAATTTTATTTCCCACAAAACTCTTGATCAAATCAGTGCCAAAGATTGTTAAAATCGTGCCGGTAAAGAAAGAAATCACTGTTTGTTCTTCCAGCCCATAATGTGTGCCAACATAACTCATTATTCCCATCCAGAATATGATCAGGAACGGGTTGGCAATATTCAGGAAAAACCCTTTAACGGCTAATGTAAGCGGATTGTACTCTTTTGTAGGTTTTATTCGCATGGCTTTTTCTTTATCACTTTCCATCTGCCGCACCGGCTTTTTGGTAAAGGTGACCAAGCCAAAAATGACCAATATCATTCCACCTATAATACCTACAATAAATTGATTATCCGGATTATTAATTAGTTTGGAAATTCCCAGATAACTCAACAAAATAATCGCCATATCACTCACAGAAATACCAATAGCCATAAACAGACCAGCCTTGAACCCATTACTGACGCTAGTCTGTAGTAACGAGAAAAAAGCGGGCCCAAGGGAAATAGCGACCATCAAACCAAAAACAATTCCCTGAAAAAATGGCTGCATTTTATGAGTTATTTTGTTTTTTCGTATCTAAAAAATTAATCCAATCACCTAATTGTTCTCCTTTTAAAATTCGCGGAAATTTATGTTGTCCTCCTAACTTTCCGTTTCTTTTTAACCATTCATAAAAATACGCTTCGGGTAAAATTTCCACAAAAACATCTTTAATAGCGGCCAGGCGTTCAACTTTATAATCATCATTCAATTCTTTGAGATGTTTGTCTATGAGTGCTTTTGTTTTTATTTCCGACACTTTCTTATCCACTCCTATATACCATTTGTGGGCAAACATCTTCTCGTGTTCAATTCCGGTAACGGCAAATTCCGAAATATTCGCATTCAAATCCTTAGCTGTTAACTCAATTGCCTTGTTCATATTGTCCTGCGAAACATGTTCTCCACAAAGATTAAGAAAATGCTTTGTTCGACCTGTAATAATTATTTCATATCGACTATGATTAGTAAAACGCACTACATCCCCTATCAAGTATCGATACGCTCCGGCGCAAGTGGAAATTAATAATGCATATTGCTGACCCTCTTTTACCTGATCAATGGTAAATGTTTCCGGAAAACGATCACGGAGATTTCCCTCTTCATCAAAATTTTCATCATTAAAAGGCACGAATTCAAAAAACAAACCATTATCAATAACTAAATGCATTCCACCATTACTATCCGGGCGGTCCTGATAGGCAATAAAACCTTCAGAAGCAAGATAGGTTTCAATATATGTAATTTGTTTGCCTAATAGCTGCTTAAATCCATGAGCATAAGGGCTAAAAGAAACGCCTCCATGCACATAAATATTTAAATTAGGCCAGATATCGTGAATAGAATTCAAATTATATTGTTGAATGATTCGTTGCAATAATATTTGTATCCAGGCCGGGACTCCTACAATAACACCTATGTCCCATTCAGGAGCCTTTTTTACGATCTCATCCAATTTTGTTTCCCAGTCTCTTTCGCGGGCTATTTTCTTTCCGGGTTTATAAAAATGTTGGAACCAAAAGGGTATGTTTCCGGCTGTAATCCCGGACAAATCGCCTTCATAATAAGTTCCGTTATAATTAAGGTGGGTGCTTCCGCCCAGCATTAAGATTCCTTTTTCAAAAAACTTGCGTGAAAATTGATATCTGGCTAAGGTAAATATCTGTCTTACACTTGTTTTCTTGATGGCACGGATCATATCATTAGTAACCGGTATATATTTGCTGGAAGCTTCGGAAGTACCGGAGCTTAGCGCAAAATATCGTGTTTGAGCAGGCCAGGTTATGTTGGTTTTGCCTTTTAGCGATTGATGCCACCATTCCTGATGCATCAATGAGTAATCAAAAACAGGAACTTTCTCCTTATAAGCCCGAACAACATCCGGGCTATGTAGAATTTTATCAAAGTGAAACCTTCTTCCAAAATCTGTTTTTTGAGCTTTTGTCAATTGTTTGCGTAATACTTTGGTTTGCGCAGTAGTTCCATTTAATGTTCTGTTTTTATCCCAGGGTGTCTTCCCTTTTAGTTCAATTGCCCGTTTTATAACCGATCCCAGAATAGCCATTTCCCTTTAGATTTGAGGCCCAAAATTATAAAAATTATTGTTTTAACGTTGTAATCACGCTTTATTGCAAAATTTATTCTGTCTTTGATCTTACTATGCTACTATCAACAATTTACAAGCTTACTCCTTGCTTTGTTATTATTTTGTAAAGATTACTCCCGGTTATTGACATATTTTTATAGTTTAGTACCTTTACAAAAAAATCCTTATGCCGAATTGGATCAAAATAATACTTGTTATCGTCATTATTATATTTGGACTCAGTATCCTGATTACAGGAGGTTTTTTAATCCATGCTCATTTCAATGAGTTTAAACCCGAAAAGACAACTCTGCTAACCAACCCGGAAACAGCTCCGGATAGAAATTACGACCGGAAACATTTTACGTTTTTATCATGGAACATTGGATATGGCGGGCTGGGTAAAGAAATGGACTTTTTTTACGACGGTGGAAAGCAGGTAAGACCCGGGTTAAATCAATTTAAAGAATATACGCGTGGCATTTATCAAACAATAGCATCCTATCAATCAACCGACTTTTATTTATTACAAGAAGTAGACATCAATTCAAAAAGAAGCTATTATAATAATGAGTCAAAAAATATTCAGGATCTCTTACCGGAGTATTACAGTTTCTTTGCTACGAATTATAAAGTACCATTTGTTCCCAAGCCACTTAGTAAACCATTGGGCCGGGTAGAAAGCGGCATACAGACCTTAAGCAAACTTAATCCACAGATCGCCAAAAGACGCTATTTCCCCTCCTCTTATAGCTGGCCTTATCGTTTGTTTATGCTTAAACGTGCTTACCTGAAAACCGTTTACAAATTAAAAACCGGTAATCATCTTATTGTTTACAATACACATAACTCAGCCTTTGATGACGGGAGCTTACGTCAAATCGAATTTAAAACCATTCGTAATGATATGCTGAATGAATACATGCGGGGCAACTATGTTGTTGCCGGAGGCGACTGGAATCAAAATCCTCCCGGCTTCTATCCGCAAAAAGATCCGTTGAATTATAATCTGACATCAGTAAAGCCCAAACTCACAAAAAAGGATCTGCCTCAAGACTGGCAGTGGGTGTGGGATAAAAACACACCCACGAACAGGAGTAATAACAGACCCTATGAAAAAGGCAAAAACACGACGACTATCATAGATTATTTTATCGTTTCACCGAATGTTAAGGTTGATACCGTCAAAACCCATGAGATGAATTTTCAATATTCTGACCATCAGCCGGTTTTTATGCGCATTTCTATTCCCGAAGGAAAGAAAGACACTTTAAAATCATCCCCGGAATAGTTGAGCAGCTATGCCATCGGAAAACCAAAATCCTTTACGGGTTAATACAATCCTATTGTTTTGCCAACGAATATATTGTGTGTTTTCAACAGATTTAAAGGCTTTGCGCAAGTCATTATGCCAGCTTGGACCAAAAAGCCTGGCAACTTCCTGCATATCTATTCCCTGTTGCGTTCTTAACCTTAACATGATAAATTCATTGAATTTTTGTTCTAAGCTAAGTACTTCTTTTTCCAAGGGTATCTTTCCTTCATTAACACCTTTTACATACCCGGATACAGAACTTATATTCCACCATCTTGAATTTCCATCATACGAATGAGCAGAGGGCCCTAAACCAAGATATGGCTTTTGATACCAATAACTTGTATTATGTTTTGAATAACACCCGGGCAACGCAAAATTGGATATTTCATAATGCTCAAAACCATGAGCCAATAAGAAATCAGATAATTGATAAAAGTGTTGCGTAATGGCAGATTCTTCGATATCCGGTTTTTTATTCTTACTTATTTGATGATTTAACTTCGTCCCGGGCTCCACAGTCAATGCATAAGCTGAAATATGGTCTAATGGATAGTCAAGCAGCCGGCTTACATTATAATGGATGGCTTCGTTTTGCTGGCCGGGGATTCCATAAATCAGGTCAGCATTAATATGTTTGAACCCGGCGCCAACAATAGCACTCATTACATTTGAAATACGACTGGCATTATGTGTTCGCTCCAGATAGTTTAAATCTTCTTCCCGGAATGATTGTATACCAATACTAATGCGGTTTATGCCAAGTTGTTTTAACGATTTCAAGTACTCTGGATTTACATCATCAGGATTGGCTTCAAAAGTAATTTCCGGCTGGTTGATAATTTCGAAAGAGGCAAAGAGTTTATCAATCAATTGTTCAACTTCATTAACAGATAATAAAGAAGGGGTTCCTCCTCCAAAGTAAATAGTTTCAACTTTTTCGTTTATCGCATTTTTTCGTGCATCTATTTCCTGAAGAATTGCCGGAACGATTTCCGTTCTGTGCTTTTGAGAAACCACTGAAAAGAAATTACAATAGGAACATTTATGTCTGCAAAACGGAATATGAATATAAATTCCTGCCATAACCGGAAAAGTTTATCATTTAATTTATGAAGGTATGTTTTACCTTTTACATCTTGTCAATAATCCTGCCTGAATTCGTTTCCTTGTAAAATCCGGCTATATCAGCAACAAGACAAGAATGGACAGGCCAGATGGGAATTGTATCGCCAATTGAGAAAGTACGATGTTTTTCTTTGGGTATTTTGACTATCCCGTGCTCCTGAGAAAGCGATTCCACAAAACCGACTGGCTCTATTTGCCCGGCTTCGGTTCCGGCAACAACTCCAAAGATGTTTTTTCCATCTTCATTTTGTACCGATTCTTTTGAAAAATGAACAGCTCCTCCATGCACAACAAGCCGTTCTCCTTGCTCATAGGAGGCTACCACCGGGCATTCCACAGCCATAGCGATTTCGTCAGCACAGCATGAACCAAGCTGTCGCTGCATCCAATCAAAAAATACAAAATTCCCCGGACGTAATTCATCAATACCGTCGAAATCATTTGCGTTTGTAGCAGATGGTGTATCACCAAAAGATATAATTGCTTCCGGGTATTGCATTTTTAATTGTTGAAAAATTTTCTGATTGTATGTGTAAATGCTTTTTATCTGTTCTATGCTTTCCGCATGATAGGTTTCCCCGGCATGCACTGCAAAACCAGCAAAATGATGGATGCTCTCATGTTGTATTTTTTGAACAAGCGAAGCGATCAGATTAGCATCCTGAATATTGATCCCCGAACGTTTGTTCCCTGTATCCAACTCTATCATAATCTGAACGGGATGTGAAATATTCTTGAACATATCAAAAGCTTCCGGGTCCGAGAGAAATAAGTGTAAGGTTACATTCCGGGCCAGATCACTGTATTCATTCACTAATCCGGGAATAACCGGAAAGGCAATCATGATATCCTGCCAGCCATTATCAGCAAAATATTGGGCCATTTTATACGAAGAAACAGCACAAGTAGAGATATTTTCCTGTCGGAACCAGGCTCCAATTTCCGCAGACTGATGTGTTTTAAAATGAGGTCTTAATAAGACATCGTGTTTTTTAGCTTTCGCTGACATTTTCCGGATATTTTTCCGGACGATAGTCTCATCAACAGTTACAATTGGTTCTTTAAGCATGTTTTATTTATTCAGTACAATCCGGAATGTTGTTCCTTTACCCGGAATAGAATTCTTGACAAATATTTTTCCATTATGATAATCTTTTATAATTCTTTTTGCCAAAGATAAGCCAAGCCCCCAGCCTCTGTCTTTGCTCGTATAGCCTGGATTAAACACGGTTTTAAACTTACTTTTGGGCAACCCCTTACCTGTATCAGATACATCAACAAATGCCTGGCTTTTAGACTCGAAGATATCAATGACAATTTCTCCGGAATGATCAATGGCATCGATGGCATTTTTCGACAGGTTTTCAATAACCCAAGTAAACAGATGCTTATTAACAGATGCATTCACTTCTTTCCCTTCCGGTTTATTGACCGTATATTGAATTTTACGGGACGTGCGCTTTTTCATATAATCAATCGTGTCCTCGATAATGGGTACTATATCCTGATAAACCAGTTTTGACTCGCTCCCGATTTTTGAAAAACGATCAGTAATAACATCTAACCGTTCCATATCCTTATAAAGTTCATTAACAATTTCGGGCTCAACTTCTTTCACTCTTAGCAATTCTAACCAGGCCATCATAGAGGATAATGGAGTCCCAAGCTGATGCGCTGTTTCTTTTGCTAAACCGACCCATACCTGATTTTGTTCTGATCTTCTGGCAATACTAAACAAAACATAAGCAACAAATAAAAACAACCCGATAATAGCAAACTGAACAAGCGGATAAAACCGCAATTGCTTTAATAAGGCCGAGTCTTTATAATAAATATACTGCTTCCCTTCGTATGCCAATTCAATTGTGATCGGATCATTCTCAGATTTCATTTCATTTATGAGATTATCCATGTACTCCTTATCATCAATTTTATCATCATCAATATTTCCCCAGGCTTTAATTTCATTTTTGTCTGAGTCCATAATGATTACAGGCGATGAAGAAGAGTAGTTATTAACAACATCATTAAAGAACGACTGTATAAGATCATCCAACACTTTGCGCAACTTCGTGTAAAGTTTGGATTCTTTATAATAAATAATTTGCCCGTAATTGTCTCTTATGGGATCGTAAAGTGTAAACTCCTTTTTGAGAGCTCCTTTCAGAACGTCAACAGTATCCGCACTAAAATCAACATTAGCCGTTGTTTCTATGCTGTCATTCTGGTCAGTTAACACAACGGGGATGTTATCGTTTCCGGAAACAATATCCAGGTAAAACGTCAGGTCTTCTTCGTTTGTAGCATTAATAAGCTTTCTGTTTGCTTTCGCCCAAATTTCGACTCGTTCTCGTTCTTCTTTTCGTATCTCATCGAAAAAATTCTCTGTATAATTTACTAATTCAGCTTTTCGTTGAATTGCATTAGCCCAGATCCTAATCCGGTTTCTTTCTTCTTCTGCAATTTTACGCACCAATGTATTTGTGAACCATAAAGAGAACATAATTATGAACATCCCAATAATGAATAACACTATCTTCCATTTTCGCTTATGTGTATAAATCGATGTTCTCACTTATTCGTCCTCCCATTCGATTATAAAATTCCCTTCTTCTTGTTTCTCAATGCGTTTTTTCCTTTCCTCTTCTTTCTTTCTCTCCTTTTCACGCTTAATCTGACGTTCCGTTTTAGGTTTTTGCTCCACTGTGGAATCATTCCGGAACAATCCGAATTCATCATGCATGACTTGTTTGAGTTCTCCCTTTTCTTCTTTTATATCCTTTTTTAGCTTCTTCTTTAATCCTTCTGTATCGTATGCAAATTTAGGATTTTCTGTATTTCCGTATATTTTCAAGAAAAGCGTTGTCCGGTTAAGGCTATCATCGCGTATTCGCCCAAATTCGGAATTCGCCTCTTTGTTTTGGCGAGCTTTACGGGAGAGTATTTCGGATAATAACACCTCCACATAATATTCCATTTCATTATCAAAAGAATGCTTCCCGCCAATTTTCATATCCACAGCATCTGATTTAATTTGCATTTTGGGAATAATAATCTGATTCCCCTCCACAGTAACTGTATTCGTCAGCTTTCCGAAAGAAACTTCGGAAAGATCATCCACACGGATGAAACGAGACAGTTTTTCCAGAGGATCATAGTTAACCAGTTTTCCTTTTCGTATGGTTAGGTCAGCATTCGTATGAAAACTATTCGGTTGAATAGTTAAATCATGGTTAAGGATTAAAGAAAAATGAATGTCAGAAGTTAATTCACCAAAAATATTCTTATGCGTTAAACCTTGCTGATTGAAATTTTCTAACTGATAAAACGCCTGATCAATTTTGACCTTATTTAAATATCCTTTGCCCTTAATGGTTATATGATCCGGATTACCAGCGTCTAGTGAACCTCGCATGCGCAATTTTCCTGACATGCTATTCATATTTAGATTATCCACATGTAATACCTGATCCTTTAAACGTACATTTCCAAGGATATGTTCAGCCTTAAACTTTCTAAATTCCAGCTTGTCCACCTTCAAATCAAAATTGCAATAAATATTGGAGGGTAAACTTAGATTGTATTTGGATTCTTTTTTCTTTCCGGGGGAATCTTTCAATAAATTATCCAGGGAAATATGACGGGAATTCAAATCAGCAATTATTCTCAAACCTTCGTTTTCAAAAAATAAAAAAGGCAAAAGATTTTCCAGATAGCCATTCAGCAAGAAATCATTAGTCTTATTAATCGTTCCTTTTAGATCTTTTATCGTAACATCTTTTGTGTTAAACGAAAGAAGACCGTTTATATCCCTGAAGTAATTGCTGCTGTTTTTCAGTTTAATATTCAGATTTTTCAAATTAAGATTTCCTTTTGATCGACCTTTAGAAAAATCGGCTGGTTTTAAATTACTGATATCACGGGGTGAAAAAGTATAATCCATTTTAACATCAAACAATCCGGAAGCAATTTCTAACGTGTCCAATCCGGCAAATTGCTTTAGCTTTTTCAGATCAAAGGTTGTTTCCAGCCCAAGGTCAATTTTGGGTTTATCCAGGTTTGACATTTTAAATTTTCCCTGAAACTTTCGCTGATCAAAAAGGCCGGAAAAAGTATCAATAGTAAGTTTAGATGTATACGCCCGATTATGAGAGCCATTTGTAAAGCTACCTTTCATGGTCACATGTTTGATTTTCACTCCGGACTTTTTATGTTCCATCTGCCCATCATTAAACTCAAAAGCAGTTTCAATATGCGGATTTTGGTCTCCTTTCCAGGTTCCGGTCAGGTGAATATCAGCATGGGTTTTTCCTTTTAAGGAATAGGGTTTTAGTTTTTGAGAAATATTATCCGGGATTTCCTCAATTAATGTTTTTATATCCAGTTTATGCGTTTTTACATGAACATCCAGCGTTTTGCTTTCACCGGCAATTACCTCACCACTAAGTGCAAATTGTAATGAATTAAAATTCATTTTTCCATTTGTTAAAACAAAACGATCTTGTTCAGGGAAAACCCTCAATGAAAGATCAGCATAAATATGATCATTATTTAGCCAAATATCTTTCCCGTTTCGATATTCATGAATAGTAAAGTTCCCATAAGTAGCCAGTTCAAAATCTTCATTACCAAATCTACCTTTGGCTGTAGCATCTTCCGCAAGTATGGATAGATGACTATCCGAACTTTCATCCACATAATCCATTGACATTTCCGTAAGCACAATCTTCTTTAAATCCAAAGAAAATTTTTGGCTGGTTGTATCCGGATTTTCCCTGAAAACCTCCTGAAAATTGGATCTTCCACTTTTATCAGTAAATAAATTAATCTTTCCATTAGAAAGTTCAATATGATTTAGGGTGTAGTTTTTTTGCACCAAATCCAATATATTGAATTTAAAGAATATTCGATCGACGGAAAGGATGGTAGAATCTTTCCTTAACGGGTCCTTCATTCGGGTGTCTTTAAATACGACTGAAGCATAAGGAAATGTTCTTAAAACTGTAAAATCAATATCCGTATAAATATCCGGGATAATCACATTGTCAACTTCATTTTTTATAATCCCTTTGACAATATCCTTATACTGATATTTCAGATAAATCCCGGCCGCCCCGATCAAAATAGCGATAACCAGCAAAAAAAGGGCGAACTTTTTCAAGAAGGAAGTTTTCCGTTTTGTTGACATAATTATAGTAGTCTGTAGTTTATAACTACTGGGCTATTCGAAATATTATAACATTTTCAAATAACTAATTTCCTTTGGGCTTAAAACCCGCCATCTTCCTCTGGGTAAATCTTTTTTTGTCAGTGAAGCAAATTGGGTTCTGTCAAGTTTTTTTACATCATAGCCCATATGCTCAAAAATTCTACGGACAATTCTATTCTTTCCGGAATGAATTTCAATTCCGACAATACTTTTATCTTTTTCCGGAACCACCCAGGCAACAGCATCTGCTTTAATAAACCCATCTTCCAGCTCAACACCTTCAGTTATTTGAATAAGGTCAGTTTTCGTGACGGGCTTATCAAGGTGTACCTCATAAATCTTTCGCACTCCCGTTGATGGATGAGTTAATTTATCCGCCAGATGACCATCATTGGTCAATAAGAGTAATCCTGTAGTATTCCGGTCGAGTCTTCCTACCGGCATAATCCGTTCATTACATGCTTTGCGTGTAATATCGCGGACCGTTTTTCTTCCTTCCGGATCATCCATAGTTGTAATTACATCTTTGGGTTTATTTAACAAAACATACTGCAATTTTTCCTGCTGTAATACTTTGCCTTTATACTCCACTTTATCGCCCTCTTTTACTTTTGTTCCAAGTTCCTCCACAACTTTCCCGTTGACTTTAACCTTTCCCTGGCCGATAAGCTCATCTGCCTCTCTTCGTGAACACAGCCCGGTACTGGCAATGTATTTATTTAACCGGACAAAATCTTTTTCGCCCTGTTTATTGGTAGCTACCTTGTCTTTAGAAGTTTTCCTGCTCATACTTTTAATTTTATCAGTCTAACCTGTATTATTCATAAAAAATAAATAAAAGTTCTATTTGCTTGTTTATCAAATCAGAATACGAAAATACAGATAAACCTATATTTTTACCTCCCCGAAAACCCCAATAATAAGAATTTCTGAATAAAAGATTTCCTTGCTGCTAAACTCAAACATCCTTGCAAAGATATAAAACCATGCTTTGCGAATATCAAAGGAAAAAAATAACTTCCAGCAAGCTTTTGTCAGGGTTTTTCAAAAAATTAACGCATAAAAACTTGTTTTCTGCATTTTTTTTGCCTATTTTAATCCCCAAAAATAACAAAGCTAAAAGATTTTTAAACGATTTTTTCTCTAACGTGTTAGTATAATAAAATAAAGAAAGATATGTCAGAACAACTTGTTACATTAGCCACATTATCGAATACGCGGGCTCAATTATTAAAAGCCCGGTTAGCCAATGAGAATATAGAGTCTTATCTAACAAATCTTAATCAGATTCAGGGATCAATACCGGCGGCCAACGTAAAAATCCAGGACAAAGATTTACCTGTAGCTATGCGTATTATCCGTGAAATTGAGCAAGAATACGGACCAGATGAGGTAGAAGAATATGAAAGAGAAGACCTTGACCGGATTCTTGTCCCTGTAGATTTTTCAGGCGTATCCGTAAAAGCGGCAAATTTTGCTATTTCCCTGGCAGATAAAATCGATGCTGATATACGGTTATTGCATACGTATTTTAATCCAGCTATGGGAACTGTTCCTTTCAATGAAACAGCTACTTATCAGGATGCCATGTCGGCATATTTACGTGACATCCACGTTAAGGCAAAAACCAAGATCATTGAAATGACCAATAATATCCAAAAACAGGTAAAGGATAAGGATGTTAAAAATGTTGATGTTGACTATTTCCTTACAATGGGAGATCCGGCTTCAGAAATTCAGCGTGTTAGCAAGCGCTTCAATCCCAATGTTATCATCATGCCCATTCGGCACCAGGATGGAGAAGAAAACAGCCTGATCAGTTCTGTTACAGGCCGCGTTATCGAGTCCACAAAGCATCCGGTATTAGCTCTTCCGGAGCAATTTACCAAACCTCACATTTCGGATATTAAAAACATCTTGTATATCACGAATCACGACCGCCGGGAAATGAAAGCCGTTAAAAATTTAATGCGCTTAATGGCTCCATTGCATGGAGTTAAAGTTCATGTGCTGCATGTGTGTGAAGAAGAACCTACAGATGTCGATAAATATCAGCTCAAAACATTAGAAGAATTTTTCCACCGCTATAATAAAGTCGAATTTACAGGCAAAAATATAGTCTGTAAAGACAAAGATGCGGTTGAAGAAATCAATAATTATATCAATGAAAATAATATTGATGTCTTATCGCTGGTAAGATATAAACGCAATCTTATTAGTCGCTTACTATATCCCAGCATGGCGAAAAAGCTTGTTTTCCATGTTAAAACGCCACTGTTGGTATTTCCTTCAGAAGACGAATAGGAAAACTTATAGCATAGGGGAAAAGGCATCTTCAATGTGGTTGATTTCTTTTCCCCTGGGGCTTACAATTACCCCAATGATATCAAACCGTGCCTCAAGATCTATATCATGTTTTTCGATGTAGGTATTCGCTGCACGGATAATAAACTTTTGCTTTTGTTTTTTCACAAACTCCTCCGGGCGACCAAAAAAAGAAGAGCCCCGGGTTTTTACTTCCACAAAGACGATTTGATCATCTATTTGTGCGATGATATCTACTTCTTCTTTTCCGAAATGCCAGTTTCTGTCCAGTATTTTATAGCCATTTTCAGCCAGGTGATGAGCTGCCATATCCTCACCTTTTGTTCCAAGTTCATTGTGTTCAGCCATTGTTATTAACTTTAGGTTAGAACCTTAAAGTTAATACATTTTTTCTTTGAATGCGAATTTTTCTTCCTAATATCAATGCTAAATTTGGCTCAAGGTGGCCGGCAGGAAAGCCAAAAATGACCGGAATGTTTGTTTTTTGCATTCGTTCGCGTATAATTTCATGTGCATTTTTTCCAAAGGGAATTGAATTATCATTCATATTGCTCATCCATCCCACCAATAATGCTTTTATTTGATTAAGCTTTCCTGATCGCATCAAATTCAGCATCATCCGGTCCACATGATACAAGTATTCATCCAGATCTTCAATAAAAAGAATTTTATCTTTTGTTTGAATGTCAGAGGGCGAGCCAATAAGACTATAAAGCATGGACAAATTCCCGCCTGTCAATTCGCCGGTAATAGTTTCAAAACCAGTGCAATTGAACACTTCAAACTGGCTTACCTCATAATCGAGCTGCCCCTGAAATAAGGCTTTTTTAAATGATAAGATCGATTCATTCTCGCTTCCGTCGGCAGGAAAATTTAAAGGCATTGCCGAATGCAGCGTTTCAATACCAAAGTTCGTGTTAATATGGGAATGCAAAGCGGTAACATCGCTATATCCGGCGATCCATTTCGGAGCTCTCAGGAATCCGGAGAAATCGATATCATCGATAAGCCTTGCTGTCCCATAGCCACCCCGGGCACAAATAACAGCTCGGATTTGCGGATCATCAAGCATTTGCTGGATATCTTCCAACCGCTGATTGTCGCTACCAGCAAACTGATTATCTTGGGCATGAAGATTATTCCCTTTAACAACCTGAAGACCCCAACGTTGAAATACATTAATTGCCGGAGCAATTTCTTCGGGAGATATTTTTCTTGCGGTTGATACGATTCCAATTTTATTTCCTTTTTCTAACAGGGGAGGAGAGAGTTTCCGGTCACTCATTACGTTGGTTTTTATGTTATCCTTATCTTTGCCAAAAATATAATTTTTTCACACAGCAACGAACCCAGTCTTATGTCATCAAAAAATCCTCAACGCTATAATGTAACTACAGCATTACCTTATGCTAATGGCCCTGTACATATCGGTCATCTGGCAGGCGTTTATGTCCCTGCTGATATTTATGTGAGATACCTTCGCGCAAAAGAAAAAGACGTTGTCTTTATCGGAGGTTCGGATGAACATGGTGTTCCCATCACAATATCTGCAAAAAATGAAGGGAAAACACCCCAACAAATTGTTGATCGTTATCACAGTATGATCAAAGACTCGTTTGAAGAATTAGGGATTTCATTTGATATATATTCCAGGACTTCTTCTCAACTGCATCATAAAACGGCATCCGATTTCTTTAAGAAATTGTATGAAAACAATAAGCTTATTGAGAAGACAGAAGACCAATATTACGATCAGGAAGCCAATCAATTTTTGGCGGACCGTTATCTTTTAGGCACATGCCCTCAATGCGGATACGAAAAAGCGTATGGAGATCAATGTGAAAGCTGCGGATCGTCGCTGAGTGCAGACGAACTCATCAATCCGGTGTCCAAGCTAAGTGGCAATAAACCGGTCAAAAAAAGCACCAAGCACTGGTATCTTCCATTAGACCAATATGAAGGCTGGCTAAGAAAGTGGATTCTGGAAGAACATAAAACGGACTGGAAAAGTAATGTTTATGGTCAATGCAAATCCTGGCTGGACAATGGACTAAATCCGCGGGCCGTCACCCGTGACCTGAGCTGGGGTGTGAAAGTTCCGCTAGAAGAAGCCAAAGACAAAGTGTTGTATGTCTGGTTTGATGCTCCGATCGGTTATATTTCAGCAACCCGCGAATTGACCAACGATTGGGAAAAATATTGGAAAGATGATGATACCAAATTAGTCCATTTTATTGGTAAGGATAATATCGTTTTTCATTGCATTATTTTTCCATCTATGTTAAAAGCCGATGGAGATTATATCCTTCCCGACAATGTCCCTGCTAATGAATTTCTTAACCTGGAAGGAGATAAAATTTCTACATCACGCAACTGGGCTGTTTGGCTGCATGAGTATTTGCAGGATTTCCACGGAAAACAAGACGTTTTACGCTACGTTCTGACGGCTAATGCTCCCGAGACCAAGGATAATGACTTTACCTGGAAAGATTTCCAGGCCAGAAACAATAATGAATTGGTTGCCATTTTTGGCAATTTCGTTAACCGTGCATTGGTTTTAACAAAAAAATATTATGAACAACAAGTTCCTACTCCGGATACGCTAACAGAAAGCGATCAGGAGATATTACAACAAATAAGCACGTATCCGCAATCTACAGGAGAAAAAATTGAACGTTATCGCTTAAGAGAAGCCCAGCAAGAAATGATGAAACTTGCCCGTCTGGGAAATAAGTATTTGGCAGATAATGAACCCTGGAAACTCATAAAAACAGATGAACAACGCGTAAAAAGTATAATCTATGTTGCTTTACAAATAGCAGCTCAATTGGCTTATGTATGCGAACCCTTTTTGCCTTTTACAGCAAGAAAATTAAAGGATATGATGAACCTTGCTGACAGAAATTGGGATGCTCTCACAACGCAAAAACTTATTGATCCGGGTCATAAAATCAATAAAGCAACTCACCTGTTCAACCCGATTGAGGATCATGAAATTCAGGCTCAATATGATAAGTTAGCAATATCTAAAGCCAAAAACGAAGAAGCTGAACAAAATCTGGAGCCTTTAAAGGAACCGGTAACCTATGAAGATTTTAGCAAACTGGATTTACGTGTGGCCACTATTTTGGAAGCTGAAAAAGTTCCAAAGACCGGGAAACTACTCAAGATAACCCTGGACACGGGAATTGATAAACGTACCGTTGTTGCAGGCATTGCCAAAGATCATAAACCGGAAGATTTGATCGGGCAAAAGGTAACTATTGTGGCAAACCTTCAACCACGCAAACTCAAAGGAATTGAATCACAGGGTATGATCCTTATGGCAAACAATCCTGACGGAACGTTACATTTTGTCAGCCCGGAAGAAGATTCGAAAAACGGAGCCCAGGTAAATTAACCTCCATTATTTATAAAAATTTATATTTGTTTGCCTATCAGACTGATATGCTAATTTATAGATAAATCTGTTTTTTTTAGATATTTTAGGAGGGCTTTAATTTTAGGCCATCTGTCCCGATAAATGCAGTGCTGGTATTGAAATAGATTACTATATCTGCAACTTTTGTCGCCTTGCATCTGACTTAAACTTAATGCATCAACAAAATAGATTAAACTTTATGCCTGTTCCGACGTTTTTCTTGCATGGAATGAGTCCGTTCTAAACCAAAGCGAGATAAATTTTGAACCCAGCATCGTAAAATTTGAAATCAAAAAACGTTGCTTTTTGCCTAATCACGCAAGCAGATAATCAAAGTTAAACCTTCGTTTGGAAGTCCATCGTATCACTAAAATAAATTTTTAAAAATGAAATTTTCACTACAGCCTTTTATAGTAATACTATTTTTTGCCATTGGAAGCCAACTCAATGCGCAGGAAACAAATACAGTAAGTAAAGAAGCTTTTCTACGGTCTATCGAACAATTTCCCAGTTACGATCAGGTTACGCGTTACTTCTTTCAACGTTATCAATCAACACAAAAGAACTATCAAATTCGTTTTGCCAAAGACCCGCGTGGCTGGTATGTATATGAAAAAAACCCGGCAGAACCGAATTATGTCCTTAACAAACAGCAAATATGGAGCCTGGACAGTTTGGCCTACAGAAGGACAAATTTTCGACCTGTAAAAGACAAAAATAAAGCAGAACAAAATTTCCAAAGCCACTATAACCCATCCCATTCCCGTTTATATAAAATTCATCCGTTTTATGGCTATACAGGCTGGGATCAGGATGTTATTTATAACCTTAAAAATTATAAAAACTTACCTGACAGCATGCTCTATGGTCTAGCAAGAGCATATAGCCATTTTGCCTTAAGCTCTATCCGTAATCAGTATGAATATAGCCAACAAAAATATGAGCCTGCCGGATATGAAAAAATTGGAGATAAACGTATTGACATCTTTCTTGAAAATATTGATAAATCACTTAAAACATATAAAGAACTGGTTCAACAAAATCCTGATTTCAAAACTATTGTCGGGCCTATTGGCATGAAATACAACAACGAGCTTATGTTTACATGGCAAACCCTGCTAAGCATAAAACAGCCTCAACTAGCTGAAAAGTATATTGATAAGGTTAACTACAATGAGTTTACTCTTTCCATGGCAAAAAACTATTTATCATCGGTTTCCCCGGATGGACTTCTGTTCACTTTTGGCGATAATGATACATATCCATTATGGTATTTGCAAACAAAAAGAAATGTCCGTGAGGATGTTTCTGTAATAAACACATCTCTGCTAAATGCCAATTGGTATCTGTCGATGTTAAAAGAGCAATTAGAAAAATCAGGAAAGGATGGGTTGATCTCTTTTACCGATGAAGATTTCAAAGATGAACAGTTAAATGTGGCTTATTTTTTAAAAGATCAATCAATGGACAAAAGTTTGGGACTTCTTAATGTAATCGCTTTTTTACGTCAGGAAGACAACCTTTTAGACATATCTTCTGAACACAAAATTCATTACATGCCTACCAACCAGTTTAACCTGCCGGTTGACCGGGGAAAGGTTTTGGAAAAATATGAACTCTCGGAAGATGATAAACTCCATATTAAAGACACATTAAAATGGACAACTTCAAGAAGTCATTTTCTCCGTTCGGAACTTGTTTTATTGGATATCCTGGGAAATAATAAATGGGAATATCCTGTACACTATACCGTATCCGGACAAAAACGATTTTTCATGGGTCTTGATGATTATATTCATTTGCATGGGATATCGTATAAGCTCATCCCTGTCAATGCCACTGATGAATTTCTTTCATTAAATAAATTTCCTGTCGATGTCGATCCCAGCTACAATTTGTTTTTAAACGAGTTTACCTTTGATCATATTGACCAGGCTGATGCATCAAACGAATTTACATTGCAGATGACCAATTTGTTACGTTTAAGCTCCGGCTCAATAGCTTCAGTATTGACAGGATTAGGCAAAAAAGATTCGGCACTAACATTGTTAAATCATATCCACCAGAAAATCCCGGCATCCCGTTTTCCAAACAATCAGTTCAACTTATCTCATTCAGAGCTTTATTTACAACTCAAACAAAAAGATAAAGCTGAAAAAATAATTGAAGATATTGCCCAGAAAAAAATGAAGGCTATCAGAAAATTGCAAAATACGCCGGCTAACGATCCGAATGTTCATAATGTACGAATGCAACTTCAAAGAAATAAAAGGACGTTGCAACAAATCATTCAGTTATGCAAGCAATATGATATGGAAGAAAAAGGCCGCAATTATGAAAACTTTTTGTCTCAAATGAGTCATTAAATCTCTCTTTGCGCAAGATATAAGAAAACTATAAGCATTTATCCTATAATTTCAAATAAATTTTTTTATCCTTAAAAGGCTGGTTATGGATTATAGCCAGCCTTCTTCTTATTAAATTCAATGTTTATTTATGATGAACCGGTATTCCGGGTTTATATCCTTTTATTTTTGAAGCCTTCCAGAAATGCCAGATAACCAGAATCAAATTGAGAACAAAACTTCCTATCCCCATGACCCATAACAGGGTAGTATCCCTGGAAAATTCGATATATGTGGATTCTTTTTCCAGCCAGGGAGCAAAAGTAAAAAGGATCATCATCCACAATCCTAATGTATAAGCACGAGCCTGTATCCAGGTATCCTTTTTGAAAAACATGATGGCAATCGTGGCAGCTAATAAATGAGCAATACCATATCCAATGTGCTCAGGTAAGCAGAAATAAATATAGACAAAATTCCAGATATCGTATGCAATAACCCAGAAAAGTGTCATATCTTTCCAGATCATGTCTCTTTTTTTGCTGTTTTCAATATAAATACCGAGCCATCCGGAAATAGCCAAAATATTCAGAATTCCTGCTATAGCATTAAAAATGTGCCATCCACCTCCATGAACAGCAAAAAGCTCGACATCCCGACCTACCGCTTCTAAAATATTGATAAGCAGGATCAAGGCAGGGAAAAATTTAATGTATTTATTTAATGGTTTCCCGGAATGTCTCATATACGTAAATCCCAGCACTGCAATAACGACTGAATATACCTTAGCCCATTCAAACCAGTTATTCATTGTGGTTCCTGTCAAGTGACCCGGTTGAAACCAAACAAACAAAGAAAGTAAAATTGTCCCACCCCCATATACTATATAAGTGAGCCATTTACTTGCTCGAAAAAATTCATTTGTTATCACCAAAACGGCTAATAAGGCAATAACGATTAAGATTTGTGTCATATCTACTATGTTTATAGGTTATTATACCTTACAAAAGTAGATTTGACTCTATACAATAAACTTGAACTACTTCAATTAACCCAATGAAAAGAAATAAAATTATCCTTCTTTTAAAAATTTCTTTTTGATTTTACTGAACCATTCCTCGCTAATCCCTATAAACCTGGCAATATATTTATCCGGGATTCGCAATAGAAAAGAAGGATAATCTTGATAAATCAATTTTAAAAAATTTATAGCTGATGAGGTCATCTTTATAGTTGAAAACTGATACAGATATAGCAATCCCCCGGCAGTTACTTCATGATAATATTTCTGAAATTCAGGATGTTCATCAGATAATTTATCAAGGTTTTTCTTATGAAAGGCAATAACTTTACTCTCCTCCAAAGCAATAATTTCAAAATCGGAAGAATTACCGGTAAAAAAACTTTGAGGCGAAGTCAAATACCGATACACCTCATCAAGGTGTAAGGAAATAACAAATTCTTTCCCTTCATCATTAATATATGTATGCATAAAGCTCCCTTTATGGATAAAATATCCATAACGACAAATATCATTCTTTCTCAATAAATACTCTCCTTTGCTTACCGTAAACACTTGAAGGTGCGATTTGATATCTTCCCACAAATCGTCATTCAAATTTATTTTTGCTTCCAATTCTTTTTTGAAAAATTCGAGCATGGAAAAAATTTTAGCTTAAAAACTTATTTTATATCTTCCAAAAATAATCAAGTTTAAATTAAACCGGATTTTAAAAGTATTTTAATCTATTAGAATATTCTCAGGTATTTTTTATCTTTGCACCATTATAGGCCTCATAGTTCAAGGGATAGAATAGAGGTTTCCTAAACCTTAGATCCAGGTTCGAGTCCTGGTGAGGCCACATTATTTTTATGTATCTTTTAGCCTGAGCTATTCATAAAAAATATACCCTGACGAATAGAATAAAAGATTAAGATCCGGTTATCTTTTATATTGATTACATCTAACAGCCCCAAAACTAAATTTATAACTTCTTATTTGAAAAACTTTTTTCAGGTATTACATGTTATCTATATAAATAGGTTGAACTTTAACATATTATTTTTGTATATTTATGCAATTAAATTATAGAAAAGCTGAGCTTACAGATTACCGTACATCATAGAATATAAGATAAAGTTTGTCCTGATCAAACGTGTGCGAACTTTATTACAGCGGGGTATTAAGATTTAAACGCATAAGTTTCGTGCCGATATAAATGGGGAAGTTCTATTTATAAATGAAACCAAAAAACACCAAAATAAGAAAAGAAAAAGCAGATGAAAACAGTTAAGCAGCGCTATCTTTCTCATGATATCAATATCAGATTTAAGTTTGTGTCGATTTTAAGTTTTATCTTTTTATTAATCGCTGCTTTATCTCTTATTGTAAGTATTACGCAACTATCATACGTTCATGCGGGAATTAATCTTTTCGCCATTTTATCTTCTTATATGGCTCACCGGACAGCACGTTCATTACAGCCACAAATGTCATTTTACTATTTCTCTATTGGCTTTTTGGTTTTTTCCCTGGGGAACAGTATATTTTGGGGGAATGAGTTTTTCCAGACCAGTTTCAATTCCGGATTATATATCCTAACCATGCTTATGGTAATTAATATGTTTGTTTCCTTTGTTGCGGCGTACAAATCTTATCAAATCTGGCTTGCTACCAGTTTTTCTTTAATTGCATTACTCTTTTATAATATTTTCCAGTTATCGCTTGTAGATGCTCCTGGAGAGACGAATATCCTTCTTGTCAATTTAAAACCATTGGTGTTTTTTGCTATCATTGGTGGTTTACTGGTTTACGCATATTTATTACGGAAAAATATTAATGAGCATTATAAAAACCGCTATAAGAAAGAGAAGAAACATGTAATGAAAATTCTGGCTCAGATAGATATGGGCTATGCTAGTTTTAGAATTAAGTATAACAGCGAAAAGCAACCTGTTAATGCCAAAATTGAATATTACAATCAGTTATTTCTTGAAATGTTAAATCTTTCTCATGTTACTATTGATGAGGCAAAATTGTCTGATCTTAATTCCGATGGAAAACTTATATTTGAAAATTATAAAGAATTTCTTTACGAATTTGAAAAGAGCAAAGTGCTTACAAGAGAATTAGTCATCAATGAGCAAAGCTATCATTGTTCTGTATTTGCTATTGAACACAATCATTTTGGTATGCTCATTAAGAAAGATTAACCATAAGAATAGACAATAAATACACCTGAACAGACTTAAAATTTTTACCAATGAATAAGAATGAATTTTTATCTACTTATAAGGCTTATGGTGATGATATGATCATTGAATTAATCGATACTTTTCTGCAGGATTATCCGGAAAAGTTATCGGTTTTAAATGATGCTATTAAAAATAAAGATTTTGAAACTATCAATAGATACAGTCACAGCCTAAAAGGCTCTTTAGGTATTTTCTCTGCAGATGAAGCGAGAGACGCAGCTTATCGTCTTGAGTTAGCCGGGAAGAACAATGATGACTCGAATCTTAATGAGCTTTATGCACAATTTGATCAGCATCTCAATCATTTAAATCAAGAGCTGATCAATATAAAAAACGAACTTTCTTCGTAAACCTTTGAAATCTTCGAATTAAAAATCAGTCTGCCCATACTTATCAACACTTCCTAAGCGAATACGCCTGAAATATGGGGACCAAAGATTATATTTCGCCGTTTTTCTTCATCCTATAGATCGTAGATTTCCCGACATCTAACTTCTTAGCTACAAGCAATATATCATTGTTGTATTTCTTCAGGAAGTTTTTTATTATTCTTCGTTCATATTCTTTTAATGTCGTCTCTTCCAATAGTAGATCGTTCATTGAGCTTGTGGAGTAAAAATTAATGTCGTCAGCTGTTATCTGTCCATTATTCGACATCACCGTGGCTAATTCTATAACAGCCCGTAATTCTCTAACATTGCCAGGATAAGGATACTTCAGTAATTTTTCCTGAGCCTCATTTGTTATACTAACTTCACCCATTTCATTTTCTTTAGCAAACTCTTCTACAAAATGCTTTGCTAATATTAAAATATCATTTCCCCTGTCTCTTAATGGGGGCAGCTCAATAGGAAGACCCAAAAGTCTGTAATATAAATCCTCCCGGAAATTTCCATTTTTAACTTCCTGCAATAAATTCTTATGCGTTGCGACAATAACCCGGGTTTCTATTTTAATAACTTTATTACTTCCAACCCTGGTTAGCTCCTTTTCTTGCAAAACCCGGAGTAGTTTTGTCTGCATCGACATATCCATTTCTCCAATCTCATCAAGAAAAATAGTGCCTTTATGGGCTTCTTCAAATTTTCCAATGCGTCGCTCATGCGCTCCTGTAAAAGCGCCTTTTTCATGCCCGAACATTTCACTTTCAATCAATTCTTTGGGAATAGCAGATACATTCACCGTAACAAAAGGTTTATTTTTAAATCTGGAATTATAATGAATAGCCTTAGCAACAAGCTCTTTTCCGGTCCCCGTTTCACCAGTTATAGAAACTGTTATATTGGTTTTGGCTGCTTTTTCCATCAAATTGAACACGTGTTTAAGCGCCGGACTATTTCCTTTGATAATTTTGTTGAACTCATATTTCCGGCCAATCTCTTCACGTAGTTCGGATATTTCTTCTTTTAATGAAAGTTTTTCCCTAATGTTTTTTATGCTGTTCCAGATACGATCTTTTGTATTCTCATCTTTCGTGATGTAGTCGTATGCACCTTCTTTTAATAAGTTTACTGCTGTAGTAACATCCTCCTGTCCGGAAATAATAATGACCGGAATTTCAGGATTAAACTCCTGAATTTTTGACAATACTTCAAAACCACTCAAATCAGGTAATGAATAATCCAAAGTAACTATATCAGGCTTCTCGTAAAGCTTCTCAAGACAACTTTTCCCATTATTAAATACAAACACATCGTAGTCCGGATTTTGGCTTAAATGATACTGCAAAATCTTGGAATACATGGGATCATCTTCAACAACAAATATCTTTATGTTTTTCATACAGGGGGTTTTTATTATTATCAAAATTAATAAAATTTAGCATATCCGACGCTGTTCATTAAATATTTTTTCCAATTTTTAGAAACATATTCTTATAAATGGACTCGCATTTAAAACTATTAAATTATATTCCTCTGATTTTATGCATGTTTTAGTCAGTATCATTTTAGGTATGATATTTTATTGTAAAATAAAAAGGATAAACTATGGATACACCCCCATTAATATTTGTAGTAGATGATGACGAACTTATTCATAAATTAATTCGTTCCATTTTAAACAAATTATCATTGCATAATATTAATCATTTATACTCAGGAGAAGAATGTATAAGCCATTTGCATAAATCTCCTGATCTTATACTTCTTGACTTTGAAATGCGGGGAATTAATGGTCTGGAAACACTTGACAAAATTAAAAGCAATAATCCCGGAGTACCAGTATATATGATTTCCGGTCAAAAAGAATTTAACACTGCCATCAAAGCAATCCAAAAAGGAGCAGAAGATTATTTTACCAAGGATTGCAATCTGTCCAAAAATTTAGAAAAAGTCATTTCTTCTTCAAAACTTTCTGCTTAGTATCTGTCTATACTTTCCGATTTCTGCGTTACACTCGTTTTTTTCACATTCATCCCGATGTTCCAATCGGGACTCCTGATGATAAAAAACTTCGCAAGCCCACGATAAATGAAGGGTAACCTTTGAACTTGAACATTATAAACCAGACACGGACTTTATTGACAGACTCTGCTTAAGTCTACATACTTATTTATAATCTATACAAATTAGAAGCTTTTTTATCTGTTTATCAGCATATTTAATTTTTTTTCTCTCATTTTTTCTTTACTTTTATTGTGGTATTGTCGTACCAGTTTATATCTTTGCATAAAATCTTGTTAAAATAAAATACAATGTCAAAACTATTCAATATATCAGAAGCAACAATTATTGCATTTCACAGTCTTGCGCTAATGGATAAAGCAACATTAGTAAGGGCAGAAACCATATCGTCAACCACACGGGCCAGTAAAAACCATGTATTAAAAGTGCTGAACCAACTGAGCAAACATGGATATATCAAATCCATACGGGGCCCGAAAGGAGGTTTTCAGTTAAACAAAGATCCGGAATCCATTAAGCTATTGGAAGTTTTTGAAATGATGGAAGGGCCTATACACCCGTCACCTTGTGGTTTAACATTGGAAGAGTGTCCTTTTAATAGTTGTGTTTTTGGCGATATTACGTTCAAATTAACTGAGATGTTTGTCAACTTCTTAAAAGACAAAACAGTCAAAGAAATTGCTGAAATCAATCTTAAGAAGACCGATTTCGTAGAAAAAATAAATACCGAAAATTTAAATTAAGTCCATCATACTATACTAAGATAGTGTCATCTAAAACGATACAAAATGAAAAGAAAAATCATAAATATAGACGAAAGCAAATGTGATGGTTGCGGTCTGTGCATTCCCAATTGTCACGAAGGAGCCTTACAAATCATAGACGGTAAAGCCAGGCTGGTTTCAGACCTGTTTTGCGACGGACTCGGCGCATGCCTGGGACATTGCCCACAAAATGCAATTACACTTGAAGAACGGGAAGCCGAGCCTTACGATGAAAAGAAAGTAATGGAACGTATTGCAAATCAAGGGCGAAATACTATACTGGCTCATATTGAACATCTCCGTGATCATGGGGAAACGGAACTTGTAAAACAAGCAGCGGAGTATATCCGTGAAAATAACATTGACATGAGTGAAAAAGGAGATGGCAAGAAAGCCGAAACTGTTTTTGCCATGGAGCATCAGAATGCAGAAGCACACGCTTCAAATGGAGGTAGTTGCTCGGGAGGATGTCCGGGTTCCGCTGCTATTGATTTCTCTGAAATTGTAGCAGAAGAAAAACAAGAAAAAGTACCGGAAAAAACGGAACATCACGAAACCCAAAAGCCCGAATTTCGCTCTGCCTTAACGCATTGGCCCGTGCAAATGCACCTTATTAATCCATCAGCAAATTATTATCAAAATGCTGATGTGGTTTTAGCCGCTGACTGCGTAGCTTATGCGATGGGTGATTTCCACCATCACTTTTTAAAAGGCAAATCTTTAGCTATAGCTTGTCCGAAATTAGACAGCAATCTGGAAGTTTATACGGAAAAAATCACACAATTAATCAATGACTCCAAAATCAATACTTTAACCGTAGTGATTATGGAAGTTCCTTGTTGTTCCGGTTTAATGCAGATCGTAAATGCAGCCTTTAAAAAAGCGACCCGGAAAATCCCGGTAAAACAAGCTGTCATAAGTTCACGTGGCGAATTACTAAAAGAAGAATGGATGTTATAAAAGTATAACAAATCAAAAAAAATTTTTAATTAACCAAAAACCAATCTATTATGAGTATGTTTTGTTTTCAATGTCAGGAAGCCGCAAAAAATGAAGCTTGCACCACTAAAGGTGTTTGCGGCAAAGAAGAACGCACATCAGATATGCAAGACCTTCTGGTCTTTGCTCTGAAAGGACTCTCTTTCTATGCACACGAAGCACGTAAAAACAATATCGAAAAAGATGAGATTAACAGTTTCATTTTCCGTGCCCTTTTCACTACAATTACCAACACCAACTTTGATGACGATGCCATCATCGATTACATCAAAGATGCTGTTCAACACAAGCTTGCTTTGAAACACGAGCTTGAGCAAAACGGAATTTCGTTCAAGAAAGAAGAACTTCCTTTTGCTGCACAATGGCATGGTTATACGCTGGATGAGTTTGAAAGAACCGCTAAAGTAGTAGGGCCTCTGGAAACACAGGATGAAGATGTCCGTTCCCTGCGCGAACTTATCACTTACGGTGTAAAAGGAATCGCTGCTTATGGCGAACATGCTGAAAACCTGGGTGAGAAAAAGCCTGAAATTTATGCATTCATGCAGCGCGCACTTGTTGCCACTACCGATGACTCGCTAAGCGTTGATGATTTGGTAGGCTTAACCATGGAAACAGGCCAATATGGAGTTGAAGTTATGCAACTTCTCGACAAAGCCAATACAACAGCCTATGGCAATCCTGAAATCACAGAAGTCAATCTTGGCGTACGCAACAACCCCGGTATTTTGATCAGTGGTCATGACATGAAAGACATGGAAGAGCTGCTGAAACAAACCGAAGGAACCGGAGTAGATGTGTACACGCATAGTGAAATGCTTCCTGCAAATTATTATCCGGCATTTAAAAAGTATGACCATTTTGTTGGTAACTATGGTAATGCCTGGTGGAAACAGAAAGAAGAATTTGAATCGTTTAACGGACCGGTTCTGTTTACTACGAATTGCATCGTACCCCCATCCAAAAAATCCACTTATAAAGACCGCGTATTTACTACCGGTTCCTCCGGATATCCGGGATTTAAACACATTCCGAATCGTGAAGATGGCCAACCCAAAGATTTCTCTGAGATTATTGAATTAGCCAAAAAATGTGATTCTCCTCAGGAAATTGAAACCGGTACTATCGTTGGTGGGTTTGCCCATGATCAGGTAATGCAATTAGCCGATAAAGTTGTTGATGCCGTTAAAAGCGGTGCCATAAGACAATTTTTTGTTATGGCCGGTTGTGACGGAAGAATGAAAAGCCGTGATTATTACACTGATTTTGCAAAACAACTACCGGAAGATACAGTTATTCTTACAGCAGGTTGTGCCAAATATCGTTACAACAAATTAGGTTTAGGCAATATCGGAGGTATTCCGAGAGTATTGGATGCAGGACAATGCAATGACTCTTATTCACTTGCCGTTATTGCAATGAAATTGAAAGAGGTGTTTGAACTGAATGATATCAACGATCTGCCGATTTCTTACAATATTGCATGGTATGAGCAAAAAGCTGTTATTGTATTGCTGGCGTTGCTTTACCTGGGAGTAAAAGACATTCATTTAGGCCCTACATTGCCGGCATTCTTGTCACCTAATGTTACTAACGTGTTGGTAGACAAATTCGGTATTGCTCCGATAAACAATGTAGAAGACGATATTAAGCTATTTTTAAACGAAGCTTAATTAACACATTCCATAAATCCTGTCTGTTATTATTTTCCCTTATCTTATATAAGAAAGTGGATTTTCAGGCAGGATTTCTATTTCAAATTTAAATTCTACTACTTATGATAACGAGAAGTCCCTTTGAAGCAGAAAAACGCAAAAATCCCCATGGTGTAGATGCCAAAAAAATGTATGACAAGCCTGATGCTATGGTAACACATATTACACTTGGGCCGGGAGAACAAATGAAAAAACATGCAACCCCTGTTGATGTGATTTTTTATGTGCTGGAAGGAACAGGCAAAGTTTTAATTGGCGATGAGACCAAAGAAGTCAGCCAGGATACTTTAATCGAAAGCCCCAAAGATATTGTTCATTGTTGGTATAACGAAAGTGATGCTGACTTGCGTTTTTTAGTTATCAAAACACCTAAGCCAACAACAGCATCCAAATTTTTTGAATAATAAGAAGTGTTGTTTTGGAAAACCGGTTGTAACCTTACAGCCGGTTTTTTAATATAGATATTCCCGACAGTTTTTGTTAACGGAAAGCATATTGCATTGATGCCTTTCAGTCTTATGAATAGCTATGAATGCTTCCCTGAGCTGCAGGGATAAATTTCATTCCCATCCAGGCCATAAGCATAACACCAAAAGCAATAATCAACAACCACATTGCTTTTTCGTTATTTTTCGACCCTTTCGACTGATAGCGATAGTGGATATAAACCACATACACCAACCAGGTAATCAATGCCCAGGTTTCTTTAGGATCCCACGACCAATAGTTTCCCCATGCTTCTTTTGCCCATAATGCGCCAAAAAGCAATCCAAAGGTAATCAATGCAAATCCTGAATAAACCAGGTTATCTGCCAAATCAACAGCTTCCGCATTCAATTGATCTGTTTTAAAGAAAAGTTGACGGATAGCAATAAGTGCTGATGCTGCAAGTAAAGAATATCCTAAGATATAAACAATAACATGAGGCACAAACCAGGGACTCTGTAAAGCAGGAGGGAGGTGCTTAATGAAAATCTCCGGATTCAATAAATTAATAATTAAAAACACGATTCCCATTATAAGACTATATCCTAAAAACCATTTAAACTTCCATCTTCTGTATGTAACCCAGCCAACAACCGGAAGAAAAAAGGAATACCATAACCTTGTTTCGCCCATTGTGCGCATGGGAGGACGGCCAAAACTAATCCACAGGTAAACAATCATACCTGCCATTAAAAGGATACTAACAACAGTAAAAATTTCTGTTTTCCTTACCCTACTGGATTTCCTTTCCCATATCAGCAAAATGACCGGTATAGCATACAGAATAATCCCGATTGTTGCTATAATAGCGTATATATTCATTCTTGTTTTGGTTTTATTTTATAAGATTTCCCGTATAAGAAAAGACCCAATGCTCCTGCAATCAACATAAAAATTCCCGTATAAACCACCCACAGCCACGGATCTTTTACTAATGTCAATATGCTAATTTTAGAATAACGTCCCATTGACTGATCATAGCTGGACTGATAGATTTTCCAATCATTAACTTTTATCGGATGATTTACTTTTATATTTACTTCTTCGTTTCTTCCTTGTTTACTGTACAGTTGTGCTGTTGTTTCGTAAATTTTGGGTGAAGGTCGTCGCAAGCCGATGGAAAATTCGTCCGTTTTGATTTTTTGGGGAGCCATCATTCTACTTCCCGAAGAAACCCAGGATGTTTTGTCTTTTTTATTTGGTTCATCAACTGTTAACTTTATTGCTGTAACAGCCGAGGGATGTTGTGCTTCTTTATATTGTCCATTCATTTTAACGGCTTCCGGCATTACCTTCTCAACAATAATTTCCGTCTTTTTGTAGTTGACTGTTTGTTTCTTTTCAGCCGTATCAACTTCAATACTTTTTACAATCTCTCCACCTTCATAGATCTGGAAGACAGGCAGATGATATTGGATATCAAAATCTTTCATTTCCAATGCAAAGTCCAGATCTTGCTTTGCCCCTTTGGCATTTTTAGCATACCAGACAGGTTTATCCATATTCAATGTCATTGTAAGCTCCTCAAAGTCGCTTTTTCCCAATCCACCAGCCAACAAAATGATAATTAATCCCAGATGGTTCAGAATAAAAATAAAATTCCTGTAACTCCACTTTTTCAACCTTTGAGCAGTAATCAGGCACAATGAAAATATCATCATAAGACCTGTCAAATAAAATGGCCAGGAAGCATTAATATTAGTCAGTCCTAAGCGGTGGTGAAAACCCATGGCCGGTTGTTGGGGTATCAACCCCATAATAATAACAAGCAATGTAAAAGCCGATGATAATCCGATAGCTGCATAACCGGAGCCCAGCCATTTCAAAAATTCAGAATTATTCCGCAATATTATTAGTAAGCCCGCGACTCCTATAATAAAAATCAGTAAATATAAATTACCCGGCCATGAAGGAATAAATGCTCCTACTGAAGGCAAAAACATTTCCATTATCATCCCTGTAAGTAAAATCCCCAATGCAATAACAAAACTCTCCGGATATTTCCAGGGATAACTCCATATTGTTCTGCTCATAAATCTTTAGCTCTCTTTTCTCTTTCGTTTGATTAATCTATAAATACCGGTGAAAAGCCAATCATAAGCCACCCCCAGTAATTCGCTTCATCCTTGTTGCCACCTTTTAATAATTCCATTGTTTTTCCTGCAAACATTTGGGAATAACCGCAGGAAATATCGACCATTTCATTTAATTTATATCCTACCATCAGGTCCAATTCAGTTCCTAAATATTTATCTTCCCCGGAACCAGGGTCTGCTGCTGCAGTGAAATAATGCCCCGTTACCTTTGAGCGAAAGTTGTTTTTCGTGTATTTTAATGAAGCAGCTATATCCTGCAATCCCACACTTACTGCATGATTACCCACATAAAAATAATCCATATGCCCATTGAACTTATGGTTTGTCCCAAATGCCGGATTAAAGGAATTGTTCTCATTATTAATTATTTGTTGATCATTTCCAGACAGCAATTCATAACGTAGTGATGTATAATACTCTTTATTAATATCATATCCGGCCTGTACTGCAAATTCATATGCCATCAAATCATTTTCCATGGCATCTTTTCCTGTTTGCATATAGGCGTTAGCAGCTATATCTAACTTTTCATTAACCTGATATTCTGAATAAAATCCAAAAGTCTGACTGTAAACGATGTCTTCATCCAATATATTCCCAAGGGAATCTGTAATAGAAATTACAGGAATTCCCATATTTAAAGCTAACAAACTAATCTGTAATGATTCCCATTCTTTGTTAATCCATAAATACTGCATCGTTTTATAAGCATCCGGACCCTGATATAAATTATTTTTCCGGTTATCATTTTCATGATAAGCAAATCCCAAATGGGCTTTGATTTTATTTTCATACTTTAACTTAAACAAATCATGAGACCTTCCTTGTTGTGCCCATCCAACATTTCCAAAAATGCGGTGGTCATCATAAACCACTTCCTGACGACCGGCTTTTAGTGAAATATTATCTGTAAAAAAAGCTTCAGCCCAGGCTTCATGCACCGATACTCCATAGTCTTCATTAGCGACCAGCTGGGGTTGACTTCCCCATAAACGCACATCCTGCAATACCAATTTAGTTTTTATTTTGTCTGTAGAATATTGAAGGTTAAGCCGGGTTCTTTGTGAGGTAAACAGGGATGCATCCTGGTTTTGTGCAGCCAATTCACTGTACCCGTGACTGAGTTCGGTACGAGGCCGTAGCTCACCCGAAAGAGTAAACTGAGCATTCGCCTGACCGACAATAAAAAACAGCATTGCCAGAATTACTCCTTTGTATATCAAGCGCTTCATATGCTTAAAATTTTGTTCTGTGTTTCTTGTTCTTTGTTCGTTGTTCGCTTTTTCTCTTAGTCGATTCGTTCTCTTATCCCGATAGCTATCGGGACGCTTCGTTCGCTCAATTCACTCTCTCGCTTCATCGCTTCATCGCTTCATCGCTTCATCGCATTAACGCATGGCCTCCTTGCATTTAATCATTCTCCAGTATGCCGAACGCCTCGGCATGGGGTTTTATATGGCTAAGTTTATTTTACAAATCTTTAGTTTCATAAGTTGCTTCCCGCTTTTTGGCTTTCTCTACCCATTCCGGAACAACTTCTTTCATGAATTTTTCTTTTTCCGCGTTTAACTTATCCATATCCAAACCGATATACTCCTGAGCTTTGGCTTTGGTAGGTATATCCGGGTATGAAACCTCCCCTTCAAAACCTTTATCCATGAGAATTCTGCTCAATTTTAGGCGAGCTTCCTGAGCAATATTAATTCCTTTTGCCAAAATCCTGCTTGATTCGATTGGAGCATGGAATGGAGCACCATGACTTGCAGCCACGTAATCCCACATCATCTGGGCATGACGAATATCATAGAGAGCATCTTTCATCTCTTGCTCTGTTGCATTAAGCTCCCAGGCTTTACCTGCTTCAACATGAGCTCTTACCAATAGTTTTTCAAGTTGACGTCGACTTTCCTTGATTTTATCCTGGCGTTCATAAACATTTTCTACTAAATCCTTTTCGTCTTCCCGGTGACAAACCTGACAGGTTTTGTTGATATAATTGAGCGGACTTTGCACTTTATGATCAGAGAACTTTTGTCCTCCTTCACTCATGTATGGCATGTGGCAATCGGCACAAGCAAGCCCACGCTCCGCATGAATGCCGCTTTGGAATAATTCATAATCGGGATGTTGTGCTTTAAGCATAGGTGCTTTCGAAATACCATGTTTCCAGTCAACAAAATTATAGCTATCATAATAAGCAATTACCTCTTCTATTTTGACTCCATTTTTCCAGGGTAATACCAGATAATTCGAGTCCCCTCTAAAGTAGTATTCCACGTGACATTGAGCACAAACCAAACTGCGCTTTTCCTGATGAGTAACATCCTTAATATCTCTTCCCTGGCTTTCAAAAGCTTCTTTTAATGCAGGACGAGTGATGCGCAACGACATATCATCTGCATCATGACAATCGGCACAACCTATGGGGTTGACAATTTCGTGTCCCAACGTCTCCCAGCTGCCTTTATAAAACTCAGCCACTCCGATTTCATTCATCACTCGTGGAACATCGGGACTTTTACAGGTCCAACACGTATTGGGCATCGGACTTGATTTTCCGTCGACCGGAGCTCCCGTACGAAGGATTTTACGGATATCCTCAATAGCATATGCGTGACCACGTCCCTGGTTATATTCTTTTGAAAATCCATAATTTGCCCACAGGACAACAAGTTCCGGATATTCTTCCAACATATCTATAAAAGCATTCCCGTTATATTTTGAACGGAATGTAGTATCCAGCGTTTCCCTGTATCGATTGTATTCTTGTGGGAAATTTTGGCCCCAAACTTCATTTCTTGGTTCAAATTGAGAATGTTCAACCTGGGGTTTATAGGCAAAAGCAGCCTCCTCACGGCGTTCCATTACCGAAGAGGCCAGTAACCCTAATAGAAATACAACCACCATTGTTGCCAGGAAAAGCACCCAGCCTAACCACGGTTTTTGTTTGACTTGCTCACGTATTGGTTTCATATGATTAAATTTTATTAAATAGGTGTTATGGAACTCACATGCAGTAGCCTAACTTTAATCATTTATCTGTGTGTTTAAGGCTATCATGTTCGTTTCATATCAATGGATTTTATTTTTTATTTTCTTTCGTTTTTGCTTTTTTTAACCACTTTGGGACAGGACTTTTGGGTAACGGGACAACGGCATTCGGCGTGCTTGAAAGGCTACGCACACCGCCATGTGGAATATCCCGATGGCAATCCCAACACAACCGCTCTTTACGCATTTCTACTAATTCTTTGTTTTTGTTGAATATCTTATCTTCCTCGATCAAATCTTCATGACACCGTATGCAGTTTTGCTGAACGACTTCCACTCCTGCATGTTTAATGGTTATACTCTGAGGTTCATTACGTAAAGTGAATATTGTAGCATGGCGCAGCCCGTCTTTGGCTTTGAAATAGTAATGATCAACAAAATTGTCATGTGGCACATGGCAATCATTGCAATTTGTATGCTCTCTGTGGGAACTGTGCATCCAGGTAGCATACTGCGGAACCATCACATGGCAATTAATACATGTTTCAGGCTCATCGGATAAATAAGAAGGAGCCCGCGAAATATGAACCAGATAAGCCCCGAGACCAACAAAAATCCCTAATAAAATTATGACGGGGATTTTCCACCTATCCGGGGGATAAAACTTTTTTAAAAAATTCATGCACTTAAATTTTCTCAAATTTAATAAACATACTCCCAGGTAAGTAACCGTTTACCTGATAAATATTGCAATTTATTTTTATTCTAATTAAGCTTAATCGGATTTATTACTAAAAAGTAATCGGAGAGAGTTCCATATTTTCGTGCATTCGCTCTGTATATCCATTTCATATTCACTCGCATACCACTTTGCCAAAGTAAAACGCAAACTGCTCATATATAGTAAAGCCAGATGGTCTGACATGATATCATTCCGAAAATAATGGGTTTCCTGACCTTTTTGAATAATTCTTTGAATAATGGTTTTTGCTTCATCCATTAATATTTTTAGAAAAGGCTTTAACTGTCGTGCTTCATTTCGGCCTGTCTCTGATAACAATATTATTCCGTAAGCAGGATTTTTATGAAAGAAAGAGGCATAACATTTTACATGATATGCTAACATAGAAATGGGATTATCAGAATAGCCTTCCGCCTTATTAAAAAGGTGTAAAATATCGGCACGAACCATTTCCAGCGTTGCATTTATGATTTCGTCCTTATTTTTAAAATGTTTGTAAATGGCACCGTCCGTGATACAATTTCTTTTGGCCAAATTCTTAATGGTCAGATTTTGTATTCCGTCCTCCTCAATAAGACTTATCGCAGAAATCAAAATTTGTAGCTGCCTTGAAGAGTAATTCTTTTCCATAGATTATTTAACCTCCGGTTTGCAATGCGTCTTTATAGGTTTGAAGTGCGCGCTCTCGTGCTTCCTTGTGACTAACTATACGCTTTGGATAAGCAGATGTTCCATATTCCTTCAGCCACTTTGAAATATATTCTTTATCGGGGTCAAATTTATGAACTTGTGTTGTAGGGTTGAAAACTCTGAAGTAAGGAGCAGCATCACATCCCGAACCGGCGGCCCATTGCCAGTTTCCATTATTGGATGCCAATTCGTAATCCAACAGTTTTTCTGCAAAATAGGCTTCTCCCCATCGCCAATCGATCAGCAGATGCTTTACCAGAAAGCTTGCTGTAATCATCCGAACACGATTGTGCATATACCCTGTTTCATTTAACTGTCGCATACCGGCATCCACCATAGGAAAGCCGGTTTGACCTTCCTGCCAGCGCTTAAACTCTTCTTCTGATTGCCGCCATGGGATCCATCGATAGGCAGGCTTAAACTCCTGATTGACAACATAGGGATGCTGATAAAGGATCATCATGTAAAACTCTCGCCATATCAATTCGTTTAGCCAGGTTTCATTTAATTTTCTTCCCAACTTTATCATTTGCCGAATACTGACTGTCCCAAAACGAAGATGTATTCCTATCCTCGAGGTTGCGTCTTTGGCAGGAAAATTACGGTACAGGTGATAATTTTTGATAAGATCCTCCTGGGGCTCTTCATCCGGGTAATGATTCCAGGAAGGCTTAAAGCCAACATCTTCTAAAAATGGAAAATTGTATTTCTTCTGGTATAAGTTCGTTAAAAAATCTTCGGAAGGGTGTTTCTGAACATGCTTTTCTGAAAATTTTCTTTTCCAGGTTCTGCTGTAAGGTGTATAAATACTATAGGGTTCTCCATTTGCCTTTGTCACTTCATCTTTTTCAAAAATAACCTGATCTTTGTAGGTTTTCAGGTTAATATCGTGACTGGCAAGAAGTTCTTCTATCTCTTGATCTCTTTTGATTGCGTAAGGCTCATAATCCCTGTTTGCAAATACATTCTTGACTTCATACTGCTGAATTAATTCAGAAAAAACATCAACGGGTTTCCCTTTTTTAATAAGTATTGAGCTTTTGTGTCCCTGAAATACAGTATTTAAATAATTTAGTTTATGATAAATAAAATTTACGCGTTTATCGTATTTATCGCTAAGATCATTTAAAATATCCGTATCAAAAATAAAAAGCGGAATAACAGGCCTGTTATCATTCAAGGCCTGAAAGAACCCGTGATTATCAAAATATCTTAAATCACGCCGAAACCAAAAGATGTTAACAGAATCTTTCATTTAGCATAAAAACGGTTTGTCCAAAAAGTTGGTTAAATATACACTTTTTTACCACTTTTTGGACAACCGTATTATTTTATTATTGTGTATTATTTAAATACAATAATAGCAGCGGGATCTAACACCTGGAAGGTAAATGACTCCATCAGGTAAAGTTCTACTTTTTGATTGGTATGATTATCATAACCAATGGATAAATCATTCCCCAATGTTAGTCGGAAATCCCCTCCGCGTGCAGAAACGAGAAGAGCACTATCAATTTCATGAGAAAGGATAATCTCGCCTCCGATCGTATTCAAAACCTGCTTTTTCAATGGATAGCCTTTCATGTGGCTATTTAGTTTCTGGTAAATTTTTGGACCGACAACAAAATTAAATGGTCCCTGAACACCTTTTTTCTGGAATTGTACAATGGCAGCTGAGAGTTTTTCCACAACGGCATCCAGATTTTCAGGAAGTTGCATGGCGCTATATTCGCTGGAATTTAACATCCCATCAATATTTGCTTGTTTAAAGCCATGATAAATTGCTTTTTCTTCAAAGCTGGCAATTTTATAAGCTGCTTCCTGTAAGTTATCCAGATTAATATCTTCATTTCCACGGACAACATTATCCAGCTCCCAAATATCTAATTCAAAAGGAATACGGGTTTCCACTAATGGCATAACTTCATTAATGCCGTATTGCACATCATTTTTGTTTTGCTTTGACGGAACATTTAATTTACCTAAATGAACAGCAGAATAATCTATTCCTTTAGGCCCTTCCACATCCACAAAGCGACGTGCAGAAAGTACGGTTTCCAGTGTATTTTTAGCTTCATCGTTAATCTCTTCCCATGCCTTGTCGGAAATGGGAGCGAGAGCTTTTTTCAATATATCCATAATGTTAGTTTTATTTAATTTTACCAATTCCTAAATCTGATGAACTTTCACCTTCTTCATTTTCTTCGCCTTCTTCTAAATGAGCAATTGAACCTTCTTTAAAAAGATACGTCTTCAATTCTTCATCCCAGCCTGGCATATTGCGGCGTAGCCATTCCAAAGTCATACAGGCATGTTCAATTTCTTCATCCCTGTTATGGGCCATAATTTCACCTAACTCTTCGTCTTCAGTAAGATCAACGCGTTGATGATACCAATCAACAGCCTCTATTTCTTCTTTTAAACTGTTTAAGGCTCTGGAAAAATTACGGGCCTCTTTGCTGAGTTCTTCAGCTGGTTCATGATAATTTGACATAGTTATTCTTTTTTTGGTTTTGTTAAATATATAAATAAATCTGCTTCTTTTTAAACAGTCATGCTTTTTTTTTGTTTAAACTTTTTAAATTGGTTTCTAAATTACATAAAAATCTTATTCCAGCCAATAAAAATCTTATTGCTTTCAGCCAGTAATCTTCTTCCGGAGAATTTTAATACCTGAAATCCTGTTTCTTGTTCAACCAATCTAAACGTATAATTCACTTAAAACTAACATATTTCACAATATTTCATCCTAATTTAATACTCAGATGAATAAAATAAACGATTTTTGTTCTATATAAAAGAACTATATTCGTTTAGAATTAAACAACCCATATAAATCAACATGGTAAAAAAGAAGAGAAAAAAAATAAAGAAGAAGAATGCAATAGCCGAACAAGTATTACACATTTTTGCCGGTGAACCATTTAAAAGTTTTAATTACAAGCAAGTTTCGGCTGCCCTGGGTTTACATGATAAACCTTCCCGCGATCTTATCAAACAAATTATTTTTGATTTGAAAGATGATGGTGCATTGCATCAGGAACGTAAGGGAAAATTCAAGTTAAATCCGGAATACATAACTTCAAAAACCCAGGGAAGTGTAATTGAAGGTAAAGTAGACATGAAGCAAACCGGAAAAGCTTACATTTCCAGCAAGGAATGTGATGAAGATGTATTTATTAATTCAAACAATACCAATCATGCTATAGATGGTGATCGGGTAAAGGTATTTTTGTTTCCGAAGAGGAAAGGACGAAAACTTGAAGGTCAAATTGTCGAAGTACTTGAACGTGGCCATAGCCAGTTTGTAGGAAATCTGGAGATTTCCACGCGTTTTGCTTTTTTAGTTCCCGATAATCCTTCCATAACAACAGACTTATTTATCCCTCTCGATTCGTTAAAAGGAGCCAATAACGGAGATAAGGCCATTGCTGTGATTACCGACTGGCCTGAACATTCCAAAAACCCTTTTGGCAAAATTATAAATGTCCTTGGAAAGCCCGGTAAGAATGATGTGGAAATGAATTCCATTTTAGCAAGCCATGAATTTCCCTTAAGTTTTCCTAAAGATGTTGAAAAAGAAGCGGAAAAAATTGATATTAATATTCCGAATAAGGAGATAAAGAAACGTAAGGACCTTCGTGAGCTTCCCACATTTACAATTGACCCTTTAGATGCTAAAGACTTTGACGATGCTTTATCAATACGTAAATTAGAAAACGGTAACTGGGATATTGGAATTCACATTGCTGATGTTTCGCATTATGTGGAAAAAGGAAGCGTTTTGGATGAGGAAGCTTATAAACGAGCTACATCCATCTATCTCGTTGATCGCGTAATTCCAATGCTCCCGGAAAAATTATCAAATAATGTTTGTTCTTTGCGTCCTGATGAAGATAAGCTCACCTTCTCTGCCATTTTTGAAATAGACAATGAAGCTAATGTCAAAAGCCAATGGTTTGGAAAAACGATTACCCGCTCAAACAAACGATTTACTTATGAAGAAGCACAGGATATTATAGAGTCCGGAAATGGGCCGTTTAATAAAGAAATATTAAAGCTCGACGAATTAGCTAAAATTCTTCGGAACAATAGATTTGAAAAAGGTGCGATTGCTTTTCATTCTACAGAAGTAAGGTTTGAATTGGATGAAAAAGGACATCCTATCCGTGCTTTTGTGAAAGAACAAAAGGATGCTCATAAACTGGTGGAAGAATTCATGCTATTGGCTAACAGGAAAGTAGCTGAGTTCATTGGAAATCCCAAAGGCAAAGAAAAACCGAAAACGTTTCTTTACCGCGTTCACGATGAGCCCAATCCCGAGAAACTATCTACTATGGCAGAATTTGTAGCAAAATTAGGCTACAAGATGAACACAGGGTCTCGTAAAGGAATTAGCAATTCTTTCAACCGTTTGTTTAAACAGATTGAGGGCAAAGGTGAGCAATACCTTATCGAATCGATTGCCGTAAGAACCATGTCAAAGGCAGAATATAGCACGCAAAATATCGGGCATTACGGGTTATCTTTCGATTATTATTCACACTTTACATCTCCAATTCGGCGGTATCCGGATTTGATTGTGCATCGTTTATTGTTTCACTATTTGAACGGGGGAAACAGTGTCCCGGCTACGGAATATGAAGAGCAGGCAGAATATTGTTCGGAACAGGAGCGCCGCGCTATGGAAGCGGAGCGGGAATCCATAAAATTAAAACAAGCCGAATATCTTGTGGATAAAGTAGGAGAGGAATTTGAAGGAACTATTACCGGTGTTAGCAAGTGGGGGATTTTCGTAGAGCTTACAGAAAGCCACTGTGAAGGAATGGTTTCGCTGAAAACTATGAAAGACGACTTTTATTATCTCGATGAGGACAATTACAGAGTGGTAGGGCACAAACATCAGGAGGTTTATCAATTAGGCGACAAGGTTCATATTATTGTTAAAAGTGTGGACTTATCCAAGAAACAAATGAACTTTGAACTGGTGGAATAGGTTCATTACAATTAACAAAAATTCTTTTGAGCCCAAGCCCCCTGCTTGAGTTTTTTCGAATTTCTATTAAAATTATGGAATTTCTTTTGTGTTGCAAAAATACATTTTAATTAAAACTATCTTTCGTTCAATTGAACCTAATTGTGTTTTTATTTGATCTTTACTATTTTATACAATATTAATTTTGTTATAACCCTTCAAAAAATTTCTCTTTTGTTGATTATGTTTCATTTCGTTATATTTTTGTCCCTTATTCAACAACGATTATCAATATTTGAATAGTCCTATATCTTAAAATCTTTCTAACATAGAGCCATATATGTCTACAAAAGAAAGTCCGCTTATCACATTTACAAAAAAGCTACGAGAGCACAGGGCTTTTCAAAATAACAAAAACAAAAAAGTTATATACCTCATATATCTGAAATTGTTTTTATCCGAACCATTTCGATTAATTGAAAAAAAGAAATACAATAAACCCATTGAAAAGGTCAAGCCGGAAAAAGAACCGGTTTTTATTATTGGCCACTGGCGAAGTGGAACCACTTATACTCATGATTTATTAAGTCAGGATCCCCATTTTATTTATCAAAATAGATATCAAAATTTCTTTTCCGATAACTTTCTTACAACAGAAAAGTTTTTCAAACCCGTCCTTTCCGAATTTATAGATTTAATAAGTCCGCTTAAACAATGGGAGTCCGGTTTTTCAAAAAGTATGGAACTGGATTTTCCTTCTGAATCGGATACGGCATTAATCGCTGAAATATCCGAATTCACCTATCACTGGGCCCATTTGTTTCCCAAATCTTATGAAAAATACTTCAGCAAATATCTTTTCCTTGAAGATATAACGGATAAGGAATTGGAAGAATGGAAATATGCGATGCGCACCATGCTCAATAAAGTATATCTGAAACATAAAAAGGGCAGGTTATTGATCAAGAATCCGGGCGACACAGCCCGAATTAAATATCTTTTGGATATCTATCCCTCGGCCAAATTCATTTTTATCCACCGAAATCCATATGACGTATTTTATTCTAATCTTAAGTTGTGGTCATATGTCGTTCAAACTGTTTCTCTACAGCAGATTTCAGAAAAAGAAAAGAAAGATATTGTACTTAATGTCTATAAAAAATTACATCTTAAATATCTTGAACAAAAATCTTTACTCAATGATGATCAGTTAGTTGAGATAAGCTATAATAGTATTGTTGATTATCCCCTGGAGACATTGGAAAATATCTATACTAAATTAAATCTTGAGAATCGTTTTGATGATGCTGTTCCCTTTTTCAAAAGCTTCGCTGAAAAAAATGCTTCCGGTAGTAAGAGAAACTATAATTATAAAGAAAATGATATTCAGGAAATAAACTCCTATTGGGATTTTGCTTTCAACCGATGGGATTATCCCAAAATAAATAAAAAATCTGGCTTGACAGAGAAATCAGAATTTACCAAGAAATCTGCAAAGTAAAATTTACGTTTTTTCTTCTAATCTACATTCTTTATTTTAAAACTGCCTGCAGGCACAAAAACTAAAACCAACAATATAAACAATCCAGAAAGTAGGGAAGCCGACCAAAAGACCCAAGGTAATCCCCAAAAGCCAAAAAGTAATCCGGCAATTAACGGCCCAATTGTTTGTCCGCCCCTGACCGACATGCTGTTGATCGACATAAAAGCTCCGCGTTGATTTAAAGGAGCAATACTGGTTAATACATGAAAAATCGCAGGTATATTAATTCCTTGTCCAACTCCAATAATCATCATCAGTATAAGAACAAGAACAATATTATCAACAAATGGAATTAAAGCAAAACTAAATAAATAGGAACCAAACCCAATAAACATAAGGTTTTTCATCGAAAATCTATTGTAAAAATAGTTTAATTTGGATGCTACGATTGCTGTAGCTAAAGCAAGGAAAAAGAGCATAATCCCAATTTCGCTGCTTAAAAGCCCATACTGTTCTTTCAGTAGCACCGGCATATAAGTCATTATTGTTCCAAACAGTAAGAAAAAAGTTGCAAAAGACAATAAATATAAAGTTATTGATTCCCGTTGAAAAATAGAGCCCACCGTTTTTCGTATATAGTGATTAAGGTTCATTTTTTCTTTCGGCTCAGGCGTTTCCAGTGCAAAATACACCCAAATAGCAACGATAAAGGCAAAGCCGGCTAATAAAAAAGGAAAGTACCATTCAATTAAAGCTAATACGCCACCAATAGCTGGAAAAACAGCCGATCCAACCAAAATAGCACCGCTATTATAGCCCATGGCTTTGGCTTTTTGATCTCCGGTAAAAATATCTCCGATAAGTGTAAGATTAATAATCCCCAGGCAAGCTCCTCCTATCCCCTGAAAAAAACGTAGTAATAGAATAAGTTCAAAATCGCGTAAAAAAAAACATAATGTCCCTGTAAACCCGAATAATAGTAAAGCAGATAGTAAAATTCTTTTTCGCCCAAAGCGATCAATTATCATTCCCAGAAATGGAGATAGCAAAGCGCCGGGTAAAGTAAACACCGTAATAAACAAGCCAATATTTGAAAGAGAAACACCAAGTGCTTCGCTCATATCCGGAAAGACGGGGATAATCGATGTAACGCCAACAACAGATAATAACGTTACCGTCAAAATAATGTAAAAATTCTTATTTTGAAATAGATTTATCTTTTCCATGGATTTACTTTCAGCTCATACCAAAACCGGCGCTATATTAAGTGTTCAAATTTAAAAAACTAAAACACAAAACTGAAATATTATCACGTCATTCTAATTTATAAAAGATAATTATTTGATTTTTAGATGTAAATATTGCTCAACGTTTTCTTTAAAACCACGCGAATGGAAGCAAATACATTAATCCTATTATTTCGACTGTTCGAGATTTTGTTTTTCCAAATATTTTTGATGTTTTTCTGCTGCCGGATAAAATGTCGTAGCAGGCTCAATAGCTGTAGCTATTTTCATATCGTATTTTCCTGATAATTGTTCCTGCTTTTTGGCTTCTTCCGCTTTATTCTTTTGCTGTTCATTATGATGAAAAATAACCGAACGATACTGTGTGCCTTCATTTAAACCTTGTTGGTTAAGCAGAGTCGGATTATGGACTTCCCAAAATTCTTTCAGCAAGTCTTCGTATGATATCTTATCAGGATCAAAAATCAATTGTACAACTTCTGCATGACCCGTTTCCTCATTGGAAACCTGCTCATACGTAGGCTCTTTTACGGATCCTCCCATAAATCCGACTTCCGAATATACGATCCCTTTTAATTTATCAAAAGCAGCCTGAACTCCCCAAAAACACCCTGCTCCAAATGTTGCTTTTTCCATAAATACCATTTCTTTTACAATTCTAAAAGATAAACATATATATATACAAAAAGTTGGTACATATGTTCTATTTATAATAGACCTGATTCACTCAAAATATTGACTGTTCAAAGCCTGCATCTCAGCTTGTATTATCAATTCAAAACAATAACATAAAAGACAGGAATGATTTTATCATCAGTAATTCAAAATTTTTAATCAGACCTTGTATTTAGAGCTATATTAAATCGGAGGCATGCGTAACCACATTTGTCAAAAAACCAATCATATAAACTGAATTAACATTAATTGTATAAATAAACTCTTCTTCCAATAATTTGCATTATGATTTCCAGTCATTTCCAGATAATGAACTTTAGCCGGTGTCTTTTTTAAATAATTATGCACTTCCCGATTTGGTTTTATAAACGGATCAGAAGTTCCACAATCTATAAAAAATTGATGATCCTGGCTTATATCCGCTTTCTTCATAAGATTAATCATAGACATCTGATGCCAAAGTGACTTATTCTTTTTATAATCACCTAATCTTTTATCAATCCCGTAATTTTGCATAACCGGCATTGAAAAATCAAATGCCCCGCTGGATGAAATAGCTGCTTCAAATAATTCCGGATGTTTTAAATAAATGTAAAAAGCTCCATATCCGCCCATACTTAATCCTCCGATAAATCTGTTTTTTTGGTGTGTAGTATAAACAGAATCCACAAAAGGTATTAAATCACGCACAAAAAAAGTAGCATATTCTATTTTATCATTGCCATTTACAGAGTTAAAATACCATGAATCGTTTAATCCATCCGGGCAAACAAATAACATATTTTTATGGTTTGCTAATGATTGAAGATTCGCTATTTTGTTCCATTGCCTGTAATTCCCATTCCATCCGTGTAATAAATATACAACATGCTCCACAGGCCTATTTTCTTCGGGAGCCACGACCAATACAGTGTCATTTTCAGGTAAATATTCACTCTTTAACACATGTTGCTGCCCTGATACTTTACACAAAAAAAAGGTAAGGAATATCAGCGTGAGAATGGCATATAAATTACTTCTAATCATAAAAGATCCTTTTACACAATATTTATCATTTCATAAAGATTAGATCGGTAAAGGGCACCAATTGGAATTGCTTCACTATAATGTTCGAGATAAAGATTAGGATATTTGACAACAGATATTTTATTGTATTGAATTATATAGGAACGATGGATACGAATAAAATCAGGTTCCGGTAATACTTGCCGCATTTTTTTCATTGTACTATGCGTGGTTATTTTTCCATCCTTTAAATGAATAATTACGTAATCCTTAGCTGCTTCAACAAAAATAATATCATTAATATCTAATTTTACTAATTTGTAATCAGAACGTATAAAAATATATTTAGCATAGAAATGATTTTCTATATCCTTATATTTGAGATTGTTATTTTCTTTTGCCAATTTTCGTAACCGATCATGTTTGAAAATAGCCATTTCAATATTTGTAAACAATACAGCTTGCTGAAAAGGTTTAGCAACAAAACCATAAGATTCAGTTTCAGAAGCTTGTTTTAGCAGCTGGCGATCGGTTTCTCCGGAAAGAAAAACAACCGGAATATCGAAATTTTGCTGGATTTCCTGCGCTGTTTCAATACCATTTTTTTCACCTTCCAGATTAATATCCATTAGTACAATATCGGGAGGTTCATTTTCAATAGACTCCATTGCCTTTTCTGATGAGAGCACAATAGGATGCACATGGTAACCTATTTCTTCCAGGCGATTTTTAACATCAATTTCTATTGAATGAATATCCTCAACAATGAGAATTTTTTTCTTTTCCATAGGATTAATCTAACTTTTTTATAGTTTAATCCACGAAAATATAATATTCAAAGAAGAAATAAAAGTATTTTTTATTCTTTTTGCTGTTCTTCGGACACTTCAATTTTTTTGTTGTCGTATTCTACTTCTTTACCAAATTTATAGGTAATAACTAAAAAGAGTTGACCATCACGGGTATAGTGTTTCCATTCTCCGTTTTTTTCCCCCATGTTATAAACTCCTTCTTTTTTCTTATTTCCGTTTTGCCAGTAACTCACATGTCTGCCATCGGGTAATCCGTCTTCAAAGCGCCCTTCATATACAAGTTCCCCATTTTTGTAATGCTTCCATTCTCCCTGGCGCACATCATTTTGGTACTTACCTACTTCTTTATATCCCCGATGAGAAACTAACCATGGCCCCTCCTTATTTCCATCCACATATTTTCCTTTTGCCCATAATTCTCCTTCATAAGTATATTCTTTATACATACCATCGGGAACTCCATTATCCAGATATTCCTGTTTTCTTAATTGTCCGTCGGGATAGTACCAACGCCATAATCCTTCCGCTTTACCATTTTCGTTGTATTTTCCACGCTGTTCAATTTGTCCATTTTCAAAATAATAAACCCATTCACCTACTTTTACGCCATCTTTGTATTTTCCTTTAGCTTTAATCTGACCGGATTCATAATATTCTTCCCACTTTCCTTGCTTTAATCCACTTTTATCAACTATACCACCTTTTTCTTCAACTCTTCCCTGATCCATAACATAAGACTTTGTTATATTTCCCTCTTTATCGTATTCGCGTCTTACGCCATCCATTTTATCATTTAAATAAGTAGCTTTCGTTTTTACCTGTCCATTATTATAATAATTTCGTTTTATTTCATAATCAGCTACTTGTTCATCATCGGTAATTTCTTTTCCATTTTTGTATTTCTTGATTTCAACAAGCCCACCATTCTTATTATACTTTTTATAGATCCCATTTTTCTTTCCGTTCAAATAAGTAACCGAAGTTTTCAGATTTCCATTATTATAAAATGTTTTCCATGGTCCTTGTTTCCTGCCTTGTTTATCTCTTCTGTTTATAAATTCACGACTAACCAAAAAGCCCTGATCATATTTCTTTAAAGTAACTATATTCCCCTCACGATCATATTCCTTTTCAAAACCATCTTTTTTTCCATCAACATATTTTACTTCTCGTTTTAAAGTGGAATCCGGAAAAAAAACTTTACTCCATCCATCTTTAACTCCATCTTTGAAATGTTCTGTTTTTATTTCATCTTCACTGTAAGTAACTCGTAATCCATTTTTTAACCCTTGTTCATAATTTATGATCATAGATAAATTGCCTTGCTGATCATAAAATTTCCAGGTTGAATCCAGCTTAAAATTTTTACGGTTTCCTTCAGATTTTAATGTTCCATCCTTATAGTAGGTTTTCCAATATCCATTGGGTTCGCCATCGATCATAATACCCTCGGAAGAAACATTTCCATTGCCATAGTAAAGCTTTTTATAATCTGGATGAGTTGTATCTACCTGGCTTTGTAAAAGATTTACACTCAATAAAAAAATTACACCTAATAAAATGTGAATTTTGTTTTCCATATACTTAAATATTAAATTCAGTAGGTACTTCCGGCTCTAATTTCGAAAGATGCAACTACGCCATATAACATTTGGATCTATTTGATATCTGTTAAACTACGTTATTTTATTATATTAAGTCTTTTAGATATATCAAGCATCTTTTCAATAGGTTTTTTAGCTTGCTCTATGGTTTTTTCATCCATAATAATTTCAGGTTTTTCATTTTTTAAACACAAATACAATTTTTCCATTGTATTCATTTTCATATACTGACAATCATTACACGCACAAGTTTCATCAGCCGGCACAACTACAAACTCTTTTTCCGGTGATTCTTTTTTCATTTGATGGGTTATTCCCGTTTCTGTAGCTACCACAATTTTTTTTGCATTACTTTCCCGGCAATACTTTAATATTTGAGAAGTAGAACCAACAAAATCGGCTACTGCCAGAACCTGTGGTTGACATTCCGGATGAGCAACCAATGGAGCATTAGGATTTTTAGCTTTTAAATGTAATGTTCGTTCTGCTGTCAGGATATCGTGAACTTCACACGTTCCATTATATAAAACCATATCTCTGCCGGTCATTTTATTGACATAAGCTCCCAGATTTTTATCCGGTGCAAAAATCAATTTCTCATCCTTATCAAAAGAATTCACAATATCCACAGCATTGCTGGATGTGCAAACCACGTCCGACATGGTTTTTACATCAGCACTTGCATTCACATATGATATCACTTTATGATCCGGATATTGGTCTATAAAAGCTTTAAATTTATCTTTAGGAGCCGCATCAGCTAACGAACAACCTGCATTTTCATCCGGTAAAACAACTTTGGTGGAAGGATTTAATATTTTGGCCGTCTCTGCCATAAAATGAACTCCGGAAAAAACGATGATATCGGCTTCCACTTGCTCTGCAGTTCTTGCCAGTCCTAAACTATCTCCTACATAATCAGCGATTTCCTGTATATCGGATGTTTGATAATAATGCGCCAGAATTACTGCATTTTTTTCTTTACGAAGCTTATTTATTTCTTTTTCGTAACCCATAGGATTAAATATATTTAATAGGTGTTATAAAATTCAAATCTATATTAGTCACTCTTGATTATCAATTACTTTAAAAATATAATTGATTTTACTTTCTTATTTTCAATAGTTTATGATAAATTTTAATCAAAACTTTAATTATTTAATCTGCTATATTATATATATATTCTTTTTTAAAATTTAAATTCTAATATGTTGTTATTGGTATGTTAGCTTTGTTTAAAAGTAAATAATTTTTTTCTTGTCAATGTCATTATTAAGAAATAATAAACAATTAGTAAATGATAAGGTATTGATTATTAAAAATAATTTTAGTTATTAACAAGCTGTTAAAAGTACTTATTAAGGTGTAGATAATGTTGTATTTTTGCTTTTTCATTGTTTATTTACGGTTGAGTTCTATTAACATATTTTATTTAAAAGATCAATAATGGTTAAAAACGTCCAATTGTTAATAAGCTCTTATATTTTTCAGCATACGGTTCACGTTTTTAAACAAGTTGTTTCATAATTTTGTTGATAAACAAATAAAGCAATAAAAATCAATTATATCAAATAAAACTAATTCTTTCCTTGTCTAAAGGAAACCATTGAATGCAAGACTCATTAATACAAACAGAATATTTAGAATTTCAGTATACATTATAAAATTTTTAACAATGCTTGACAAATCAAAAATTTTTGCTATAGGAAGTGATCATGCCGGATATAAATTAAAAGAGTATGTAAAGTCAAAATTAGCGGAAGCCGGATATGAAATTTCCGATTATGGAACATTCAGCGAAGATAGTATGGATTATCCGGATTCGGTGCATCCACTGGCAAAAGATATTAACGATGAAAAACTCACCCAGGGTATTGTTATTTGCGGGAGTGGAAATGGCGTTAGTATGACGGCTAATAAATACCCGAAAGTACGAGCTGCTTTAAGTTGGATCCCGGAAATTGCAGCTCTGGGCAAAAGACATAATAATGCTAATCTTATAGCATTACCAGCTCGTTTTGTGGATAAAGAAACTGCCTGGGAAATTGTACAAGCTTATTTAAATGCTGAATTTGAAGGAGGAAGACATCAAAAGCGTGTTAACAAAATAGCACCTAAAAATCTTTAATTATACGTTCAACGCTGGATAAGTAAGCTATTCCGAACAAATTAACATGAATTAATAGAGGATAGAGGTTAAAAATTTCAATTCTCTCTTCCCAGCCTTTTTCCATTGGAAAGTAATTATTATACGTGTCATAAAACTCCTGATCAAAAACACCGAATAAATTGGACATTGCTATATCTACTTCCCGGTGGCTGTAAGCTATTGCGGGATCTATAATTGTAGCTGTCCCATTATGAGAAACTACATAATTTCCTCTATATAGGTCTCCATGAACAAGAGCAGGTTTTTCTTCAGGGATGATATTTTTTAATTCCTTGTATAACTGTTCAAATTTTTTCACATGGCCTTCGTTCAATTTGCCTTTATCACGCGCTAGTCGGAGTTGCGGTTCCAGGCGCTCCAGAATAAAGAAGTCATAAAAATTCTCATGAAACTTATTAAATTGTTGCAGAGAACCCATATAATTATCATGATCAAGACCAAATTGATTGGTTGTGTTTTGATGCATTTGTGCTAACTTGCTGGCAAAATCAAACCAAAAATCATTGCGACGACTGCCCGGCTCAATATATTCCATCACAATAAAAGAAAAATTGTCTGCTTGTCCTGTTCCGATAATTTCGGGTACATAAACTGTGCGTGTATCCCGTAAAATTTGGAGTCCTTTTGCTTCTTTATCAAACATACCAGGATAAAGATCCGATTTATTGTATTTTAAAAAGATGAGCCTACTCCAAAAAGTAGGTTTTAAAATTTCGACTAAAAATACATAAAGCAATCCAGAAAGCAAAATCACTTGCATTTTGCTTAAAAATTCGTTTGACAGTTTTATAGAGCTCGAATATCGTTTGGAAAATGATT
>JAIPBW010000001.1 GCA_021738505.1 Bacteroidales bacterium | reverse complement strand
AGCAAGTGGCCGCACAAGCCATCCCACAAACCAAAGCCACACTTGACTGAACCTGAACCCAAATAAAGGAAGCATTTAAGAGCAATAAATCAACTAAGAAATAATCAAATTTGGTCCTAAAAATAGGGAGTACTTCATTCAAATAGTCATTATAATTTTGAATTTCAAAGAACAACTCAGGAATGCTGATTATTGATTACTTTTGTATTTTTAAATCCGGAAATCAAAACGACAGTTATGAACAAAGACAACAGCCCGAAAGCGAACATGGAAGTACTGGGTGAACCCCGTAATTTTATTGAAGAACATATAGAAAAGGACCTTCGCGAAGGCCGCAACAATCAACGGATACATACCCGTTTCCCCCCGGAGCCAAACGGATACTTACATATCGGCCATGCTAAATCTATTGTATTAAACTTTGGTATCGCAGAGAAATACAATGGTTTATGCAATCTTCGTTTTGACGACACCAATCCGGTAAAAGAAAACGAAGAATACATCGAATCAATAAAACGTGACATCAATTGGCTGGGCTATGAATGGCATGAAACGCCCCGTTATGCCGCTGATTATTTTGAGCAATTATATGAATGGGCAGTGAAACTGGTAAAAATGGGGAAAGCTTATGTTTGCGACCTCACTCCGGAGCAAATTGCGGAGCGTCGCGGCACGCCCACAGAGCCGGGTCAGGAAAGCCCTTACAGAAACCGCAGCGTGGAAGAAAATCTGGATTTGCTGGAGCGCATGCGCAAAGGAGAATTTCCTGATGGTAAAAAAACCTTACGCGCTAAAATCGATATGGCTTCTCCCAATATGCATTTGCGCGATCCGATGATCTATCGTATTATACACGTAGATCACCACAGAACAGGTGACAAATGGTGCATCTACCCCATGTATGACTTTGCACACGGGCAGTCTGACTATCTGGAAGGCATCACACATTCTTTATGTACACTTGAATTTGAAGTACACCGCCCCTTGTATGACTGGTTTCTGGATCAATTGGTAGAAGGCGATTACCGTCCCCAACAAATTGAATTCGCCCGTCTAAACCTGACATATACCATCATGAGCAAGCGTAAGCTGCAGCAATTGGTAGAAGACGGTGACGTAGACGGCTGGGACGACCCCCGCATGCCGACGATCTCCGGACTGAGACGCAGAGGTTACACGCCGGCCGCTATACGCAATTTTGCGCAAAATGTAGGCATTGCCAAGCGCGAAAATCTTATTGATGTTGCTGTTTTGGAACATAAAGTGCGAGAAGACCTGAACATAAAAGCACCCCGCTACATGGCGGTTTTGGACCCGCTAAAAGTTGTTATCACCAACTATCCGGAAGGACAGATAGAAGAAATGGATATTATCAACAACCCGGAAGATGATAGCATGGGATCACGAAAAATACCATTTAGCAGGGAAGTTTATATTGAACGCAAGGATTTCATGGAAGATCCGCCGAGAAAGTTCTTCCGGCTGGCTCCCGGAAAGGAAGTGCGATTAAAAAGTGCGTACATTATCAAATGTGAAGAAGTGATTAAAGATGAAGAGGGAAATATTACAGAGCTCCATTGCACCTACGATCCGGAAACAAAAAGTGGCGCAGATAACGCCGGGCGGAAAGTAAAAGGAACATTGCACTGGGTGTCCGTGGATCACGCATTCAAAGCCGAAGTCAGACTTTACGACAGGCTCTTCAAGGATGAAGACCCCGGCAAAAACAAAAATAATTTCAAAGAATCGCTTAATCCGGAGTCTTTAAAGATCATCAAAAATTGTATGATGGAACCTGCCCTGAAAGACATGCAGTTAGAAAATAAGATGCAGTTTCAGCGAATTGGCTATTTCTGTGTAGACCATAAACACTCAACACCGGGACAGCCTGTTTTTAATCAAACGGTGCCGCTCCGTGATAGTTGGTCCAAGAAGAGTAATCAACAAAAAAATCAGAAATAATGAACTGATTAGCCCCGGCAAAAATGAATTTTTGCCGGGGCTACCTTTTATTTATTTTTTATTTAACGCGTCCCATCCCTGAGCTTGTATGGGATTTGAGGAACCATCCCGGGCAATCAGATTAACTCCGGCATTCTTCTCTTTGATATACCCAATAATAGCAAAAGCCGGGTTATCCTTAATTTTTTCGTAATCTTCCTGACTAACAGTAAACAACAGCTCATAATCCTCTCCACCATTCATAGCTAATGTTGTAGGGTCCAGCTTCATCTCTTTAGCCACATCTCCGGTTTGATGGTCGATTGGTAATTTGTCCTCAAAAATTTCAGCCCCGGTTTGGGAATTCCTGGTAATATGCATAATCTCAGACGCCAGGCCATCAGACACATCCATCATGGCAGAAGGCTTCACTTTAAGGTGTGCCAGGGCTTTGATAACATCCAGACGAGGCTCCGGTTTAAGCTGACGTTCCAGTATATAATCGTAGCTCTCCAGATCAGGCTGAGCACCCTGACTTTCTTTAAAAGCCTTTTTCTCTCTTTCTAAAACCAACAACCCGGCATAAGCAGCTCCCAGAGTTCCCGACACACAAATCAGATCATTTTCTTTTGCTCCGTTCCTGTAAACAATGTCTTCAGCCATGGCCTGCCCTATCGCCGTAACCGAAATGATCAATCCCGAACGGGATGTTGTTGTATCTCCACCTACAAAGTCAACACCATAATTATCACAGGCTAATTTGATTCCTTTATAGAGTTCCTCCAGGGCTTCCACGGTATAACGGCTTGAGACAGCAATACTCACCGTAATTTGCTTAGGCATAGCGTTCATCGCTGCCACATCAGACAAGTTTACAACGACCGCCTTATAACCTAAATGCTTCAATGGTGTGTAAGTAATATCAAAATGAACGCCTTCGGCTAACAGATCAGTAGTGACCAGGGTATGGAAAATGCCATTGTTGATCACGGCTGCATCATCACCTGTCCCTTTTATCGTACTTTTTTCTTTTATTTTTACATCCTTCATCAAACGGTCAATAAGACCAAATTCTCCCAATTCAGTGAGAGGTGTTTTGCTGATTTCTTCCATAATGGTTTAATTTTGGTTACAAAGATAATACATGCCTTTGAAACAATAACTTGTTGATCAGGATTTGAAATAAACAGGAATTGATCTTGATCGCCTCTGCTTCATTCTAAATTAGCGTTAACCCACAAAAAAAACCTGCCATTGGTAAGTTTTTCCCCGGCCTTTTGTTGATAAAGCTCTTCTCATGCCCACGATAAAATGATTCAATTTTTGTGCTCAAACATTCATGAATCAGACAATGACGCTATAGACAATCTCCAATCAATTAAAACAGCTTAATTTACTTATTTTTGCCAAACTATTTCTACAGGTTTTTGTTGATTTAGTGCAATAAAATTAGAAAAGGGCTATTGCAAATATGGCTATTCTTTTCTATTTTTGCCCATAATTTTAATTTAATCTAAATAACGTACTATAGTTGGTATGGAAGCAAACGATAAAAAACAAAATCAGGATAAAGTACTGAACGAAGTGGCCAATTCGGATTATAAATATGGATTTGTCACTAACGTAGACAGCGATACTATACCTAAGGGACTTAATGAAGATGTGATCCGGTTAATCAGCCAGAAAAAAAATGAACCGCAATGGCTTCTTGATTACCGTTTGGATGCGTATCACAAATTCATGAACATGCCCCAGCCCGATTGGGCCCATCTGGAAATACCACCCATTGATTTACAAAACATTGTCTATTATTCTGCACCCAAAACAAAACCGGATAAGGAAAGTCTGGACGAAGTAGACCCGGAATTACTGGATACTTTCAACAAACTGGGAATTCCTTTGGAAGAGCAAAAAGCACTTTCCGGAGTTGCTGTAGATGCTGTTTTTGACAGTGTTTCTGTGAAAACAACTTTCCAGGATACACTTGAAGAAAAGGGGATTATCTTTTGTTCGTTCAGTGAGGCCGTGCAAAATCACCCCGAGTTGGTACGCCAACATTTGGGAAGCGTCGTTCCACCGGATGATAATTATTTTGCAGCATTAAACTCAGCTGTATTCTCCGACGGATCATTTTGTTATATCCCCAAAGGAGTAAAGAGTCCCGTAGAACTTTCTACCTATTTCCGCATTAATGCTGCTAATACCGGGCAATTTGAACGCACGCTGATCGTCGCTGAAGACGATAGTTACGTAAGTTATCTGGAAGGCTGCACAGCTCCACAGCGCGATGAAAATCAGCTCCATGCGGCTATTGTAGAAATCGTTGCAAATAAAGGAGCAGAAGTCAAGTACTCAACAGTGCAAAACTGGTATCCCGGTAATAAAGAGGGCAAAGGAGGTATTTATAATTTTGTAACCAAACGGGGACTGGCCAAAGGAGCCAATTCCAAAATATCCTGGACACAGGTGGAGACAGGCTCCAGTATCACCTGGAAATATCCCAGTTGTATTTTAATGGGAGATAATTCGATTGGAGAATTCTATTCTGTAGCTGTCACGAATAATTACCAACAGGCAGATACTGGTTCTAAAATGATCCATATCGGGAAAAACACCAAGTCCACAATTATCTCCAAAGGTATTTCAGCTGGATACAGCCAGAACTCATATCGTGGTTTAGTTAAAATGACGGGAAAAGCCGAAAACGGGAGGAATTTCTCCCAATGTGATTCGCTCTTGTTGGGGGATAAATGCGGAGCCCACACCTGGCCTTATATCAATACATTTAACGAAAGCTCAATCGTAGAGCACGAAGCGACAACATCCAAAATTTCGGATGATCAGCTCTTTTATTGCCAGCAAAGAGGATTGGACGAAGAGCAATCGATAAATCTGATTGTCAATGGATATGCAAAAGAAGTATTAAATAAACTGCCTATGGAATTTGCGGTAGAAGCCCAAAAACTACTATCGATCAGCCTGGAAGGCAGCGTAGGTTAATTGTGTCTGTCCATAATGTCCGATTTCTGCGTTATGCTCGTTTTTTATCACAGTCATTTACATAAGTAAAATCCTATTGATAAAAAACTTCACAAGCCTTAAACTCGAACATTATGAACCAGACACTGACTTTATGGACAAACACAAATTAGAAAAATCATTATTATGCTTAAGATAAAAGATTTAGTAGTAACAGTAGAAGGCAAAACCATTCTCAATGGTTTGAATCTTGAAGTAAAACCCGGAGAAGTGCATGCGATTATGGGTCCTAACGGCTCGGGGAAAAGCACACTGGCCAACGTTATTTCCGGAAAAGACGGATATGAAGTCGTCAGTGGAAGTATTACCTATCAGGGAAAAGACATAATGGAAATGGATGTGGAAGAACGTGCCCGTGAGGGTATTTTCATGGGTTTTCAATATCCGGTAGAAATTCCGGGGGTAAGCATGAACAATTTTATGCGCACAGCTATTGATGAAATCCGCAAATACAAAAATCAGGAGCCATTTACAGCCGCCCAGTTTCTAAAGTTTATGAAAGATAAGAAGGAACTGGTTGGTCTTCATGATTCCCTGGCCGGGCGGTCCGTCAATGAAGGCTTTTCGGGAGGAGAGAAAAAGAAAAATGAGATCTTCCAGATGGCTATGCTCGAACCGAAATTATCGATTTTAGACGAGACAGATTCCGGCCTGGATATTGATGCACTGAAAATTGTGGCAAACGGAGTGAATACGTTGAAATCCGATGATAACGCAACGGTTGTCATTACACACTATCAAAGACTTTTAGATTATATCATTCCGGACTATGTTCATGTGCTTTACGATGGGAAAATCGTAAAAAGCGGGGATAAAACCCTTGCATACGAACTGGAAGAAAAAGGTTATGAATGGTTAAAAGACTGATGAATGCGTGATCGCGTAACTTTTAATTATGTACGGAACGTATTATCAAACGATTACAAAAATTTTGTCTGAATGAACAAAGAAGTAACCACACAACATAAAGTAGATGCTCAATTCGTAGAGCGTTTCTATCAAAATGAGCAACAAATCCTTAATGGCGACCCGGAATATATCGCTACGATGAGAAGAGATGCGATAAAATCATTTGAAAAAGCCGGCATCCCCCGGCATCCTATGGAAAGCTGGCGGAATACGGATTTGGACCCCGCTCTGGATTTAAATTATACCCATGAGCTTAAACGGGATAAGCAAAAAATCAATATCCATGATATTTTCCAATGTCAGGTTCATAATTTTGAAACCTATCTTGTTAGTCAGCTTAATGGCTATTACGCTTTTACCGATTCAGCCATACGTGAGCTTGATAACGGTGTTATCATAGGTAGCCTGAGAGAAGCTTTTCATAAATACCCGGACATTGTTAAAGCACATTTTGGAAAATATGCAAAAACAGACAGTCACGGACTGGTCCCACTCAATACAGCATTCATTCAGGACGGACTGTTTATTTATGTCCCCGAAAATGTGCATGTGGATATTCCCATTCAAATGGTGAACCTGACAAAATCCACGGAAAAACTGATGATGTTTCCCCGTAATTTAGTTGTTATGGGAGAAAGCAGCAAAATGACACTCGTTCATTGCGATGACTCCATAGAGCAAAAGGAAAGCTTTACTAATGCAGTATCTGAAATTTTTATGGCCAAAAATTCGGAGCTGGATTATTATAAGCTGCAAAACAAAGATGATAAGGCTGTAATGGTCAACTCCACATATTTTCATCAGAAAGATAACAGCAACCTGTCCACGAATACGATAAGTCTTAATGGAGGTATTTTACGTAATGACATCGATGTCACTTTAAACGGACAAAATTGTCATGCGGATATTCTTGGGTTATATCTAATGGACCGCAAGCAACATGTAGACAATCAGGTTTATGTCGACCATGCTCAGCCCAACAGTTATTCCAACGAGCTTTTTAAGGGAATCATAGATGATGAAGCCAAAGCGGTTTTCAATGGCCATATTATGGTGCGCAAAGATTCTCAGCAAACAAATGCATTTCAGAGCAACCAGAATATTCAGCTTACAGAGAAAGCCCGGGTCATTGCAAAACCCTTTCTGGAAATTTATGCCGACGATGTAAAATGTTCACATGGCGCCACGATTGGACAATTGGATACAGAAGCTATGTTTTACTTGCGTTCCCGTGGTATATGCGAACACAATGCACGGATGCTAATGATGTATGCATTTGCAGCTCAAGTTGTAAACCTTATCAAAATTGATGCTCTGAAAGACCGTATTGACAATATGGTTGTCAAACGCCTGAAAGGTGAATTGTCAATTTGTGACCAATGTGTACTACATTGCAAAGATGACAGGGAAATATCCTTTGATATAGATTTGAGCAATATTTAATTTACTTTTGTACGAAAACAACCGTCATGAGCCTGAATACTGACATCCAAAAAATTCGCAAATCATTTCCAATCTTAAAACAAGAAATGAACGACCGGCCTTTGGTTTATCTGGACAATGCAGCCACCACCCACAAGCCCAGAGTTGTTATTGATGCGATCTCCGAATATTACAACAATTATAACAGCAATGTTCACCGGGGTGTACACACACTATCGCAAAAGGCTACGGAGGCATTTGAAAATAGCCGGGAAAAAGTCCGGGAAACCATTAATGCAGCATCAGCTCATGAGATCATTTTTACCAGCGGGGCTACTGAAGCCATAAATATGATCGCCTTTTCTTATGGCGAGAAATACATCGGGGAAGGCGATGAAATCATTATCAGCGGGCTGGAGCACCACTCCAATATTGTCCCCTGGCAATTGGTGGCCGAACGTAAAAATGCTCATATCAAAGTATTGCCGGTGAATGAAAAAGGTGAGTTAATACTGGAAAAGCTGGATACGCTGATAACAAAGAAAACACGAATAATTGCAGTAAATCATATTTCCAATACTTTAGGCACCATAAATCCTGTAAAAGAAATCATTAAAAAAGCTCATAATCATGATATTCCCGTGCTTGTAGATGGTGCACAGGGAATACCACACCTGGATGTTGATGTGCAAGATCTGGATGTTGACTTCTACTGTTTTTCCGGCCACAAAGTTTACGGGCCAACAGGCGTTGGTGTTGCTTATGGCAAAGAAAAATGGCTCAGTGATATTCCCCCATACAAAGGAGGCGGGGAAATGATTAACCGCGTAACTTTTGAGAAAACAACATACAACGATTTACCCTACAAATTTGAAGCCGGAACACCTAATATAGCCGGAGTAATTGGCCTACACAAAGCACTGGAATTTGTTGAGTCCACTGGCAAAGAGAAAATCCGCCAGATTGAACGTGAACTACTGGACTATGCGACAAGTCAACTTAAACAAATTGAGGGATTGAAAATTTATGGAGAAGCAACGAACAAAACATCCGTTATATCCTTCTTAATCAACGATATTCACCCCTATGATGCCGGCACAATCTTTGACAAATTAGGCATTGCCATCAGAACCGGGCATCACTGCACTCAACCTTTGATGGACCACTTTAAGATACCGGGAACTGTCAGAGCCTCATTTGCTCCTTATAATACGAAGAAAGAAATTGACATTTTAGTGGAGGCAATCAAAAAAGTCAAAACAATGTTTGGCTAAATTTGTCCTTATTATACCGGAATAATAAAAAGAAACAAAATGAGTATTCAAGCGAAACAAGAAGAAATCATTGAAGAATTTTCCATGTTTGATGACTGGATGGACAAATACAATTATCTGATTGAAATGGGAAATTCTCTTGAGCCATTAGACGAACAGTATAAAACTGAAAAATATCTTATCAGTGGCTGTCAGTCGCAGGTTTGGCTTTATGCCTGGATGGAAGACGGAAAACTGATGATTCGTGGTGATAGCGATGCCGTTATTACCAAAGGTATTGTCAGCTTACTGCTGCGCGTTTATTCCGGAGAGCCTCCCGCCGAGGTTTATGAAGACGATCATTCTTTTATTGATCAAATCGGATTGCAGGAACACCTCTCGCCTACTCGCTCCAACGGACTGATGTCCATGCTAAAACAAATAAAACTGTATGCTTTGGCTTTTAAAACCAAGCAAGAACAAAAAGACAAAAACGAATAAACGGAATTAATTATGTCAGAACAAAATGCATTAGAACTGGAATCCAAAGTATTGGATGCACTAAAAAATATTTACGACCCGGAAATTCCTGTAAACATTTACGATCTGGGATTAATTTATGAGATCCACGTGGACGAGGATAAAATTGCTCATATAAAAATGACGTTAACAGCCCCGAATTGTCCGGTTGCCGAAAGCCTGCCAACAGAGATCGAAGCTAAAGTAAGGGCTATAGACGGCATCAAGAAAGCCGAAGTCGAAATCACTTTTGATCCTCCATGGGATAAAAGTATGATTAGTGATGAAGCTAAGCTGGAGTTAGGACTTTTATAAATTTTTTAAGAAGGATTTAAAATCCACTTCCCGGCGATTGTTTAGCGTTATTTTGGTTGCTTTTATCTTCTGACTCTTCTACTGTAGAAGAAGACACAATTTCTCCTTCTTCAAATTTCACTTTACGGATGAGTTTGCCTCTTTGGTTGTAATAAAGCCATTCTCCCTCTTTATAAAAATCATCGTATTGGCCCTTAACTTTAACTTGGCGATTGGGGAAATATTCTACAAAATCGCCTTCGGGTTTGCCTTCTTCAAACTCCTGCTTTTTAATTAAGGCTCCATAATCGGCGTAAAACTTCCATTCGCCGTCTTTGGAACCTTCTTCGTATTCTCCTTCCTGTTGTTTTTTTCCGGTAGGATAATATTTAATGCTTTCACCATGTTCTTCGTTATCCTTCATCATGGTTTCAAAACGTTTGGTGCCGTCTTCATAAAAAGTTGTCCACAAGCCGTGTTTTTTATCATTCTTGTAATGAGCGATATATTCAGGTGTTCCATCCGGAAGATAACCTTTCCATTCCCCTTCCATTTTTCCGTCTTCAAACTTGCCGGAGTCTTTAATCTGTCCGTTTTCCCACCAGGATTTCCAGACTCCTTCTTCCAATCCATCTTCATACTTTCCTTCCTGCAGTTTCTGTCCGTTTTCATACCATGAAGTCCAGATTCCGGTCTTTTTGCCCATCTCCCATTTTCCTTTTCGTTTCACCTTTCCGGACTGATACCAATACGTCCATTCTCCATGTGGCTTTCCTTCTACAAACGTACCTTTTGAACCTTTTTCTCCGTTTTCATGATAAAAAGTCCAGACACTATCTTGTAATCCCTCAACAGACTTACCTTTCATCTCCACGTTTCCGTTTTCATACCACCAGGTGGCCATTCCTTCGAGTTTGCCGTTTTCATAATAGCCTTCAAAAGCTTTTTGTCCGTTACCGTGCCAGCGAATATTTTTCCCATGCCGGTTTCCGTCTTGGAAAATAGCTACTTCCCGCTTTTGGCCGTTATAATCATAAAACTCCCATTTACCATGCTTAGCCGAATCTTTCACCTGCCCTATAGCACTGGGGGTTCCATTTGGGAAGTACTCTTTCCACGGCCCATTTTCGTAATGAATATCTTCGATGATTTGTCCGGAATTATTCCATGATTTCCAGTGTCCCGTTTTTTCTCCTTTATTATATCGCCCTTCAATCATTTTAGCCCCATTCTTAAAATACCCTTTCCATAATCCATCCTTTATGGAATCGGGCATCAATACAGGTCCTGTATATTTTAGCGTGTCGTTAGACCAATAGGTTTTTACCGTGTCCACATAAACAGAATCTTTTTCAGGCTCATTTTTTTCCTGAGCCATTGCGGTTCCACCAATTATCATAAGAATCACTGTAACGATCACCGGCTTCAGGATGATGTATATTTTATGTTTCATCAAAATACAGGTTTTTGTTCTCGTCTAATATTTTCTTTGGGTTGTAAAAATAACGAGTTTTTCAAGAGAATCGCGTGCTTCTGAAGCAGGAAATTCATGAATTATTTCTATAGCCTCTTGTTTCAATTGATCCATTTTTTGACGTGCATATTCAATCCCTCCACTTTCGTTAACCAATGAAATAATTTCATTGACTTTTTTGGGATTTTCGTTATGCCGGCGAATTTTCCGAATCGTTTTCTTTTTTGTTTTGGCTTCTGTTCGTTCCAGGAAATAAATCATTGGCAATGTCAGTTTCTTTTCTTTCAAATCGGCACCGGTAGGTTTTCCGGTCTTATTCGTTTTTTCATAATCAAACAAATCATCTTTAATCTGAAAAGCAATTCCCACTTTTTCTCCCAGAAGCCGCATTTTTTCAATAAGATCGTCGTTTGCTCCTGCAGAAGCAGCTCCTGCGGCACAGCAAGAAGCAATCAAAGAAGCCGTTTTTTTCCTGATAATATCAAAATATAAGGACTCGTCAATATCTAGTTTTCTGGCCCGTTCAATCTGTAACAGCTCCCCTTCGCTCATTTCCCGGGTTGCCTGAGAAACAATTTGCAAAAGATCAAAATCCTTATGATCCAATGCCAAAAGCAATCCCCTGGACAATAAAAAATCTCCGGTTAATACCGCTATTTTGTTTTTCCATAATGCATTTATAGAAAAGAAGCCCCGACGTTCATAAGAATCATCCACGACATCATCATGAACCAAAGTTGCTGTATGCATTAATTCAATCAAAGAAGCGGCATGATACGATCGTCTCGTTATCCCTCCGCAAACTTCAGCCGAAAGAAAAACAAACAACGGCCGCATTTGCTTCCCTTTTTGGCGAACCAAATAACGTAGAACCACATTTAAAAGTGGAACCGGTGACTTCAGCAAACCCTTGAATTCCTTTTCAAATGCAGAAAATTCTTCCGCAATTGGTTTCTTTATTTCATCTAATTTCCGCATATAAATTGTTCCAAAAATAACAATACTTTTGTGCTTTCAAAAATTAATTGCATAGACTCAGCTTTTGTTTAATTTATTTTTATATATTTTAAACATTTATATGTTTATTTTGTTCTGTAAAAAACTTAATTTATGCCTGGAATATTATATGACAGCATTGTATATGGTCCGGTAAACAGCCGGAGATTTGGCATCTCTTTAGGTATCAATGTCTTGCCTGAAAACTCCAAAGTTTGCTCTTTCGATTGCATTTATTGTGAAGTAGGATGGAATAGCGATTTCCCGAGTAATCACTCAAACCAGCAGTTTCATGCCCGAGAGGATATATATCACTCGTTAAAAGAACGACTGATTGATTTAAAAGAACGCCACATGATTCCGGATAATATAACTTTTTCCGGTAACGGAGAACCGACTATGCATCCTGAGTTCAGCAATATCGTTGAAGATATAAAAAAAATCAGAGATCAATACGTACCTGACACACATATTACAGTGCTTTCCAACTCCACAACACTAAATAACAAATCCGTTTTTGATACATTATTACATATTGAAAATAATATCATGAAACTGGATGCCGGATCGGAAAATATGTTCAGACTTATTAATCAACCGGTTGATAATATACACATTGAAGATATTGTAGAAAATCTTAAAATATTTAACGGAAAGTTATTTATACAATCGATGTTTTTGCGTGGTGAACATCGTGGAGAACCTATCGACAACACAACAAAAGAAGAGGTCCAAAAATGGTTAGATCACATTAAAGCAATTAATCCCAAAGGTGTGTTACTATACTCTATTGACCGTGCTACTCCTAATCATACTATCGAAAAAGTTCAATATGAGGAATTGGAACGAATAGCCAATCAAGTGCGCCATTTGGGTATTGAGGCTAATTCATTTTCCTGAGATAAGTAAACAGAAAACAATTGGACAAGCTGGTGTGTTGTTATATAAACTAAAAGATATTATATTATGTGGAAAGAACAAAACAATGAACTTGTCAAATCATTTGAATTTAAAGATTTTGTCGAAGCCTTTGGTTTCATGAGTCGCGTAGCCCTGGAGGCAGAAAAGATGCAACATCATCCTAACTGGTGCAATGTGTATAACAAAGTAGAAATTCATTTAACAAGCCATGATGCAGGAGATGTCGTAACGGATAAAGACAGGGCTTTGGCAAAAAAAATTGATGCCATATCACAAAACAGTTGATTTTGTCGTTGTATATAGTATGACAGAATATCCACCCAAAATACTAGTCGCATTAGGAGAAGCCATAGACCAGAACGACAAAATTCACCAATGGTTATTAAATAACGGTTACCCGGAATTGGCGGCACTTGTCTCATGTTTAAGAGGTTCCCGTGAGGCGGAGGAATGGCTAAAAAATAATAAATTTCAACATTTGTTGGCTTTTCATTATGCTGTTTATGACGATGAAGAAGCGCGCAAATGGTTAGCTGTGTATAAATTTAATACCTTAGCCCGACTTGCTGATGCAACAAATGGATATAAACCGGCTATGGAATATTTTCGAAGGAAAAAACTAAACATTTTTATCCGGCTTGCCATTAAGATAAAACGGCTTAAAGACCAGACTATATTTGACAAAAATGATTACCATAAAATGAAATTCTAGCATTTGTTATTCACACATGAAGTTTAAATTAGATCAAGGCGTAGAAAACGTAAATTCTATTTCACTTCCTACCCTGAATTTACCGTGGGCTTTCACTCCCTACCCGGCAAGACAGATAACCCCATACTAAAGCCTTCGTGAAATATAAAAAAGCCCTGGCTTCAACTAAATTATACATTCCATTTCTATCTATCTTTCAACATCTTGAGGCAAATAGTAAACATTTAATTTAATAATTTGTTTAAGTTAGTGAAAAACAATTATCTTTGCCACCGATTTTATTTCAGTTTGATAAAATATCTTAAACAAAAATATCTTAGGCTGGGATAATTATAATTAATTTTTTTAAGCTTACATGAGGCACTATCCTTTATTTACGTCAAAACACCTCTTTTCTTATTACCAGAAACACATTTGTTTTTTCCAACTTCAGGCAACGCCTTTAAAGCAAAACACACAAACATTTTTTAAATGAACATTTATGTAGGAAATCTTGATTACAGTGTTGATGATCAAGATCTGGAAGGAATTTTCAACGAGTATGGAACAGTAAGTTCCGCAAAAGTAATTATGGACAAGTTCAGCGGCAGAAGCAAAGGTTTTGGTTTTGTTGAAATGGACAACAAAGAAGAAGCAGAAAAAGCTATCAAAGACTTAAGTGGAGCTACGCTCGAAAACAGGGAAATGGTCGTTAACGAAGCCCGTCCCAAAAAAGACAATTTTCGCAGCTAATTCGTACTAATCTCAACGGGCTCAAGGGTATCCCTATAATTAATTATATATATCGATAGATCACAACAGGTCATCGCAAAATTGATCCCGGGAAAGTACGCCACACAAGAACAAACTATTTAACATTAAAAGCCTGGGGATTCCCGATTTGGTAATCCCTGCTTTTAATAAAACAATCACTTACAGACGAATGCTGAAATCATTTCACATAAACGATCTAAAAGTTCCTGTTCCAATTGTACAAGGAGGAATGGGAGTTGGTATCTCTTTATCCGGCTTAGCATCAGCAGTTGCTAATATGGGTGGAATAGGTATCATTTCTTCTGTAGCTATAGGTTTAACAAACACTACAGGATCAAACAATTATAAAAAGAATAACATCCAGACTTTACGCGACGAAATCCGAAAAGCCCGAAGCATGAGCTCCGGCGTTTTAGGCGTAAATATAATGACTGTAATTACTAATTTTCAGGACATGGTCAAGACCTCCATTGAAGAAGGTATTGATATTATCTTCTCAGGTGCAGGATTACCTCTGGATTTACCCAAATATCTCAATAAAGGAGACAAGACAAAATTAGTCCCGATTGTTTCTTCGGGAAGAGCTGCCTCTATCATCAGTGAAAAATGGCTAAACAATTATAATTATCTGCCCGATGCTTTTGTTATTGAAGGACCAAAAGCCGGAGGCCATTTAGGGTTCAAAAACAATATGATCGAGAATAAGAATAATGATCTGGATCATCTGGTTGATGACGTTTTAGAGGTATCTAAAAATCTGGAACAAAAACACAACAGAAAAGTTCCCATAATCGCTGCAGGCGGGATTTATTCAGGAGCAGACATCCATCACTATCTAAACAAGGGTGTATCGGCTGCTCAGCTGGGAACTCGTTTTGTAGCTACAGAAGAATGCGACGCCTCAGAAGTTTTCAAGGAAGCTTTTGTTCAGGCTAAGGAACAAGACGTTGAAATTATAAAAAGTCCAGTAGGAATGCCGGGACGGACAATTTTTAACCAGTTCTTAAAAGACGCCATGAATGGCGATCGCAGGCCGGCAATCTGCAGACATCATTGCATTAAAACATGTAATCCAAAAACAACTTTGTTTTGCATTGCTGATGCGCTGATTTCTGCCTATAATGGAAACCTTGCCACAGGATTTGCCTTTACCGGTAGTTCAGTAGGACAAGTAACCAAAATTTCCAAAGTACAACAAGTATTTGAAGACATAAAACAAGAATATCAACAAGCAAAAAAATCATTTTTGAAATAAAAACATTTTATGGGCCGATCACAAGAATCTTTTAACAAAAAAGAAGTCAGAAAGAAAAAAGACAAAAAGCGTAAAGACAAAGAAAAAAAGAAGCTGGAACGTAAAGAAACTACGGAAGAAAAAAGCAGCTTCGACGACATGATCGCTTATGTCGATGAATATGGTAACATAACCGAAACTCCTCCCGATCCTGAGGAAAAAGAGGAAATTCAGGCTGAAGACATTGAACTCAGCGCAACGAAAGATGATAGTCCGGATGAAAATGCCGGGCAACATTCAGGAACCATAACATTCTTTAACGACGAAAAAGGCTTTGGTTTTATCAGCGATAGCCAAACCAAACAAAGTATCTTCGTTCACATCAGCAATGCCGAAGAACCTCTTGCCGAGGGAAATAAAGTATTGTTTGAGATCGGCAAAGGGGATAAAGGCCCCATTGCATTAAATGTAAAAATTGAAAGATAATTCTTTTTATTAAAGACGAAAAAACGCCACCCCTAAAAGGATGGCGTTTTTTTATCTACTTAGTGTCTGTCTATAATGTCCGATTTCTGCGTTACGCTCGTATTTAAAACAGTCATTTACCATAGTAAAACCTTGTTGTCTACCCGCATTTAGAATAGCCACAACTTTTACAGGTCAGACATCCTTCTTTATAAACAAGCCCTTCCGAGTCTCCGCATTCCGGGCATTGTTTTCCTTCTACCTTTGTCCCGTCAGGGATAAATTTCTTTAATGCTCTTTCCACACCAACTTTCCATGTATTGATGGTATCTTTTTGGAAGTTCAGGTTACCAATAAGATTAACAGCAGAATGCAATGGCATACCATGCCTCAGCATTCCGGAGATCAACTTGGCATAATTCCAATATTCTTTTTCAAAAGACCTTGATAATCCTTCGATAGTAACCTTGTAGCCATCTTTATCCTCGAATTGAAAATCATAGCGTTTACCACCGTCGGGAAGTCTGTTTTTAATAACATATCCTTTGTTAACCCATGCCGGCAGCCAAAACCCTTCCGACTTTCCGGTAAAAATCTCATAGGGCCGTCCTTTATATAATCCCACAACAGCGACCCATTTTTCATAATCATTTTGAAAACGAACAATTTCTGCCTCCAGCTTTTTAGGTCGTTTAGGAGCCTTTGTTTCTACAAACTCATTTTCATTCTTTTTCTTACTATTATCAGAAACCAACACCCCTGAACGTGATCCGTCCCGGTATACTGTCATTCCTTTACATCCGCTTTTCCAGGCGGTTTCATAAATCTGACTGATCAATTCTTCGGTGGTTTTCTCCGGCACATTCACGGTAACACTAATGGAATGGTCTACCCATTGCTGAACTGCGCCTTGCATTTTAACCTTTTCCACCCAGTTCACGTCATTGGCCGTAGCTTCATGATAAGGAGATTTTTGAACTAATTCATCCAGTTGCTTATTGCTGTATTCTCTTACTTCATCAATATCATAGCCTTTTGCTTTAAGCCAATCCTCGAATTTATGATGAAAAACGGTATATTCCTGCCAGCTATCCCCTACTTCATCCACAAAATTCACTTTGGCGTTTTTATCGCTGGGATTGATTTTTCGGCGGCGTTTATAAGTCACCAGATAAGCTGGTTCTATTCCGGAAGTTGTCTGGCTCATCATACTAACAGAACCTGTTGGAGCTATTGTCAAAAGAGCAATATTGCGACGACCATATTTTTTCATCTCCTCAATAACTTCAGGAGCATATTCCTGTATCCTTTGGATGAGCGGGTTATCGACTTCCCGATCAAATTCAAATATTGGAAACGGACGACGTTCTTTAGCCAGATTCACGGAAGAACGGTAGGCTTCTATAGCCAGGTTACGATGTAGTTCCACAGAAAAATCCGTAGCTTCAGGAGTTCCATATTGGTAGCCCAGTCCGGCTAACATATCGCCTTCTGCTGTTATCCCGATCCCGGTACGTCTTCCTTCCATCGCTTTACTTTTGATATTGAGCCACAGGTCACGTTCTACTCGTTTAATGTCTTCGTTTTCGGGGTCTCCGTTTATCTTGTCAATGATACGGTCAATTTTTTCCAGCTCCAGATCAATTATATCATCCATCATCCGCTGCGCCAAATGCACATCTTTTTTAAACATCGGCCAGTTAAAGGAGGCATTATCCTGAAAAGGATTTTCCACATAACCATACAGGTTGATGGCCAGCAAACGGCAGCTATCATAAGGACAGAGCGGAATTTCACCACAGGGGTTAGTAGAAACGGTTTTAAACCCATAATCCTGATAACGATCAGGCAGAGACTCCCGGATTACAGTGTCCCAAAATAGTATTCCGGGCTCTGCAGACCTCCAGGCATTATGCACCACTTTTTTCCATAATTTCACGGGATCCACTTCTTTCTCATATAATGGTGTTTCGGCATCAACAGGAAATTTTTGCACAAATTTTTCCTTATTAATAACAGCCCGCATAAAATCATCGGTGAGCTTAACAGAAACATTGGCACCGGTAATCTTACTGGTGTCCATTTTAGCATCAATAAATTTTTCGGCATCCGGATGTTTAATAGAAATACTCAACATCAAAGCTCCTCTTCGTCCATCCTGCGCTACTTCGCGTGTAGAGTTAGAATATCGTTCCATAAAAGGGACTATCCCTGTGGATGTCAACGCACTGTTTTTCACAGGACTCCCGGAGGGACGTATTCCGGAAAGGTCGTGACCTACACCACCACGGCGTTTCATTAGCTGAACCTGCTCCTGATCCACTTTCATAATCGATCCGTAAGAATCAGCTCCTGCGCTATCTCCAATAACAAAACAATTGGATAGTGAAGCTACCTGGAAATTATTTCCAATTCCTGCCATCGGACTGCCCTGCGGAATTATGCGCTTAAACTGACGCAAGGCTTCATAAATCTCCTCTTCCGGCAACGGATTATTATATTTTTGCTCGATACGGGCAATTTCGCCGGCAATTCTCCTGTGCATATCATCAGGAGTTTTCTCATAAATAAGGCCATCACTATCTTTAAGAGCATATTTACTAAGCCACACACTGGCTGCCAAACTATCTCCTCCAAAATATTCCGTGGATTTCTCTAACGCTTCATCATAAGAATAGGTTTGTCTTTCCTTTTGATCCTCTTTTGTGTCCTTTGATGAAACTACTGCGTTTTCCAAATCGTTCTCTTTTTCCATCTTATCGTATTTTTTTTCTTCAAGCGACGTCTCCCGCGCTTCCTTTATTTTTCCATAAAAAGATTTCTCTTTCTCTTCGCTTTGTTTCGTTTTTTCTTCTGATAAGTCTAAGGTCCTAATGTTCGAGAATAAATCTTTATCCATATCAAATATTTTTTTAGCGATGATTATTATCCTTATCCACAGATAACTATACTTACAAACATTACCTGTTTTTGATGTTATAAAAGTAACTCAGAAAAGCTTTTTTTCAAATGATAATTATTAACATTTACTTGCAAATTATTAACTTTACACATAGAATTCCTGTTGTAGAGCATCTAACGTACTCAAGTGAATTATTAGTACGTTAGGGGCTGATAATCTGTTCTTTTCGCTTTATGCATTTTTATTAACAAGCTGTATTTTACCAAATTATAGAACTCCAAAAAATAAATTTAGAGCCACTTTTTTTAGCTATTATCACTCAACTCAATCGATTCTAAAAAGTCCCTTCATCACACCAACATATTTTTAATTATCAACTTAATATGAAATAATTTGGCATAGGCTAAACATGCCTTCAGACAAGGGTATTGGAACATAAAAAAAAACAGATTTTTTATATTCATAATTTAGAAGCCCACCCAATACAATGCTATAACCCTTGTCAAACAACATTTTCGAGCACAGTTGTTAGTATTTTCATTTACACGTTGATAACTTTTCAAAGCTCATCTTTAATATTCGCAATAAAGAAATTGAAAAACCACAGACTTATGCTGCTTTAATCAGTAAAAATCTTAATTTTGCAATTGTTATGGATACAAAACGACAGGAAAAGATTTCACGATTGATTCAGCGAACATTAGGAGAGGTTTTTCAAATGGAAACCCGCCATCTCTTTGGGGGAGCAATGATTACTGTTACTCATGTACATGTAACCAAAGACCTCGGGTTGGCTAAAATTTATGTCAGTCTGTTTGCTACGGAAGATAAAAATAAGCTATTTGAAAGTATAGAGGAAAACATTTCTGAAATTCGCGGGTTATTAGGAAATAAAATCGGAAAGCAGGTCCGGAAAATTCCTGAACTGAAATTTTATCTGGATGATGCTCTCGATCAAATTGAACGAATTGACGACCTTTTAAAGGAATAATTTAAATTTTCAAGATATGCAATACGACCCCATCAAGAAAGTACTGGGTAATTTTTTCAACCGGACACCAGCTATGCGTAAAGTTTTTTATCGCATGTTAGACTGGCTGTTATTGCGCACCTGGCATGTAAAAAAAGAATTGCGGGAGTGGAAAAAAGACAAAGGAGATGACGTTCAAATCCTCGATGCAGGTTCCGGATTCGGACAGTATGATTACGCTCTTATCCGTATGAATCCCAAATGGACGATTGAAGGCATTGATGTAAAAGAAGAGCAGGTTGAAGATTGCAATCAGTTTTTCAAAAAGATTGGTTATCCTAATGTCTATTTTCATGTGGATGATCTTACAACATATTATAAAGACAATCATTTTGACCTTGTTCTTTCTGTAGATGTAATGGAACATATCCTGGAAGACGTAGAGGTTTTCAAAAACTTCTACCGCTCCATGAAGCCCGGTGGCATGGTTTTAATCTCCACACCATCAGACCAGGGAGGATCAGATGTACATGAGCATGATGATGAGTCGTTTATTGAAGAACATGTAAGAGACGGATATAATATTGAAGCTATTCAGGAAAAATTAAAAACTGCCGGTTTTCAGAAAACAGAAGCCCGCTATTCTTATGGCAAACCGGGGCAAATATCCTGGCGCTTATCCATGAAATATCCTATCAAGTTATTGAATGTCTCTAAACTGTTTTTTATTTTGATCCCATTTTATTATTTACTGGCTTTCCCTATAGCCTGCTGTTTAAACTACCGGGATGTTAACAAACAACATCCGAGTGGCACCGGCCTCATTGTTAAAGCATGGAAAACGGAATAACTGTTGAACACAGCTCTCTACATAGCACGTCGTTACTTTTTTTCGCGAAATTTCCGGAACGTAATTAATATTATTTCCGGGATTTCCATCAGTGGCGTAGCTGTTGGTTCAATGGCACTTATTGTGATTTTATCCGTATTCAATGGTTTCGAAGACCTGATTTTATCGCTTGTTAATGCGTTTAATCCGGATTTAAAAGTAACAACCCGGGAAGGAAAAGTTTTCCACATGGACGATATGCCGGTGGATGAGATTAATAGTATTCCTGGAATAGTGCATTACAGCAAAGTTATAGAAGACAATGCATTGTTTCGCTATGAAGACCAACAACATGTTGGTACTATAAAAGGAGTTGACAGCACATTTCTAAAGATGACCCCTTTGGATAGTTTAATGCTTGAGGGAAACATAAAGATCAAACAAGGACATACCAATTATGGCATAATCGGTCAGGGAGTAGCCTATTATCTCGGCATCCGTTTGAGCAACATCAACACGCCTGTTTCGATTTATGTCCCCAGACGCAATGCCGGACCTTCTACTATCAATCCAATGTCTGCCTTTAACCAACAAAATGTGTATCCGGCAGGTGTTTTTGGAGTAGAATCAAAAATTGATGAGAACTACATTCTTGTGCCTCTGGAAATTGCCAGAGACCTCTATGATTATGAAGATGAGGTTTCCGCTCTGGAAATAAAAATTAGCGATGATGCAGATAGCGAAACAGTAGCAGCACAGCTAAAGTCTGTTTTAGGGCCTGATTTTGAAATCCGGAATCGCATAGAACAACAACAAACACTGTATAAAATTCTCAGCAGTGAAAAATGGATAACCTTTTTAATATTGAGTCTGATATTAGTTATTGCCACATTTAACATCATTGGCTCTCTTACCCTGGTCATACTGGACAAGAACAAAGATATTGCGATATTATACAGCATGGGAGCAAGTCAAAAGTTAATCAAACGCATTTTCCTCTATGAGGGTTTGCTGATTACATTTATCGGAGCTATTAGCGGTATCTTGCTGGGTGGATTTATTGCTTTTTTACAGCAACAATTTGGATTAATCGGTATGGGTGGCGGTTCTTTCATTGTAGATGCATATCCTGTAAAAGTGAAACTGATGGACTTTTTGGCTGTCTTTGGCGTTGTAATGCTCATAGGCTGGCTTACTTCATTATTTCCGGTGCGTCATATTTCAAAAAATTTCTTAGCCGCCGACCGGAGAATTAATCCGGAATAATCTTCGGATATTAAACTTTAATATCCGGCCGTAGTCTAACTGTATATAAAACATTTTTTAGGCTATGATACGTATTTACTTCAGTTTCATTTTTACTATTCTATTGGCATTCATCAGCCAATCTTCCATGGCTCAATGCCATATTACAGCCATTGCTTTTCCCAAGGAAGTTTGTCCCGGTGAACAGGTTACCTTATCAGCAAGTGGAGGCTGTTCCTATTTGAATACAAATATAAACTGGCAAACAATTAACGTAGATGTTTCTTTTAATAATCCATGCGGGCCGGGAGCTTCTGGATCTCATTTGTGGATGGGATCAAGAAACCAGAATCCGAAAGTCCTTACTACTGATTATGTCAATGTTTTTTTGGAAGGTGGAGTAATCGAATGGTATATGAGGTACGGGCGACAACAAGATACAGGAACATGTAATGCACCTAATGCTCCTAATGAAGGAGTCGCATTGCAATATTCTGTGGATAGCGGAGCTACCTGGCATAATTTCCCGGGCCCCAACGAAGAGCCTGTAGGTAACATGGATTCAAATCCACCATTTACTACAACAACGCCGGGAACAGGATCATATTGGCAACCACATTTTAGCCCACAAGAGCAACAAAACAGTGAACTTTATTACTGGAACAAATATGAAAATAAAATTCCTGATGGAGCTGTTTCGCCCCATACCAAGTTCCGTTTTGTACAGTTATTTCATGATGGACAAGGAAACGATACCTGGGGAATAGATGAACCCAATATAAAGCTTCCATACGGAAGTTTAAATGTAGAATGGGAGCATGGGCCAAATATGCTAAACCCACCATCAATCACTTTACCGAAACCAGGAACCGAACCGTATGATACATGTTTTATTGTTACTATTTCCGACACGATAAATTCCGCCAGCGACACAGTGTGCGTAACCGTTAATCCAATACCCAAACCTGTTATAGGATATGAATGGATTGAGTCGGATGAAATTCTTTTTACCGATAATTCATTTACAGCTAATGCAGGATGGGCAAATGCAGACACCCAATGGTATTTCGATTCAGCTGCAACCCCTTCTTCCAGTACAGATAAATCCGTTTTGGTAACATACAATTCGCCCGGAACCTATACTACAACATTAGAAATCACTTATAAAGGATGTAAAGGACGTTCAACTCTTGATGCCATTATTACATCAAAAGAAGAGAAACAACAGCAGACAAATGATTTTAACGTTTATCCTTCTCCTTCGAACGGAAAGTTTATAGTTGAAATCCCCGGAAAAGTCGATAGTGAAATCAACATGACTATCTACGACACGAAAGGAAAGCTGATAGCAACTAAAAATAAAATAAGAAAAGACCAAATCCGTTTTGATCTTTCACAGCAATCGCCCGGCATTTACCTGATCCGCTTACAATATGATGAGAAAATAAAAACACGGCAAATTGTGATTGAATAAACCATTTTTATGAGGCATCATTCCATTAAAAAAGGCTGTTTTATAACTTTACGATTTTGCGTGAAACAACTCCTTTCGAAAATGTAATGCGGAAAAAGTAAACCCCTTTTATAAACTCACTGAAATTGTATCGGTAGCTGTTTTTCTGGGGGTTCACCTCATCCATTTTAATTCCATCTTCCCGAAAGACTTCTACTTTCATAATTTCACGTCGCCCTTCGATATTTACCATATCTTGAGCCGGATTTGGATAAATACGAATATTATTCTCTTTAGGATTATCAACACCAACCATAACCTGATCATTAGCAGAAACAATCCAATTGTTGGGGTCAAAAAATACAGAATCCACAGTAAAGCCGGGATTCACAGTAAAAGTTTGTCCGTCATGCGTATGATCCAATCGAACCAATGTATCCTGTGAACTATTTTTCATTTTGATTTGAACGGGCATTTCAAAAAAGCTTACTGAAGAATGAGAGGTCGTTTGGTCTACTTTTAAAACCATTTCATTAGCAGAATTCTGAGTCCAGGTTATCGAATAGGAAGGATACCCTTCCCCGTAAAACCAATCATTCAAGAACTCATCCAGATTTGCTCCGCTACTTTGTTCCAGATGATATTTCAAATCGGCTGTAGTGGCGTAATCATAAGCTAATAAGGGATCATTCAAATAATTGCGAACTCCATTATAAAATGCCGTATCTCCGATTTTCCAGCGAAGCATGTGCAATACCATTGCTCCTTTTGCATAAGATAAGCGACTGTCAAAAATGCGGCTAACATCCGTAGTATCATTGCAATAAACAGAACCGCCGGGCTTGCTTGTAATTTGTTTGATCTGATTTTCTTTCCAAATACCCCAATACTTGCCATTGAACATGTGCTCATAAGACAATCCGGTAAGATAGGTAGCAAACCCTTCATTCAGCCATATATCGGGCCAGTTATCCAGTGTAACCATATTTCCAAACCACTGGTGTGCCAACTCATGAGCAACAATCCCAAAATTGAAAGTCCCCATAAAACTCATTGTTTGGTGCTCCATGCCTCCGCCCCAGCCAAACTGCGCATGTCCATATTTTTCCTCCGGAAAAGGATAATCCATAAACAAGTCATTGAAAAGCTCCATAACATCAACGGTGGCTGCAGCCTGTTGACGAATCGCAGCTGAATCTTCAGGATAGACATAATTGAGGATTTTTATAGAATCGCCGCTGTTAAGCATAGCATAGTCAGCAAACTCAGCATATTCCGTAACGGCTACAGCTACCAGATAGGTTGTTATCGGATAACGATGTTTCCAGTGTACCGTTTTTTGCTGACCATTTACCGTCTCATCAACGAGAATACCATTGGAAGCTGCTTTGTACTGAGCTTGTGTATGGACAAAGATATCCATAGAGTCGATTTTGTCTTTCAATGTGTTTTTACAGGGCCACCATTCACTGGCACCATAAGGTTCTGAAAGGGTCCAGATGATCGGTATATTATCATGTGTGGACTGCATAAAGGAACCAAAACCGCTCCCTCCGGGTGATCCATGATAGTAGACCGTCACAGAGTCTTTTTGACCCGGGGCAACGGTTTGCGGCATCTGGATAAAGAGCTTGTCATTTTGATGCGTATAATTGATTACACTCTGCTGATAAACAACAGAGTCAACAGTCATATTATCATGCAAATCAAATGTTAAAGTATCCAACTGCTGTTTGGCTTCAAAAATGGAGAATACAGAACCTGATATGGCTTTTACCGCCGGATCTATATTCCAGTTGATCCTGTGATAAATCAGATCATAAGCGCTCCAGCCGGTAGCTTTTACATTCTTTTCCATGGATTGATGTTGAAGCCGGGTATGGGCACACACTTTTTCAGCATGGTTTTGCTTAATTTGTTTTGTTATATCTTGCGCTTCTGCAGGACTTAAAATTAGAAAAAAGCCAATAATGAAGCCCAGGATTTTCTGTGCTTTCGGCATGAAATTAACTAATGCTTTTATCGTTAATAAAAGAGTTGTTCGTGAGGTTAATACTTGCATTTTTATATTTGATTAAATTAAAGATATGTATTGCTGCTTTATTTTATAAAAAATAAAAAGCTATATTTGTTTCTTTATCCAGGGAGGCCAAGACATTCCCTTAACCCTGTTTTGCTTTTATGAGTTCTTGGATATTACAGACGTTTCGTTAGCTAAACACTCGGATGCAAATAAAAGTTTTTCATTTGAATAACACAATCCGGAAAAATAAAAATTTGCCATATTTGTACGATAAGAAAACCATTCCATGAATCAACAAACACAACAGATCATAAAATTTTTATTCCTGGCTCTAATCATCAGTGCTTGTGCTACTATGGTGCCACCCCAAGGCGGCCCCCGGGATGAAGATCCACCGGAGGTCGTTGAAACCGATCCGCCAAATAAAACTGCAAATATTGAACCCCGCCAGGTAAAAATTACATTTAATGAGTTTGTCACTTTATCCGATGTGCAAAATCAGGTCCTGATATCACCCCCGGTAAAAGATAAACCGATGTTTCAACTACGCGGCAAATCCCTGCTGTTCGATATTCCGGAAAACTTAAGATCAAATACAACCTATAATATCTACTTTGGCAGTTCTATAAAAGATTTAAATGAAGGAAATGAAATTGATAATTATACCTATACTTTTTCCACCGGTCCTTATCTGGATTCACTAAAATTGAAGGGACAAGCTCAAAAAGCTTTTTCTGAAAAAACCGAAGCCGGATGGATTGTTATGCTGTATAAAGAAACGGCGGATTCAATCCCGATGAAACAGATGCCTCATTACATTGCCAAAACGGACGAAAACGGCTATTTTCAATTGGAAAACCTTGCCCCCGGAAGCTATAAGATATTCGGATTGGATGACCAGAACAAAAATTATCTTTACGATCCGAAAAGTGAAGCAATAGCCTTTTCCGATACTTTAGTAAAACCATTCAACCCGGTAAATTTACCCGACTCAATAAGGAATGACTCCCTATTACGCGACTCTATCAATATGGACTCTATTCGCAGAGAGCTACAGCCCAAAAGTATACACCTAAGGTTTTTTAATGAAGCGGATACAAATCAAAGGCTCTCGGAAGCTAAAGCCCTAAATCCTTACGCTTATCAATTCGTGTTCAAATATCCGGCTCAACAATTAGCGATTCAAACCATCAACAGAACTAATTTTGTAAAGGAATTTAATCCCAATCGTGACACATTAACTTTATTTTTTAATTACCCGGTTTCGGACAGCTTATTTTTTGAACTATCAGACACTCACTACTCGTGGAATGACAACACCTGGATAGAGCCGGCTAAAAAACCAGATAATAAAACTCTGCTTAGTTCAAATCTAACTGATGGTTCGTTACCTTTCTACCAGGACATCACATTTTCATCTAAAATTCCTTTTGATACCATTCTGGAGGAAAAAATTTATATGATAGAAAAACAAGATAGTCTTTCAGATACAATCCCAATAAATTTTGGATATAAAAATTCAACCCTGAAAACAAAAGTTTCCGGCACTTATAAATGGGACCCTGAAAAAAAATATAAAATCACACTATACCCGGAAGCCTTCACCCTTATCAATGACTTCCAGAACGATACTTTAGCATATGACTTCCACATCAAAGCCATTGAAAATTACGGAAATATAATTTTTCATCTGAAAAACATAAAACCCAACACAAATTATATTGTGCAGCTAACAAATACCGATCAGGAAGTTCTGCGTGAGGTCCGGAAAAAAGATCCTGAAACAATAACCTTCAACAATTTACCTCCTCAAAACTATCGCATTAGAATTATTGAAGACTCGAATAACAATGATCAATGGGATACAGGACTTTATTTACAAGGTCTTCAGCCGGAGAAAAGCTGGTTTTTCCATAAAAATTTCAATGTCAGGGCCAAATGGGATATAGAAGGAACTATGGACTTTAATAACTTGGACAGTCATTAAAACTTTATTTTACTGATCTATTGGATTAAGTTTTATTAATTCAGGAATCCTTATCCACAATTCTACTCCATGGGATCTTGCTTCATATTTACAAAATCTGATTTTGCAAGAATAACTATGCACTGCTGTAAAGGCTCATGTATATTGCAGGATTATTTCACTTTTACAAATTTATGCTATTTTCCATCTGGGTTAAGGTATTATTAACATTTCCTGGCAAAAATCAAGAAGAAAAAGTCTATCGTTAATAAATATTTAATTTATAGCAATTCTAAATCGTTAAATATTTCGACACAAGCCCTTTAATATTCTTTTAATCAACAAAAAACACAAATAAATTTTCGTTAACCCAAAGAAAAATTTGTTATCAAAAAAACAGTTAAATTTCATTATATCAATTACCTTTGCAAAAGTTTTCAACAAATATCAAAAAACATTATGAAACCAACACATATTGAGCACATTGGCATAGCTGTAGACAATTTAGAAGAGAGCATCAAATACCACGAAGAAGTTCTCGGATTAGAATGCTATGGCATTGAAGAAGTAAAGGATCAAAAAGTAAAAACGGCATTTTTCAAGGTCGGAGACACCAAAATAGAACTATTGGAGTCAACAGATCCGGAAGGTCCCATTGGCAAATACATAGAAAAAAAGGGGCCCGGCATCCATCATATAGCTTATGCAGTACCTGATGCAGCTGCAAAACTGAAAGAAGCCCAGGAAAAAGGACTTCGTGTCATTGATAAGGAACCCCGAAAAGGAGCTGAAGGATTGAATATTGGATTTTTACATCCTAAATCAACACAAGGAGTTCTAACAGAGATTTGTGATCATAAATAATCATTCGCAAAAATTTATTTTTTTAATATAAAAAGCTTTGCTACAATTAATTTCGATCCATTATGGCTATTGAAGATAAAATCAAAGAATTATTAAACAAGCGCGAAGAGGCCATGTTAGGTGGTGGCCAAAAGCGTATTGATTCCCAGCATAAGAAAGGAAAATATACTGCCCGTGAGCGAATTGACGCTTTGCTGGATGAAGGCAGTTTTGAAGAGTTTGACATGTTTGTAAAACACCGTTGTCATGATTTTGGCATGGAGAAAAAATCATTTCTCTCAGATGGTGTTGTTACCGGCTATGGAACTATTGACGGCAGATTAGTCTATGTATTCTCGCAGGACTTTACCGTTTTTGGGGGTTCGTTAAGCGAAACCTTTGCAAATAAGATTTGCAAGATTCAGGATATGGCTATGAAAAACGGAGCTCCGGTAATCGGAATAAACGATTCCGGCGGAGCCCGTATTCAGGAAGGAGTTCGATCTCTGGCAGGATATGCTGAAATTTTTGAACGCAATATTTTAGCCTCCGGTGTTGTTCCTCAAATATCTGCAATATTCGGACCCTGCGCCGGAGGTGCTGTATACTCACCAGCGCTTACGGACTTTACCATTATGTCCAGAGAGAACTCTTATATGTTCGTGACAGGTCCTAAAGTGGTCAAAACGGTAACCGGAGAAACCGTAACCGTTGATGAATTAGGCGGACCTAATGTGCATGGCGGTAAATCAGGAGTGGCTCATTTTGTCGCGGAAAATGAAGAAGAAGGCATATTGCTGATCAGAAAACTACTGGACTATATCCCGCAAAACAATCTGGAAGAGCCTCCTTTAACCGAATGTGACGATCCCATTGACAGAATGGAAGAGTCATTAAACTATTTCATTCCGGAAAACACAAACAAACCCTACGAAGTAAAAGATATTATATACAGCACAGTCGATTATGGAGAGTTTTTGGAAGTACATCAGAATTATGCCAAAAACATGGTTGTTGGATTTGCTAAATACAACGGTACTTCTGTAGGTATCGTAGCTAATCAACCAAACTTTTTAGCTGGAGTGCTTGACATTGAATCCTCTCGTAAAGCAGCACGTTTTGTTCGTTTTTGTGATGCCTTTAATATTCCTATTATCACTTTCGTTGATGTTCCCGGATTTATGCCAGGCACAAAACAAGAACATAGTGGTATCATTCTCAACGGAGCCAAGCTGATGTATGCTTTTGGTGAAGCTACCGTACCCAAAATTACGATCACGCTCAGGAAATCGTATGGTGGCGCTCATGACGTTATGAGCTCAAAACAATTACGTGGTGACCTCAATTATGCATGGCCTTCTGCTGAGATTGCTGTTATGGGGCCCAAAGGAGCCATCGAAATTTTGGAAGGGAGGAATATCAGCAAGATTGAGGATGAAGAGGAAAAAGCAAAATATATCGAAGAAAAAGAAAGCGAATATAAGGAGATGTTTGCTAATCCCTACAGAGCAGCATCTTATGGTTATATCGATGATATTATTGAACCCAGGAATACTCGTTTCCGTATAATTCGCGGATTACAAATGCTTACAACCAAAAAAGTTGTTAATCCTCCGAAAAAACACGGTAATATTCCATTATAATTAAAGCATTATGATATTAGAAAGCATAAGTTTCGATTTTTCGCACATTACGAATTCAGCAATTATCATTGCGATATCTGGCTACCTAATCATATTTACCGCTTTGGTCTTATTGTATTTAGTTTTTAACAATATTCCAAAGCTAATCAAAATGAATCTGCGTAGTCGTCGGAAAAACCAAAAAGGTATAGAAGAAACGACGAAGGAAGAACATTTTGATACTCCCGGAGAGGTCAACGCTGCCATTGCAACGGCATTATATATGTATTTTAATGAGCTTCATGATGAAGAAAGCAATATCATTACGATGCAAAAGATATCTAAGAGATATTCTCCATGGAGTTCGAAAATTTACGGATTAAGGAATAATCCCGGTGGATCAAGGTTTTAACCATAAACCGGGCAATTTGAAAAACAATACATACCCATGAAAGAATTTGAATTTACCATAAACGGAAATAAATATTCGGTCGAAATCCGCAATTTCGAATCGAATGTTGCTACAGTAGAGGTTAATGGAACACCTTATGAGGTTGAAGTACATAAGGAGTTAAAACAACCAAAAACACCTACGCTTATTCGCAAGGAAGTGAAATCTCAAAAAAGCGCTGAGTCCTCACAAAGCAGACCTGCTGACAGTGGTGGTGGCAGTAGTAGTGGAGGCTTTCAGGTGAATGCTCCATTACCGGGAACTATTTTAGATATTCATGTTAAACCTGGTGATCAGATTAAGAAAGGACAAAATCTGATTACGATGGAAGCCATGAAAATGGAAAATAGCGTATTGGCAGAAAAAGATGGTACCGTTAAAGAAATCAAGGTATCTCAAGGGGACAGTGTACTTCAGGATGATCTATTAATTGAAATGGAATAGAGCTATGGCAATAAGGAAACTATTAACAATTATAGGAATAATCGCAATTTTGTCCTTTGTTTCTTATGCATTCAACAGCGGCCCTGTTGACAATGACAAAGAACAAACTACAATAGAAGCTTCTTCTGAAAACCAGTCAGAATCTGAACTAGCTGCACCTGAAGACACCAAGACCGCAGTAGGCAGAGGCCTGCAGCAATTTTGGTCTTATACAGGATTTAACAATGCTGAATCTGGTAACCTAATAATGATTGTGGTCGGGTTATTTTTTATATTCCTGGCTATCCGGTTTCAATATGAACCATTACTCTTAATCCCCATTGGCACCGGAATCATCATCGGTAATATTCCTTTTATGCATGATGCCGGATTACAACTGGGTATTTATGAAGATGGAAGTGTGCTGAATATTTTATATTTTGGTGTATTACAAGGGATTTACCCTCCACTGATTTTCCTGGGTATCGGAGCAATGACAGACTTCTCCTCCCTTATCTCCAATCCTCGTTTAATGCTTTTAGGAGCGGCTTCACAAATCGGGATTTTTCTAACCTTTTTGGGAGCTTTGGTATTAGGTTTTTACCCACCTGAAGCAGGAGCTATCGGAATTATCGGAGGTGCCGACGGCCCAACGGCTATCTTCTTATCCTCCATGCTGGCAAACGGGGTAAATGAGTATACTACCGTTGCCGGAGATGTGGTTACCGTACAAAACCTTATCGGACCTATTGCCATCGCAGCCTATTCATACATGGCCCTGGTTCCGGTTATTCAACCCCCGATCATAAAGCTTATGACCAGCAAACGCGAAAGGCTCATGCGTATGAAGCCACCGCGTTCTGTAGCCCGGTTGGAAAAAATTCTTTTCCCTATTATCGGCTTATTGCTCACTGCATTTATTTCACCGAGTGCATTGCCTCTACTAGGTATGTTGTTCTTTGGAAATTTACTGAAAGAAAGTGGTGTTACACGAAGACTGGCTGATACGGCAAGTAACTCCCTGGTAGATATTGTTAATATTCTGCTTGGACTTACGGTTGGAGCATCTACGCAGGCTGATGTCTTTTTAACGCCTCAGTCGATGCTTATTTTTGTTCTGGGTGCTTTCTCCTTTATGATCGCAACAGCAGGCGGGTTGTCTTTTGCAAAGATTATGAACTTATTCCTCTCAAAAGAGAATAAAATAAACCCCATGATTGGAGCAGCAGGAGTTTCAGCTGTCCCTGACAGCGCCCGCGTTGTTCAACATGAAGGATTAAAAAATGATCCGTCAAATCACTTGCTGATGCACGCCATGGCTCCCAACGTTTCCGGAGTTATTGGCTCTGCAGTTGCAGCGGGTATTTTACTCAGCTTTTTAGGATAAAACATTTAACATTTTGAATCGTTATAATACTGCAAAGGCTACTCTGTGTATCTTCAATAGAGTAGCCTTTTTGCTTCTAATTTTCAACACTTTTAAATAGAAAATATTAACTTTGCAGGTAAGGCGATAATAAATTAAAACGAAATAATATGTCAGGTCACAGTAAATGGTCCACAATAAAACGTAAAAAAGGGGCTCAGGATGCCAAGCGTTCCAAAATGTTCTCCCGGATGGTTAAAGAAATCTCCGTTGCCGTTAAAGAGGGCGGAAATGACCCGGAAGCTAATCCGCGCTTACGAATGGCTATTAACAATGCCAAAGGTGTCAATATGCCCAAAGATAATATCGAGAGGGCTATTAAGAAAGCATCCGGAAAAGATGCCGAGGACTATCTGGAACTCACCTATGAAGGTTATGCACCACATGGCATTGCTATATATGTAGAATGTACTACCGATAACCAACAGCGAACAGTCTCCAGCATCCGTTCGTATTTTAATAAAATGGACGGCTCCCTGGCAAAAAATGGCTCTTTATCTTTCCTGTTCGACCGGAAAGGCGTTTTTCGCTTTAAACAAAACGACTGGGAACAAGAAGAGCTGGAATTAGAGCTTATTGATGCCGGAGCAGAAGAAATTGAGTTAGATGACGGATATTTTACGATAACAACTTCTATGGATGATTTCGGAAGCATGATGAAAAAACTCGAGGAGCTTGGAATAGAAACAGAAACGTCGAAGTTGGAACGAATTCCCCATGTACGCAAGGAATTGCCCCTTGATAAAGCGCAGACTGTATTAAAATTAATCGACATGCTGGACGAGGATCAGGATGTGCAAGAAGTTTACCATGATCTTGAAATTACAGATGAACTTATTAATGAAATGAATTAACTTTCTATTATTCAATATTCAAAGAATAAAAAAAGGGGAGCATAAACTCCCCTTATCTTTTTTATATCGATTCGTTTTTTATTACCACCCAACAAGTGTGATTCCTGCTGTAAAAGGATACATTTCAGGACCTTTTCCATCTTCAAACATTTCATTGACAGAGTAGGTAGCAAAGAGATTAATCCAACCCCAACCAATTCTTCCGGTCAATTCAAGTTTATAAGGATTCAGATAAAAATCTCCCCGGTCTTTTTCTTTTTCGCGATTGGTTCCTTTTTCATAAACTATTTTGCTATGTTCCCCTATTTTCCATGCAAATTGAGCACCTGCACCAATATGAAATTCATTTTTTCCATGTGTCGTAAATTCCAGGATTAAAGGTACAGTAAGATAATTAGCTACTAATTTACTTTTTATATAATTTCGATCAGTATCTTTATCATAAGTCCCTTGAAGTTTGTCTCCTTCGTTATCTAAAATAACGTTATTAGCAAACCGGTAATTGTTATACTGTAGTCCAAGGCCAGTTACCAATCCTACATGGTTTCTTATCAAATTGAAATTTTGTTCAAATAAATTCAGGTTGACTAAGACAGATTTTTCTTCTCTCAATTCCAGGAAATCATATTCCTGAGGCAGTTCCATTTTATTATTCGCATTCAAAAAACCGTTAAAGCCCAGTTCAAATCCTCCCCAATGGCCGTCAAATTCTTCTTCTTTCTCTTCTTCATCATTTTCATAATCAAAATCCTCATCCATTTTCATTTTCAGGTCCGAATCTGTGATTATAATTTTAGATTTTCCAAACCGGAATTGAGTTGTATCCGAATTACTACTGGCACTAGACAGTCCAGAAGTTTCCACTTCATTAATCTTTGCTTTCGAATGATTCACAAGGCTTGAAGTACCCGTTACGCTTCCTTTAACAGAATTTGAAACAAGCACATTAACACTTGAAAAGCCGGATATGTCCGCTCTAAGGTCTTTTGTAAACAAGCGGCGGGCATGAACATTGGCAGCTCCTGAAGTTTCAATTTTATGAGTTACTGCGGTACCCGCATACTTTACTGAAGAAGCTCCGGAAAGGTTTGTCTGTAATACATCTACATCGACTAATAATTTAATATCAGATGCACCTTCAGCTATAATTGCAAGTTTGGAAGACCGAATCGTATCCCGGCAATTAAGGTCTATGGCTCCCGACATCTTAACATATTCAAGGCCTGGTGCCTGAACAAATAGTTTTCCCGGATACCCACTAAACATTCCATGGTCAAGCTTAAGAAGATTGTTTTCTTCGTTATAGTTAAGACTTACTTTTTCATCAGGTATTTGGTCGGCTTCATCTTTACTATATTCCAACCAAACTTTACTTTCTTCTCCTTGAGTGAGAGTAACGCTTAAGGCTCCTTTAACAATAAGTTTTTTAATGTCCAGTCCCGCATCAGGGGTTACATCAAGTTTTTGTTTCTGCGCCTGCAGGCTTAATGATAACAATAATCCCAGGGCAAGTATTCCGAATTTGTTCATAATGGTTTTCATAGTTCTCTCCTTTTGAGGTTTTGATTATGGGACGGAGAGCACCTCAAATTAGTTACACCTTTGGGGAATTTTTTTGGGAATTTATTTGAGCTTATCAAATATGATAGCGAATGTATCTATAAATGCGGTTTCCAGAAGATGATTTAAAACATTTTTATTCATGGAGTTTTTCATATCAGCATAATAAATATTTTGTCCTCCCAATACAATTTCGCTCTCATCATTGAGCAAACTGAAATGTGTTATTAGCTGAGCTTCTCCACACAAAGAGCGTTTAACTTCAAATTTATGGAGAAATAAAGCATACTTGCTATCCTGCTGCTGCAATGTTGTAGAAATGCGATCTTTTTTATCAGAAGAAAAACGAGACGACATATACCAATCCGGATTACCCGGATTAAAAACATTTAATATTTTTTGAAAGAAAGACCGGTTAATATCTTCCGATAATTTATCAATACTTTGCTGCTTTTCAAGATTTGCAAACTCCGAAGGGAGCAAAGAAACCTGCTGCTTAATCCCTTTTATTTCATAACCCTCTCGTGCAATGACATCTTCGATGGCCTTTTGCTGGATTTTCTTTATCTTAGAGAAAAACACTTCTTCTGAAATATCTTTATTATCAATAAATCTACGGGTAGAATTATCTATCTCAATATTTTCTTCCGCAAATCGCACAACCAGCATTGAATTATTATCCTGAGCTTGCATGCCGAGTGCAAAAGGCAATAACATCAGAATTAGAAGGGTTTTATGTAGCATATAGGATTTGTATTTAGGATTATGTTTATGTAATGCAAAATAAATAAAAAAACAGAGAAATTTCCCTGTTTATGCTAATTTATTGAAAACAAATACTAATCCTGTTTCTTTAGAATCGTTTTATCGTGACCTTGAGACTTTAAAGGCATTCGACTGGAAAGAATATCCTTTCAGGTTACCCTCATCAGAAACTTTCCGCTTAAGTTCAAAATCACTTCCTGTCAGACTGTTTACTCCCTTAAGCCCAACATCCACGATAGTCCAGAAAATATTCTTCTTGTTGCTATTGAAATCGTCTGTTTTTTCAACTCCGGTCCAGTTTTCCAATTGGTTCCAGGCGATATCCTGTACCGATAATATCCCCTGATTATCCTGCATAGCCATCATAAGATTGTCATTTGCCATTCTTCTATGTCTATTTAGCAATTGAGCATCTGATATATACACACGATAATCCGTATCAATATTCCTTTCATTGGAAACCTGAATTGTTGACTGATCATTAGATGCCAGCATATTAAGTTGAGAAACATCTTCACGCCTGGTTTTTATTGTTCTTGACTGTTGAGTTTGTGACTGAGCATTTACTGTATTAGACTCTGTTTTTGTAGCATCTGAAGATTTATCTATTATCTTTTCGTTCAGATTTTTCTTCACTTCAATATTGCTCCGGTCTAAACTTGCCAAACCCATATTCAAGTGTTCAGGCGGGAAAAGCGAGTTCCATGAAAAGCCAATTACTAAAGCAATTGCTGCTGCTGCAGCTACAAAATTGTAAAGTGTTTTTCTGGTAACGCCAATCGTATATTTTTTCAAATGTCTTTTATCCGGAAAAGCAATTGACTTATCTTCCTTCAGCTTTGATTTTTTAAACCATTCGAATTCCTGCTTCAATCCGGGATTTTGCTCAATAAATGCATTCAAATCAGTAATTTCACCAAGGGAAAGATCACCTTCTACCCGGGCAATCATTTTTTGCTCATAATTGGATGCATCTATTCCGGCAACAGGGATTATGGCTATAGCTTTTAATTGACTTTTATTTTCAAAAGTAACTTCTTCCGGTTGCAGTTTAGTTGCTTTAAAGAGCTCAAGCTCTTTTTGTTTTTCCGGATTTTGGTTTAGATAAGTATGTAGGTGGGATTTTTCATCGTTAGAAAGGTTACCTTCTACAAAAGCAATAAACCAGGTTTCATAATTATCTTCAGTAATCGTTCCGGAATCATCCGTTACCGGTTGTTTCAGGGCAGCTTTCTCATCATAGACAGGCGATTGCTCATCCACCGGATTCACGGTCATATCAAGGCCTTCAGCTTCAGCCTTAATATCGGGATTCTCATCCAGAAACAACATAAGCTCGTCTGTCTGCGCGGAAGTTAGATTTCCGTCCAGATAGTCAATCATATAAGCTTCGTAGTTGTTTCTGTTAATTCTCATTTTCTGTTTATTTTAAATAACGGCATCCATGCTGCCAATATATTTCTTTAATGCGAGTCGCGCCCGATAAATGTATACTTTCACCTGTGATTCATTCAAATTGACAATCTCGCCAATCTCTTTGTATGCATATCCTTCATAATCACGAAGCAAAATCACATTTTTTTGTATTTCAGGTAACTTTTCTAATGCGCTGTTCAAAATTTCATTTAAGTCCGAATAATTTCTGTCATGAGAAGGTTCATAATTCGGCGTATCATCCAGGCTCTCCTGCTTTCTTTCCCTTCTTATCACATCAATCATGGTATGATACGCTGTGGTAAAAAGATAAGAACGTGCTTTTGCATAAGAAATATCCTTGACCTTCTCCCACATTTTCACAAATGACTCCTGCACAACATCTCTGGCGCGCTCTTCATCTCTCATATTTTTCAGGATGAAGCGGTAAACACCATCAGAATATTCATCAACACATAAGTTGTATTCGGCAGTTGTCATTTTTTGCGTTGTTACCTGTTTATCAATGTGACGTAAAAATACCTAATTTGTTACACTAATGCAAAAAAAAATTATCTTTGAAAAGAAGAAATATTTGTTTTCCTTTATTTTCAGGGCCTAATCGAATAAAAAAAAACAATGCAGGATACGATTAAAAACAAACCAGCTCCACCTCAAACCAAGAGAAATAAAAATAGTTACCGGTCAGGGGGAATCTGGTCTGTAAAAAGCACAGGTAAACTTTTTTTTGCTATTGGGTTTTCTTTACTATTTTACATTGCACTTGCCCTTTTAATATTAGCTGCAGTTCTTGATGATCATTCAATAACAGTTTCAGATTTGTGGAAAATTCTTCTAATGCCCCTGCTTATTGCACCTTTATTTTATATTGTTTGGCTGGCTGTAGTTCCCGGTATGATCTTTCGAAAAAAAATTCCTCTTCAGGTCGAAATTAAACCTTATCAAGCCGGAGTAACTCTTATTTTTCCCCGGAAAAAGCAAATTCGGCTTGGCGTGGATAGAATAGCATTTTGTTTTCATCGAAAAAGCTTACACAATGTTTTAATATTTTATAAAATCGTTCCTTCAAGAAGCGGACGTCTTGTTTTTCAGAAAATAACAACTCTTATTGGATTACCCGTGGGTTCCGGATGGAAGAAAGAAACACTCTCTGAAATTGCAAATTTCCTCCATCAAAATGGATATCAATATCATAAAGAAAAAGATAAAAACCTGTTTTTACGATTCATGGAATAATATATAGCATTAATTCTGATTATATCACTTATATTCATCTGTTTGTATTTTTTGATCTCAATTTGCGCAAAAGCCATTATTTATGCTTTTTGTTAAATCGTTGATCCGTTGAATCGTTTACCGGTTTTAACAAATACCTACTTCTTTCTCATCATCTCTTAGTTGCTTCGTTCGCTAATCCCGATAGCTATCGGGACGCTCAGTTCACATCACCGGGAACTCACATTCTGTAGCCTAACTTCAATCATTTACTTATGCATTTAAGGCAATCATCTCGTTTCATTTAGTCTGCAAAACATCCGTTAGTGAAAAGAAATCACATCAAATTCCTTTTTAAAACGATCATAATACAGGGTAAAAAAATTTATAATATTTCGCAAATAGATTAAATCTTTCTATCTTCGTAGGAGTAAAAATTGATAAATCTTACGATATGGACAATTCGGAGTCTATATTTATGGGTAGTTCAAGGCTTCCCGTACAATTCATGTTTATGGGCGTGCTGGCTTTTGTAGCAGGTATTAATAATTTAATGGATTATTCCAAAGGTTGGATTTTTATCGTGATAGGAATTATACTTGTCCTGGGTGGGCTGTCTGTAATTACTTTGCAAAAGTTGGTTTATCTGGATACGTTGCAAAATCAGCTTATCTCTGTTTGGTGCTGCTTATTCTGGTATCGAAAGGAATACAAAAAACAACTACCGGAGATACATTATCTAACGGTCGTAAGCGTAAAAACCAGTCAATTGATCCATTATGTTACTATTCCATATTTTTCCAGCGAATGTAAGTGCAATGTAAATCTTGTATTTAATAGTTCACGGATGCGTTACCTCAATCTGATTACTGTTAAGAAAACGAAAGCTTTTGATTATGCTTTCAACATAGCTGAAAAGGCAAACATTCCTGTTTTAGATGCTACAGAACGTAAGAAGAAATGGGTAAAATCAGAGGGAGAGGTAATCTTTAAAAAATAATTGCTCTCTTTAGTATCTGTCTATGATAACATCAAAACTTTCCCGTTTTCTTTCACACCAAAAGCGCGGGGTTTTTGCCGGCTGTTATATTCGGACCACATTGCCAGTACATAGCCTCCACTATCATGAACAATGATATAATCGCCTTCTTTAGCCGGCGGCAACGATACATTCCGTGCAATCATATCTCCGGCAAAGCATAATGGTCCGGCTATAATCCAGGGATTTTCAGTTTCTCCGGTTTTAATGCGTCCCTGTGGGTCAGCCAGGCTAAATTCATGTTTCCATTGTTGAGGATGATAAGCCTCCCGGATGAACATATTAGCACCCACATGAATCATCGCTGTATTGATCCCATTATCATGTTTTACATATTCCACACGGCTGGCTACAAAACCGGCATTAGCATGGATATAGCGTCCAAACTCAGTAATGAGTTGATACCTCCCGTCAAACAATTCGGGACATGACTCCCTTAAAAGATCCGCATAATATTGCATGCTGTATGCCTCTGTTTCGCGATGATAAGACACAGGTAAGCCTCCGCCTATATCAAAATACACAATTTGATGTGATGTTTTTTGTTGTATTTCCTGCGCAAGTTTATAAACATGCCGAACACCATCGACGAGCATCTCCGGTTCACAACCTTGTGAACCTGTATGCAAGTGAATTCCATTAAGCCAGGGATACTTTTCATAAGCCTGAATAATCGCTTGCCGCCTTTCCTGCATTGGCACTCCAAACTTGGAATAATTCCCTGCCACACTCGTAATAGAAATATTCCCCACACCAACCTGAGGGTTAATGCGTAATCCAATATTACTATGGGATTTTATTTTTTCTTTTAGCTTAGCAATACGCTCCAGCTCCATCAAAGAATCCGCATTGATATGAATCCCCTTTTTCATAGCATATTCCAGTTCATCATACGTTTTTACCGGGGAATCGAATACGATTTTATCCGGCGGATAACCGCTTTGCTCGGCAATTTTCAGCTCACCCCATGAGGCTGCTTCTAATCCAAAGCCCTGGTCCTTTAATTCCCCCAAAATTCCGGATAAAGAATTCGCTTTGATGGCAATCGTGTGCATGGAATTTTCCGGAAAAGCACGTGCTACACTACGAATACGCTCCCGTAAAAACGGAATGTCATGAACAACGATTGTTGTATCCTGTTGCCGGTTAAAATCAGCAGAAGAACATACTTTTCCCAGTAATTCTTCAATACGATTGTTCGAAAGATGACTTTGCATAATCTTGTATTTGCCGGTAAAGGTAAAGATTAATTATTGGAGAGGCAAGATATACAAGCTTTAGAGGCACCCGGCCTTGTCATCACCCATTTCCATTATTGTCATTTTTATTCATCTGTTTAAAATTTTGTTCCGTGTTCGTTGTTTGTCCGCTAATTTCTCTAATTACACACCAATTAACGCGGATTTAGTGTATTCTTATTCGCAAATGTAATTTATAATTCGTAATTCGTAATTCATAATTCAAGATACCCATCACCGCACTCTCGCATCATCGCCAACTCGCTCTTCGCATTTAATCATCTTCCTGTGTGCCAAACGCATCGGCATGGAAGATTCATATGCCCAATTTTTCGAATAAAAGAAATTACTTTTTCAGTGTTAACCTTGACTACTGCAACAATAATTTTTATATTTGATTAATCTTATAAATCAAATCCTTACGTGATTAACAACCATAAATTTATTATCATGAAGCTTCATCTTACAGCAGTATTTATTTTTATCTCCTTCTCCCTTTTGGGTCAGGGAACGGCCAAACTATGGACAAGTAATCCCCAGCCCAGGGTTAACGAAAGAATTACCGTTTCTATGTATTCTCATAGTAATCTAATAAATGACCTTTTACAAAAAGAGTTGAACAAATCTGAAATAACCATTTATGACTCGACAGGCACTAATTATCGAAATTATGTGAGTTTTCAGCAACCGGGAAATTATGAAATCGGTCCGTTTTCATATAATTTGAATTCAAAGAAATATACGACTGATGCGCTTAATGTAGAAGTTATACCTGCACTTCCTTCCGGAAAGGGAATAATATTGCGAAAAGCTGAAATAAACAATACCATCTTCTTATATATTGAATATTATGAAGAAACGAAAGAGAGTGATAAAAAACCAGATGCGAAAAAATCTAAAGGGTGGGATAGCCTTGTTAAACTTTCTGATGAATATGAAGACACGTTTTTCTCAGCAGTAACGAAACGTTTAGGGACTTTAAAAAATCAGGAAGGGAAAGAATCACATACAAAAAGAATCGTTTATAAACTTAAAAAGCAACATCCCGAACAAGATAAAATAACCATAGACCGGGGGGCACTTGAGAATGTTCCGGAGGGCATTGAAGTTAAGCCTCTGACAATTCAGTTATAAATCAGAGTTTTTAAAAAACGCAAAAGACCCTGTTCATATATTTTATAAAGTTTAACTATTTGTAAGATGAAGGTTTTTAGATAATTATCTAGAAAACTCTCCATAATCTCATTAAAACTGATATACCGGAAATAAAAAACTGATTTTCATGAATTAATGTGTTACTTTAGCAGGTGATACGATACCATTTTTATCCATCTGCCTCTATGAAAACACACAACATGCTAATTAGCTTCTTTTTGCTCATTTCCTTTGCTGCAAATAGTCAACAAGCGGAAGATTATCTTAAAACAATCCAAAAGGAAGGTCAGGAACCTGTAAGTTTTGTTAAAGAGAAAATTGCAAGCCACGACCTGATCATTTTTGATGATGCAATACATTCTGCTGTAGAGCCCTTTGATTTTTATATAGACTTTCTTGAGAAAAATCCCTCAGATATTGATTACATCTTTATGGAAGCTGTTCCCATTTCTGCACAACCTTACCTGGACTCTTTTTTAACTCATAAGGTAAAAGATACAACGATTTTAACCAACGTCTTCCAAATGGATTTGGGTTATGGATGGCCTTATGAAACGTATCTGACGTTGTATTCAAAAGTCTGGGATATTAACCAAAAGCTTGCTGCTAATGAAAGAATACAAATCATAGGAACAGACCAGCCTTTTCATTGGGAGTTACTTAAAACGATTGAAGACTTTAACATGGCTCAGCAGTCGATGATAGCAAGGGATTATTTTATGTATAAAATCATTGCTGATAAAATGGATCACTTCAACTCCGGTAAAAAGGGATTCTTTCTTACCAACACACGCCATGCATATAAAGGAATTAAAAATTCAAACGGTTTTTTTCACTGGAATGCCGGCACATTCTTTTATCAGTGGCATCCGGATAAAACCTATGCTGTTCGTATTCATAATATGGTGCTTAAAGTAGAATCTCTGCGGAAAGAAAATGAGGGATCTACTGCAGAAGGACTTGAAAAAGTAAACTTTGAATGGATCAGGCCGGATAATGGAAAATGGGATGAAGCTTTTGCTTTAAATAAAAACCATCCTGTAGCTGTTCCTTTTAAGAATAATCCGTTTGGAAATTTCCCTTTTACAGGAAATCAGATGCAAGATGCCGAAGCCGGCCAGACAATGTATAATGCCTATGATGCCCTCATCTTTTTAAAACCATTACAGGAAACAAAATTTAGTGCTCATACAAAATTTTATTATACCCCTGAATTTAAAAAAGAGTTGGTCCATCGCGTTAAGGTTTTATATGGACATGATTTGGACGCATTTCTACAAAGAAACAAAGTAAAAACCATTGAAGAATATGTTGAGCGGCTATCGGCTTATGTACCTGAAAGGCCAAACCCTCTGGTAAAATAATATTTTTTATCAGATAAATAACTGTACGAGTATTACTTATGTACTTTCTTAATAAACTCTTCTACTTCGGGTATTCCTCCCTGATAGATCAGATATCCGTTGTAAGGTTCCCGTTCCGTTATTTCGTCATTAATTGGTGTTAACATAATCTTTTTCACTTCTTCGGGATCATGTGTTTGGCCCAGTGCCCAGCCCAATTTTATAAATGCCGCTTCCGGAAGCATATTCCCTGCCGGGATAATTCCTTTAGCCATCATATCGCGTCCCGTATCATAAACAAACATGTGTACGTAGCCCCAAAGGGTTTGTAAGGTCATATACATGTGTACTCCTTTGGCATGTGCTCTTTCAATGGCCGGATAGAGTTCTTTATTTACATGCCCCAGGCCGGTACCAACAAAAACAATCCCTTTGTAGCCATTATCCACCAAAGCATCCAATGTATCCGGCTTCATACCGGGATAATAATACAGCATGGTCACCCGGTCATCAAAATAGGGTTTTATTGTTACTTCACGGTCCTTCCTTCTGTGATTGTATCGCTTATGAATGAGTTCCACTTTGTTTTTGTCTACTGTTGCTACCGGAATATCCCCAATAGTACGGAATGTAGACCGGTAGGAAGAATGCATTTTACGCACACGAGTACCTTTGTGTAGCAAGCCATATTCATCAGAAGTGGGGCCAAACATACAGACCAGGGTTTCGGCAATATCGCCATGTCCGGCAGCTCGAGCAGCATGCATAAGGTTAAGTGCTGCATCGGAGCTGGGTCGATCAGAAGAACGCTGGGAACCAACCAAAACAATTGGCACCGGAGAGTTTTGTACCATATACGTTAATGCTGCTCCGGTATGATGCAAGGTATCTGTTCCGTGGGCAATCATAATTCCATCAACGCCATTCTCTATTTCCTTCCCGATCGCTTTGGCTAAGGCGATGTATTGTTTCGGGCCCATATTTTCACTGAAGACAGCAAAAACTTTTTCCGTATCAATATTACAAATGTCGGCCAACTCAGGAACAGCACCATACAATTCGCCCGGAGAAAATGCCGGAATAACAGCTCCTGTACGATAGTCCAGCCGGGAAGCAATGGTTCCGCCTGTCCCGAAAAGTTTCACATTGGGATTATCATCACTAAATGGAAATTCTTTTTCCGGAATGGCATAATTCGCTTCCTTATAGCCTTCTTCCGTCATATTTTTGATTGTATCCGTATCGATACCTATGTTGTAGCCGGTAGCGATTTTCATCACAATATGTTTATCATCATCATTTTCTGACCGAGGTAAAACCGTACCTTCGAAATGACCACGTGTTGTATCAGCAACGGCCTTTCCCCAAACACGGACGTTAAATTTCTTCAAAACCTCCAGTGCTCTGCCTCTGTATCCCTGAAAAATATCTTTCTTGCTCATGGTTTTCTATTATTGTATTGAATTTATTCTGTGATGCGGAACTTGTTTTATACTTCTATTTACCTAATTGGAGACTGTCAATAAAGTCAGTGTCTGGTTTATAATGTTCGAGTTCAAAGCCTGCCCCGCATTTATCGGGGGCTTGCGAAGTTTTTTATCATCAGGAGTCCCGATTGTAACATCGGGATGACTGTGATAAAAAACGAGCGTAACGAAGAAATCGGACATTATAGACAGACACTAATTGGTCTGAAACTGTTTTTGGATCTCTTTTAACAGATCCGTTAACTTCATATTGCCAACTGCTTCTTTTCTCAACTGTCCCATCAGCCAGTTCACTTTATGATCTTCGCCATCCTTACGCTTGATTTGATCAAATTTATCACGTAAAAAACTAATCTTTCCTTTAATCTCTTCAGGAGCCATCCGGCTAAATTCAATATTGGTTAAGATGGATTCAAAATCCATTTTCGGATGCTCATAAAGCTCAGGCAACATATATTCAGCCAGATCAAATGTGAGATTCTCTTTTTTCAAAAATTCAAAAAGTTCTCCAATCTGAGCATAATCAAATTGTTCCCCTCTCAAATAATGTCCCTCAACGAATTTCAACTTATGACCGATAAAGGTTCCGGAAAAAACAGGATCTAGCTTAATATTATTCACCAGTTTATCTATTAATGGAAAAAGATTTTTGGAGAAAATGTAATGATATGTATCTTCCGGAACATTCCATTGTTTTAATTGCTGATAACGATCAATGACTTCACCGGGAAGTTTTTGTTCTAATTTATCAATATAGCTATCTTCCAGAGGTATCGGAACCGTATCCGTATCGGGATACATACGATCAGCACCGGGAAGCACACGTTCAAATACTGTGGATCCGTCCTCAAAGGATTTTCTGGTTTCTTCAGGCACGCCGTCAAACGCCATTTTACAGCGTTCTTCTATGGTTTCCAATGCTGTTTCCACATCATCTTCCGGAGCCCAAAAGATAATCTGAGCATCCTGATCGCTGGCTTCAAGCAACGTTCGTATTTTATCCCAGTCTTCTTCCCTTACATCAGGCTCTAAAGATTCGCTATGGGTCATATTGGGGCGTTCAAGGCAAGCAATTACTTTAAGACGCCCTGCAAATTCTTCAGAAAAACTATGAGCAGGTTGTGTAAAATGAGACAATAGTCCATGAAAATGAGGTAAATTCACTGCTATAATTTTCTGGCCATTATGTTTAGCCATTTTAATGGCAGGAATGGAATCAAATTCATAAGCATAATAATCCAATTCCTGATAAGAAATACTATAATTCTCCGGATCGGGTACACGCTCTTTAAGCTCATCGCGAATAGCCAAAAGTGCATATTGCCTGAAGGCCTCAACATGTGTGAGAGCAGGTATCCAACGTGTATGTGCTACCCCTTTGATTTCTACCCGCGATCCTCCGCGGCAACTAACGTTCACATCTTGTCGCCCGGCCCCTATACCTGTGCGCACTTTTCCTGTACTGCGGTTAAGGAAACGGATATAATCACATGCTTCCTTCACTTCATCCGGGTTAACCATATCCGCATATGTAACGGTTTCTATCAGTGGCATTCCTAAGCGGTCTGTTTTAAAAACTCTTGTATGGCCTACATCCGAAATCTCCCGGCAGGAGTCTTCTTCAAGGCTTAGCTGTATCAGCCGCACGGTTTTATGCTTTAATGGGATACTCCCCTCCACACCAATAATTGCTGTACGCTGAAATCCGGTTGGTATACTACCGTCCAGGTATTGTTTTCGGGTTACATGAACCTCACCAACAATATTTAACTTAGACAGCTGGGAAATCTGGATAGCAATCTCCAAAGCTTCCTTATCTATCTGAAAAGGCGGTGTATCATCAATTTCGTAGGTACATGCATTTTCATTGTTGATACGATACACGATTTCTTTCCGTGTTTTAAATTCCATCAGTGCTGTACCATCATATTCGCCCAATTCACTGAGTGTAGGCCGCATATGCCGAATAAGTTCAGCATCATAATCATCATTATCATGATAAATACCTGCCGGACAGCGGCAAAATAGTTTTTTCTGTGTTAAAAGTTGTTGATGAACCTCCAGCCCGGACATAAATCCTATACGGTCATAATCTTGCTGTGTGGCTTCTTTTCTGGGTACATATCCTACTTTTTCCCGTGTTGTTTCGAAGTTTTCCACAGGATCGTATTTCTTGGTCATAAGCTCTCTTTATCTAACATAAATGATAATTACTTTCCAAAAATAGGGAATAAATCTGAATTTTAAAAGTAAAATATCAAGTGAAATATGCAGAATGCAATGTTTAATCCTTGCTGCTTTAATTCTTTGACCGGAAATACACAGCCTTTAAGAAATAAAAAAGGATATACCAAAGTAAAGGTATATCCTAATATATTAACTAAAAAACAATAATCGTTATCTCAGCATATCAGGCTCCGTCATACGCCCATTTCATATAAATAGCTCCCCAGGTAAATCCGGCACCAAAAGTAGCCAGGATCATTTTATCGCCTTTTTTCAATTGCTTTTCATAATCCCATAAACAGAGGGGCAACGTTGCTGCTGTGGTGTTTCCATAACGCTGAATATTGATCATCACTTGCTCTCTTGTAATTCCCATTCGTTTTGCAGTAGCTTCGATAATTCGCATATTCGCCTGATGCGGAACAAGCCAATCCAGCTCATCGGATGCAATATTATGTTTTCGCATCATCTTAACGGATGTATCCGCCATATTGGAGACAGCTGAACGAAACACGGGCTGGCCCTCCTGATAAATAAAATGGAGTCTGTTCTCAACGGTTTCGTGGGACGCAGGCATCACAGAGCCTCCGGCTTTTTGGTGTAAATAAACTCTTCCGGAACCATCGCTTTGTAACATGGAATCCATAATCCCCACATCTTCCTGTGTAGGCTCTATTAATACGGCTCCGGCTCCATCGCCAAAAATAGGACATGTACTGCGGTCGGAATAGTCAACAATAGAGGACATTTTTTCTGCACCTACAACAATAACCTTTTTATAACGACCGGACTCAACAAAATGAGAAGCTGTTTCTACTGCATATAAAAAACCGGAACAACCGGCATTCAAATCAAAAGAAAAAGCATTTTGGATTCCAAGTTTGTCGCTAATAATATTGGCTGTAGCCGGAAACTGGTGATCAGGTGTTACCGTAGCACACAATAAAAAATCAATTTCCTCGGGGCTCGTATTTGTTTTTTGTAATAATTCCTGAATAGCAGGGACGGCAATATCTGACGTTCCTTTATCTTGTTCCTTAGCGATATGTCTGGTTTTTATCCCAATACGGGACATTATCCATTCGTCTGAGGTATCAACCAATTTGCTTAATTCATCATTGGTCAGCACGTAATCCGGGAGATAGCCTCCCACACCTGTAATCGCTGCTTTGATATTAGACATTCAACATCCTCCTTTTAAAAACATAAAAAAATGTATCGCTTATAAAACAATATTTTGTGAAAGTTTTTCACGGATTTTACTTTTTAAATCAGCAGATATAAGCTTCTTAGAGCTAAGAATCATATTTTTAAATGCTTTAACTCCGGAAATACCGTGACCAATAAGTACAGGTTTGTTTATACCAATTACCGGCGTTGCTCCAAAATTTTCAAAATCCATGCGCTTAACAAATGGATCATCCGCATGTCTTTTGACCATAATATCATGGAAGGCCTCGAGCTGTTTTAAAACGATATTGCCCGTATATCCATCGGTAACAATTACATCGGTTTTATCATCAAAAATATCTCTTCCTTCAATATTTCCCACAAAGTTGATCTCTTTGTTCTCTTGCAATAAAGGGAATGTGGATTGCAGAAGGATATTGCCCTTTTTATCTTCACTTCCAATATTCAGCAATGCAACTCTTGGGTTTTTGATTCCTAACAGGCTTTCTGCATAAATGGAGCCCAGCACTGCAAATTGATTTAAGACGTCAGGTTTCACGTCAGGATTTGTTCCAACATCCAGAAGCACGGCACTTCCGCCGTTTTCTTTTGGAACAAGAGCAGTCGTTGTTGGCCTTAACAGCCCCTGAACTACTCCAATTTCATAGTAAGATCCTACCAACATCACACCCGTATTACCGGAACTTGCGAAGCTGTCTATTTCTCCTTCTTTAAGCATCCGGAAACCAACATTAATACTGGAATCCGTTTTTGAGGAAAAGGCTCGCGTTGGTTGATCATGCATATCAATAACCTGAGATGCATGCTTGATCTGGATCTTATCTTTACTATACTTGTACTGACTCAGGTGGTCACGAATTAGTTCTTCGTCTCCAATTAAAAGAATAGTATCCTTCGGATCAATAAATCCCTGGGCTTCTACAGCACCTTCAATAATAGCAGAAGGTGCATGATCACCACCCATTGCATCGATACCAAATATCATAGCTTAGCGGGTGTTTAAAATACAGATTATACGATACCTTCTTCAATGTCTATAACTTTCACTCCCTTATAGAATCCACATTCACTACATACGCGGTGGTATAACACAGGAGCACCACAGTTCTGACATGTCATCACTGTAGGTTTAGAAGCTTTGTAATGCGTTCTTCTTTTATCTCTTCTTGTCTTCGATGTTTTTCGCTTCGGATGCGCCATGACAATTAAAATTTAGTTGTTTTTCATATTCTTTTTCAGCTCCTCAAGAGCTTTCCAACGCTCGTCGATTTCACCGGGAGCATTGCTTTTATTATCTTCATTTAACTTCTCGATCATTTCCTGGTTGCATTCATCTTCATTTTGATGGACATGTTTAATGGGCAACATCAGATTAATGTATTCATAAACCTGATGACCCACATCATATTCGTGGGCGTCTTCCGGCAAAGTAACCACATCATCATCGGAATTATCATCTTCCCGTGCTGAAAATTTAGCTATCAACATCTGATGACCATCTACCGGCTGTTTATATTCTTCCAGGCAACGATCGCACTTCAACTTGATATATCCGTGAATTTCAAAATGAAAAACCAGCATTGTAGGCTGTTTTTCCATTTCCATCTCCACTTTTACTTCACCATCTTCAAGCAAGGAATAATCAAGATGCTCAAAGAACGTTTTATCTATATCGTAAACAAATTCATGTTTCCCTTCTTTCAATCCTTTGAAAGGAATCACAAACCGATCCCAATAACTTTTCATAAAACCTCCTGACAATTTGAGCGTGCAAAAGTAACTAAATATAAATCCAATCACAAGTTTTCAACAAAATGCTTCAAACTTTTTGCAATTTAAACAATTAATCCCGGGAAAAATGGGCAAATAAGGGGGTTGCTTCCAGATTAATATTTGCCATTTTTTTCCATATATAAAAATCGTTTAATTTTATGGGTGGCTGTTTTCTGGAAAGGTTCACTATAGACCTGAATAAGTTGTACACGGGAAAAGCGATTAACCCTTCGGTTAACATAGTTCAGCAGTTCATCTTGCAATTCTTGTTTCTTCTGCTCTACATATTCCGTCAGTTCTTCTTTAAAATCATGATATTTTTCTTCCAATTCCTGCTGGTTAAAATGTACCATCGCCACAAGTTTTCCCTTTTTTTCGACAACTACAGACTCTAAAACATGATTAAAGTTATTTATAATGGATTCGATTTCCTCCGGATAGATATTTTCCCCGCTTGACCCAACAATCATATTCTTCAGGCGTCCTTTGATATACAGAAAACCATCGTCACTAAATTTCCCCAGGTCTCCTGTTCTAAACCAACCATCGTCGGTGATGATTTCTTTTGTTTTTTCCGGATTTTTATAATACCCCATCATAACATGAGGACCTCTAATCCAAATCTCTCCTTCACCGGTTTTCGGATCGGGATCATTAACTTTAACTTCACCATCCTGAATAGCGGGCCCTGTTGATTGCCAGCGGGTGGTTTGCGGATTAACACCTGCTGCTAAAGGAGCTGTTTCTGTTAAGCCATAGCCAATTGCATAAGGAAATTTTGCTTCCAAAAGAAATTGTTCAACAACACCATCCAATTTTGCTCCACCAATACCAAAAAACTTGAGCTCACCGCCAAAAGTCTTCATCAATTTTTTACCGATCATGCGGTTAAAACTGCGACGAAGCGGACCTACAGCATAAAGATGCCTTGTAAATTTATTTTTGGTGATTACAGGTCGAACTTTTGATTTATAAATCTTCTCAATAATCAATGGAACCGTAAGCATTACTGTAGGACGGACTTTTTTCAGAGCCGGCAGTAAAACTCCAGGTGTCGGGGGCTTTGAAATATAGGATATTTGTGCGCCATAAATTACAGGCAGGATTAATCCTAAAGTGTTTTCATACGTATGCGACAGCGGCAGAATAGATAAAAACCGGTCGTTTTCGTTAATCGGCTGCACAATACCAGCTTGAATCGCATTAAACACAACATTTTTATGTGACAACATCACCCCTTTTGACTCTCCTGTAGTTCCCGAAGTGTATATTATCGTCGCCAATTGTTCTTCTTCAACGACATAATTGTTTTCAGGTTTTTTAGCAATGTCAAACGAAACCCTCCCATGATCATTTATTTCGGAAAAGTCTTCAATGGCAAACTGATAATTCAATTGGGGTAATGCAAGTCCATTGAGCTTCCGGGTCAATCCTTTTGAAACGAAAATAGCTTTCGCATCCGAATGTTTTAGCGTGTTCGAAATTTCATTTTCTGAAAAATCTGGTAATAAAGGAACAACAACTGCCCCCATTGAAGCTATTGCAAAATATACAAGAGCCCAATTGGGCATGTTTACACTTAAAATGGCAACACGATCGCCGGGATGGATATCATGCTCCTCTAAAAAACGTATAATGGAATCAATATGATCAACAGCCTGTGAATAGGTGATTTTTTCATCTTTTCCTACTGTTGTAAAGGCAACATTTGAGCCTTTTTCCTTTGCTGTTTCCCTAATTACTGCTGGTAATGTATGGAAAATCTTCATATTAGTCTTTGTCATAAATGGGCGCAAATATAAATCAAACTTTTAATTATGAACAACAAATGAAAAATTATTTTCATTGTTTTAACGGAGCTTTTAACATTTTATAAACAATTTGTTTTCTCCGGATTTATATTTAGCATATAGATAATTCCAAATCCATGCCAATATATATATATCACTGACAATGCTCTTCCTCTGAACTATTTAAAGGCTTTTTCTAACAGTCCATCTCCATTGAGTGCCAGCCGATCAAAGTATTCCGGATATTGTTTTCCCATAAGTTTATCCACATACAGCTTAGCAAGGTATTGCCCTAACATATAACCTTGCCCCCGCAAGCCTAAAAACAGACCTTGCTCGGGGTCAATAATCATTTTGGGTTCTGTATAGTATCCGGCCCAAACAGCCTGAAAGCCAACAGAGGACAAATCGGGTAACCAGTCTACAAAAATTTCAGAAACAATATTCAGAAAGTCCAAAGAATTGACTTTAAGATTTTTTCCTGTTTCATTAGGTTCAATTTGTGGAGAAGCACAACCAATAACCTGCCCTGTATCGGCTAATTGCTGGCCATAAACAGCAACAAACCCTTTATATTTCCGGCGATCAATGATCATTGGTAATGGTTTGTTATCAACGCCCATCCAAGGCATCCTGCGTGTAATAAATGCCTGGTGTTTCACCGGAAACAATCCGGTTTCAATCCCCTGACTATCTGTAAATTTATGACCATTAGGTCCGAGAGCATTTATAAAGGTTTCTGTTTGGTATTCAATATATTCACCATTATGATCTTTCACCAAAGCTTTGTATTCCTTACCATCTTTCTGAAGATCTATAAGTTTACAATCCTCCTTGACTTCTCCTCCTTTTTGAATTCCCAATGTTCTGATCAGATCCAGAACTTTGCCGGGTGTAGATTGCCAACAATCGTTGGTAACAAGAGCAGCCTTATATTTATCCAGTTTGGGATTCATATAAGGCGAGATATATTTGCGAAAATCCTTCGGTTCAATCATTTTAGCATCCGACCATTCCATTGATTTCTCCAAAGTCTGGTAAGTTGCCTCATCATGAGCCATTGTCACATAATTAATGTCTCTGTAATCTATATTGCTGATGCTTTGAAGTTCCTGAAATATTTCCCTGTTAGCATGGGCAATTTCGCTGAGCTCAGGTAAGCTAAAGTTTGGTCTTCCGCCTGCAATATTTCTCCAAGAAGAGCCATGGTCATAGTTTATCAATACCGGTTTCATTCCTTCTTCAGCCAGGTAGCGAAAAACAGCACTCCCTCCTATTCCTCCACCAGCTACCAGAGCTCCCACTTTCACAACTTTACGAGGTTGTTTATTTATGGGCGGGTGAATTTTCTCATGAGCCGTCTTGGGATACAATTCTCCCATATGCAGAGGATTAGACATTGGACCACGTGGCGTTGCATCACCTACGATGTTAATACCTGAAGTACCAATAGCTGTCTTTAATCTTTTGATACAGCGTTTTCCACGGCAGGCTCCCATCCCTAAACGAGTAGTATGCTTTATTTCATCTACTGATATAAATTTTCGGTCCCCAATCACATCCAGAATCTCATCCATTGTAACATCATCACAATGGCATATATAATGAGGTGATTCCGACTTATACCTGGCCTGTTTTATATCCAGAGGTTCCGGATAGTTTTCTTTTGTGATAAACCCACGAACATCTGTTAAAGCTTTCCCGTGAATATCTTTTGATTTTATGCGAACAACATCGGTTTTATTCGGTTTTTTGAGTATCTTTTCAATATATCCCTCGCCTAGTTGTGCCCCATTATTATCAACAAGGAATACATCTTTTCCTTCTTCTTCAAAAAATTCCACAGGCATAAAAAGCCGGTCTTTCTTAAAATCATATCCAAAAATAGCCAATCCTGGACATTGGGATATACACTTCATACAGCCGATACATTTATCAAAATCGATTTGTGGTACCGTACTCGTAGAGGATTTGGTTATAGCTCCGTAAGGACATGCAAAAGCACAAGGGTTACAGGCAAATCCATGCAGGCAATCTATTAACACAAATGGTTTTTCTTCCATTCGCTGTTGCGAAGGCATATAAGGTGATTCTAATATCTGTTCCGGTTCTTGTTGAGAGTCCAGATATTCTTTGGATACTTTCAGATACTCTTTATAATCATACCGCTGCTGCATTTCTTCCATAATCTCGTAAGCCACTTGCTTACCTCGCAGTACTGCGCTTGTCCCTTCTCCAATTCTTATGGCATCACCGGCTCCATGCACATTGCGTCCAAATACTTCTTTGCCTTTTGTTAATAATTGATCATCGGAAACCAAACCAGTACAAATATTAATGGCATCAATACCCCTTATTTCTTTTTCAGTTCCCGGAATTATCTTAAAGTTTTCCGATTCCGCAACAACAGCACCAGCAATACCATCTTTGTTCTCGTTTGGAATCGCTTTAATAAGCATGTGATTGAGCATAACCGGAATTCCCAGTCGTCGTACGCGGTTTGCCTGTACCGGAAAACCACCTTCTTCAGGCATCGCTTCAACAATAGCTTTTACATTAGCTCCCGCCTGCATTAGCTGATAGGAAGTCAAATAACCAATATTTCCGGCACCAACTGTGAGCACGTTTTTGCCCAGTAAAGTGAATTCATTATTCATCATTTTCTGAACTACGGCTGCAGTATATACTCCGGGGACATCATCATTTTCAAAGGCAGGCATAAATGGAATAGCACCAGTAGCAATAATCAAATGCTGGGCATCCACATAATAGATTTTTTCGGTTTTAAGATTCTTTACAGCTACTCTTTTCCCTTCCAAAATATCCCAAACGGTACTATTAAGAAAAATACCTTCATGGGAATCTCCCGCTAATGTTTTAGCAATATCAAACCCACGCATACCACCATACATTCTTTCCTTTTCGAAAAAGAAAAATTGATGGGTTTGCATTATAAATTGTCCGCCGATCTGTTCATTATTATCTATGACAATATTATCGATCCCCTGTTTTGACAATTCCTCCCTGGCTGCCAGGCCTGCAGGGCCTGCTCCGATGATTGCTACTTGTGTCTTGTAAACATCATAAGGATCCTGCTGTTGAGGCGGCTTTTTTTGAGGATAATAATTCTCAGGAACTTCTGTTACTTCTTTTACACCATCTAATTTAGTGATGCAAATCCGTTTTATTTCACCATCGACTAACATTTCACAGGCACCACATTTCCCAATACCACACTCTAAGCTTCTGTTGCGGTTTTGGAGACTATGGCTATGGACAGGAAATCCTGCCTGATGCAGAGCGGCAGCAATTGTAAATCCTTTTTCGCCAACTACTTTTTTTCCATTATAATAAAAAGTTACTCGTTTTGAATCCGGAATATCTAATATTGGATGTTCATTTATTTTATACATAAGGCAATAAATTATAGACCGCTTTGAAGATCAAAGACATTAGAAATATTTATACGCTTACCTCTCCAGGTGTAACTTCACAAAACTAAAATAAATACGGAATAAAACGAATTAGTAGGGTTCTAAATAAAGCTATTTTGATTGTTTCTAAATAGATACCAACAAACAAAAACTCTAAACCTCAGACAGGACAGGATAATCAGCCCATCATCTATTAGAAGCCCCCCGGGCCAAACATTTGATTGTCTTGTTGTTTTTGTTCATGGTATTTATTACAATCAAAGGTTGTATTTACCGTGCGGGGTTTTTCAAAATCTTCTTTGGATATGCTAACTGTCGGGCTTTCATACAAACTTTTCATTAAAATGGCCCATATTGGCAGCCCCGTATTTGCTCCCTGACCATAATACGTTCTCCGGAAATGGACACTTCTGTCTTCGCCACCAACCCACACGCCTGTTACCAGATCCGGGGTAAGCCCAATAAACCAACCATCAGAGTTATTATCTGTTGTTCCTGTTTTACCGGCAATAGGATTTTCAAAATTATACCTAAACCTAAGCCTGCGACCTGTTCCATGATCAACAACTCCTTTTAAAAGCTCTATCATCCGGTAAGCAGCCTCTCTACTCATCGCTTCATTTTGATCGGGTATAAAAGACTCGATAACATTTCCATTTTTATCTTCAATACGAGTGATAAACATGGGTTCAATATGAACGCCCTGGTTGGCAAATGTGGATAAAGCGCCGACCAGTTCATAAACTGATAAGTCGGGAGTTCCAAGAGCTATTGCAGGCACAGGATCTATCGGGGAAGTAATACCCATTTTTCTGGCCAAATTAATAACGCCCTGGGGTGACATTCTTTTCATCAAATAAGCTGAGATATAGTTAATGGAATTTGCCAGTGCATATTTCAAGGTAACCATTTCTCCTTCCCTTTCATCCCCTGCATTTTGAGGAGTCCATGTATTTCCGTCTGGCAGTTCAAAAGTAACCGGTACATTGGGAACTTTCTTACAAGGATGATATCCCAATTCTTCAAGGGCTAAAGCATAAACAAATGGTTTGAAAGTAGAGCCCACCTGACGCCGGCTGGAAACTACATGATCAAATTTAAAATGCTTATAGTTAATTCCGCCTACATAGGCCTTCACATGCCCTGTCTTGGGGTTCACAGACATTAAACCTGCCTGCAGGAAATGCTTATAATAGCGGATAGAATCCATAGGAGTCATCACAGTGTCTTTTTCTCCATCATAACTAAACACCGTCATTTCCGTAGGTGTATTAAATATTTTTGTTATACTATCTTGTGAAACTCCCCTGTGATCTAACCAATAATAACGGTCACTTCGCTTCATAGCACGCGTCATTATTTGATCTATCGTTTGCTGGCTAACGCCAGTGAAAGGTGCTTTTTTCCGGTTTTTCTGAAGCTTAAAGAACAAAGGTTGCAGCTCTTCTCCCAAATGCTTGCGCACTGCTTTCTCCGCTTTTCGTTGAATTTCAGAGTCTAAAGTGGTATATATTTTCAAGCCGTCTTTATACAAATCATAGGGTTCTCCATTGGCTTTTTTATGTTGTTTACACCAATCATGGAGATTTAATCGAAGTTGCTCGCGAAAATAAGTAGCTAATCCATAATTATGATCGGCGATCTCATATTGCGACATGTTTAATGAAGATTGACGCAATGAGTCATACGTCTGATCTTCGATATAGTCATATTTTTCCATTTGATGCAGTACTACCTCCCGCCTGTTTTTGGCCAGCTTTGGATTACGAACCGGGCTATATCTTGTAGGTGCTTTCAACATTCCCACCAACATAGCTGCTTCTTCGGTATTTAGCTCAATGGGTTTTTTATCATAGTATGTTTTGGCTGCTGACTTTAGTCCATAGGAGTTTCCCCCAAAAGGCACCGTATTCAGGTACATTGCAATAATTTCTTCCTTACTGTAATTATATTCCAGACGAACAGCCACAACCCACTCTTTAAATTTTCGCATGATAATGTCAAACGTTGACAGATTCTGACCTCGGGGGAAAAGATTTTTAGCCAGCTGCTGGGTAATTGTACTTGCTCCACGCTGCTCTCCACGTAGCGTAGAAATAACTCCGGCAATTGTTCCTTTTAGATCAATACCCGGATGCTTATGAAAACGAATATCTTCAGTAGCCAGCAATGCATTTATTAGGTTCTCGGGGATATCATCATAATCAATATTCGAACGATTTTCATAGTAATACTTCCCTAAAAGTACATCATCAGCACTATAAACCTCAGAAGCAAGATTGCTTTTCGGATTTTCCAGTTCTTCAAAGGTTGGCATAAATCCTAACCAGCCCTTGCTGATCATAAAAAAGAAAAGGAAAACAACAAGAACGCCAGCGAAATAAATTATCCACAGAGTTCGCAGAAAACCCTTAAAATCTGGCTTTTGCTTTTTCGTTTCATTTTTCGTACTTTGATTTCCCATGATATGGATTATAATTATTGACTATCATTTTTTTGTATTCGTAAACCAATCTCATCAATACCTTTCAAAGTATCCGTGCGCATAGCCTGGATAAATTCCATCCGGTACTCTCCTTTCAATGGTAAATGTACATTTTTCTTGAACATAAAAAGATTGTCCCGGTAAAAACCACTGCCTTTTCCCAGCCACCGACCGGAAGGAGCCGCCAGTATCAGTTCCATCGTATCACGGCTACTTGTATTGTCAGGATAAATCGTGTTCATAAACACATATAAATTCCGGTATTGATAATCAGTTGTATTCCTGACATTAACAATAAAATTAAAGGATGATGTTGTATCCTCAACAGAAAAACCAAATCCTTTTACTTTATCTTTTGGCCAGGATTGCTCTTCTATAGTTTCACTTTTAGCATAAAAATAATTTTCACCACACCCCCAAAAAATAAGCGTAGTAACTGCAAAGAATCCAACAAATAGTATATACTTCATAAAACATAATGTTTAAAGCCTGTCCATGTAACTTTATTAATTCAGGAGACTTGTATCAAATACGAGCCATACAATAAGTATGGTCATGATAGATAAAACTAAATGATATTATTGTTTATTATCATTTTTACGTTTAATATTTTTTTTACGCCCTTTGGGTTTTTGTTCTCCGGCATTATTTTTGTTTTTATTATGGCCTTTCCCGCCATATCTTTTACCATTATCTTTCTTCTTGTCTTTTTTCTTATCGAAACGCTTTAGGTCATCCTGGCCAACAACATTCTGATAGCCATTTTCTTCTTCAACTTCAGTGGGTTTTGTGAATTCTTCTAATGATGCCGGTTTTTTATCATTGCGGTTCATCTCCAGCATTTTATTAACACTTTCCAGCTCTACAGGTATTAAAACGGCAGAATTATCATCATAAGCAAACCACATAACCTCTTTCACAATATCTGTCTTTTGATGCAAAGCTCTTCCTTTCTCTGTTAGTATAACAGAAGCAGCAGGGAACTTTTTGAGGGCATCAACATAGACATCATACTCATAGTTGAGGCAGCACTTTAATTTTCCGCATTGTCCGGCTAACTTCTGTGGATTCAGAGACAATTGTTGTTCGCGAGCTACATTCGTAGATACAGAACGAAAGTCGTGAAGCCAGGTGGCACAGCAGAGTTCCCTGCCACAGGAACCAATTCCTCCAATTCTGGCAGATTCCTGACGTGCACCAATCTGTTTCATTTCAATACGAATACTAAACTCGCGTGCCAGGTCTTTTATCAGCTGACGAAAGTCAACACGTCCTTCAGCTGTATAATAAAATATTGCTTTCGTAGCATCACCCTGATACTCCACATCATTAATTTTCATTTCCAGCTCAAGCTCTTCTACAATCTTGCGGGCTCTCAGCATCGTAACTTTCTCAAGTTCTATTGCTCTTTCCCATTTTTCAATATCCGTTGGCCTTGCACGCCGGTAAATCTGTTTGATCTCTTCAGAATTTTCCTTGATGCCGTATTTTTTCATTTGAATTGCCACCAGATCTCCTGTCAAACTAACGATTCCCATGTCATGTCCAGGATTAGCCTCTACAGCAACTAGGTCTCCGATTGTTAACGACATTTCATCCGGTTTTATAAAAAAACCTTTGCGGCTGTTTTTAAAACGAACCTCAACAATATTAAATGTTTTTTTCGTTATTGGAAGATGCATGTCCTCCAGCCAGTTGTATACATCCATTTTGGCAGTGGAATGCATCTCTTTGCGATCGATATTTTTATATGCTTTAGGAACATTTATACAGCCACGAGCTTCGCGACCATTACTCCCATCATTGTAGTTCATAAGATAAATTTTTCTTCAAAAAGTATTACGTTTACCCCGTCATATTTGCGGGAGGAACTCATCCCGATTCCATCGGGGCTCCATAATATATATAATTTGTTTTAATGCAAATTGAAACCTCTAATAAATAGAGTCTGTCTCTAAGGTAGAGTGTTTGGCTCAAATATTTTTTTGACTTTTAACGTTAAAATTCATTCATTATTGAATCAGCAAAGTTAACAATTTTGAATAATTCACTTACAAAAAAGCCACCTGCAAATGAGGTGGCTTTGGTCTATATTTCAGATTCTATCCGTGCTATTGTTTTTGCTGCACTTCTCATAAAATTTAAGCAATAAAATATTTATTTCATGAATGCAGTTTAAAGCTAAAGCTTCCAAACGTAATCAATTGCCTATAAGATACGGCAGCCTTTATTGCTTATGCTTCCGGATCTTTTTTCATCTCGGCTTCAACATCTTCAACAGTAATTGGCAAACGTTTGTCTCCTAACAAGCGGCAACCATCCTGTGTAATAAGGATATCATCTTCAAGACGAATTCCACCAAAGTTTCTATAAGCTTCTACTTTGTCATAATTGATGAATTCTGTAAATTTCTTTTCTGATTTCCAGCGATCGATCAACTCGGGAATAAAATAAAGCCCGGGTTCATTCGTAATGACAAAATTCGGTTGCAATTTGCGTCCCATTCTAAGGCCACCAATTCCGAATACTGAAGAGCGTTTGACTTCATTATCATAGCCGACATAATCTTCTCCTATGGCTTCCATATCATGAACATCCAGTCCCATCATGTGTCCAAGGCCATGCGGCATAAATAAGGCATGCGCACCTTGCTGTACTGCATCATTGGGATCACCTTTTACAATACCAAGATCTTTCAAACCTTCCATAATCGTGGCGGCAGCCATAAGGTGAATCTCCTTATAAGTAACTCCCGGTTTGATATGCTTAAAGGCACGATTGTTTGCATGAAGCACAATGTTATAAATATCTTTTTGCTCAGGTGTGAACTTGCCTCCTACAGGAATTGTACGTGTAAAATCTGATGCATAATGCATCGGTGTTTCCGCACCGGCATCCGTTAGCATCAAATCTCCTTCTTTCATCAAATTGCCATGATAATGATTATGCAGGGTTTGTCCATTCACAGTAAGAATAACAGGAAAAGAAAGCATTCCGCCATGAGACAAAGCGATTCCTTCTATTCTTCCGGCAATCTCCCGTTCATACATTTCCGGCTTCGCCATTCGCATAGCAGTTATATGCATTTGGTAGCCTATATTTGCTGCCTTATCAAGTTCTTCGATTTCATAATGGTCTTTTGCTGAGCGTTGATCTACAACCGCTTTTATAAGTTCTTCCGACACATATTCAGGAACTCTTGAGGGATGAATGCCCAGTAACTTTTCCATTAAAATCACATTTTCGGAGCGGTATTGGGGCAGAAAATGAATTTTCCTTCCTTTAGAAATTGCCTCCGACAAAACATCGGCAGCTTTGCAAAAAGGAAAAGTGTTTTCAACTCCTACTTTAGCTCCTACTTCCTTAAGTGTTTCCTGAGGACCCATCCAGATAATATCATCCAGATCCACGTCATCGGCAAAAAGATAGTCTTTGTTATTGTCAATATCAACTATCCCAATGATATCAGGAAAATCAAGCCCAAAATAGTAAAGGAATGAGCTATCCTGACGAAAATGAAATGTATTCGCAGCGGCATTCATGGGTGATTCCGGATTACCGGGTAAGAGAACCAGTCCGCTGTCCATTTTTTCCCGCAATATATCTCTGCGCTGAGTATAAACTTCTTTTTTAAACATAATAATTTCTTTTTAATGCTTTGCCACAAATGTAATGAAATGTTTTGAATTTTTATGGCCGAACACAGAAGAAAATTAACCTTTAACGTGATTAACAAAGATGGTTTTCAATTCTATAATAATTTTAAATAACATCTAAAAGCAAGATAAACAAAGAAAAACTAAGGATGCTAATTCATATTGAGCAATAATATTGTATTATTGTTGCGGTTTTATTAAAATTATGATAAGTTTTTTTATAAATTTGTTGAAAAGAAATTTTGAAATACAAATAAAAATAAAGATTTAATTTTTAACCATTCAGCAATATGAATAGCTTTTTTTCATCCTCCATCGGGAAAAAATTCATCATGAGTATCACAGGACTTTTCTTAATACTCTTTTTGATCGTACACCTTACAGTAAACTCCATGATCGTCTTCGATGATACAGGAGTATTATTTAACCAGGCTGCCCATTTTATGGCTACAGATCCTATAATCGGAATTATAGAGCCTGTTTTAGCTATTGGTTTAATTGCTCACTTTGTTTTTGCTTCAATCATTACCTACCAAAACCAGGCAAAACGTACCATTACCTATTCCGGCTTAAAGCGCTACAAACAAAAGGATTCCTCTGTAGGCAGTACATGGACATCAAGAAACATGTATATTCTCGGAGCTGTCATTCTAATCTTTCTGGTCATCCACCTGATCAATTTCTTCTGGAAAATGAAAGTAAGTGGAGACCCGCTATTGGAAGAGGCTACCGGCTTAGGAGGTGATATTGAAAATGCGTATGCCCTGGTAACAACAAAGTTCATAGAATGGAAATGGCTTGTTGCAATATATGTTGTTGGTGCCATTGCTTTAGGCCTGCATCTTCACCATGGTGTATGGTCGGCTTTCCAAACCTTAGGATGGAGTAACCGTAAATGGCGTACCATTTGGAATGTGATCGGCATAATTATTTCCGTGATTTTTGCCGGAGGCTTTGCGTTTATTCCGCTTTATATAATGATTCAATCGATGGTGTAATCCTATAAAAATACAATGTATGACTGCTTTAAATTCAAAAATACCAGAAGGTCCACTATCAGAAAAGTGGAAAAATCATAAAAACTCGCTTAAATTAGTCAGCCCTGCCAACAAAAAGAAGATGGATATCATCATGGTAGGCACAGGTGTAGCCGGAGCTGCTGCAGCTGCCAGTCTCGGTCAGATGGGATATAATGTAAAAGTATTTTGCTATCAGGATTCACCAAGACGCGCACACTCCGTAGCGGCACAAGGAGGTATAAATGCAGCCAAAAATTACCGCAATGATAACGATTCCGATTACCGCTTGTTTTATGATATGATCAAAGGCGGTGATTTCCGCGCACGCGAAGCAAATGTTTACCGGGCAGCAGAGGTCAGCAATAACATCATCGATCAGTTGACCGCTCAGGGTGTTCCATTTGCCCGTGAATATGGGGGCACTTTGGCAACACGATCTTTTGGAGGCGTTCAGGTGTCACGTACCTTTTATGCCTCCGGACAAACAGGCCAGCAAGTTCTTTTAGGCTCCTATTCGGCTTTGAAACGTCAGATATCAAAAGGAACCGTTACAATGTATGAGCGCCGCCAAATGCTTGAACTTGTAGTAAAAGACGGGAAAGCACGCGGGATTGTATGCCGTAATCTGGTAACCGGTGAAATGGAACGTTATTCCGCACACGCAGTGGTTCTGGCAACAGGCGGTTACGGAACAATCTATTTTCTTTCCACTCTTGCTGTTAACTCCAGTGGTGCTGCGGCTTATGCAGCCTACAAGAAAGGAGCATTTTTTGCAAACCCCAGCTTTATACAAATTCATCCCTCATGCATCCCACAGCTCAATGAATATCAGTCCAAGCTCACATTAATGTCCGAGTCATTAAGAAATGACGGACGGGTATGGGTGCCAAAATCCAAAGATGATAACCGGAAACCCACGGACATTCCCGAAGAAGAAAGAGATTATTACCTTGAACGACGATATCCTGCCTTTGGGAATCTTGTTCCACGGGATATTGGTGCAAGGGCTGCAAAAGAGCGATGTGATGCCGGTTATGGCGTCGGGGAAACCGGATATGCGGTCTACCTTGATTTTAAAGATGCCATCAAGGAGCAAGGTAAAAAAACAATCCACTCCAAATATGGCAGCCTCTTTGACTTATATAAAAAAATTACAGGAGAAGACCCTTATAAACAACCTATGAAAATCTATCCTGCCGGTCACTATACTATGGGTGGCTTATGGGTTGATTACAATTTGATGACTACTATCCCCGGCTTATATGCCATTGGTGAGGCCAACTTTTCTGACCACGGAGCAAATCGCTTAGGAGCAAGCTCTCTGATGCAAGGTAGTGGCGACGGTTATTTTATTCTTCCCTATACAATTGGAGATTATCTGTCTGGCGAAATAAAAAATCCTAAACCTTCAACAGATGCTAAAGAGTTTGAAGAAGCAGAAAAAGAAGCGATTGAACGCATCAACAGGCTAATGAACATTAATGGAAATACCACTGCCTTAGACTTTCATAAAAAGCTTGGCAAAATTATGTGGAATTACGGTGGTATGGAGCGTAATGAAGAAGGATTGAAAAAAGGCCTTGAGATGGTAACCGAATTGGAAGAACAGTTTTATAAAGACTTAAAACTTACCGGAACCACTGATAGCATGAATCAACCATTGGAGCGAGCCTTAAGGGTAGCTGCTTCATTTGAGATTTCCCGCTTGATGCTCCGAGATGCTTTGAACAGAAATGAATCCTGCGGAGCTCACTTCCGTACCGAACATCAAACAGAAGACGGAGAAGCTTTGCGTAATGATGACAAATATATGTATGTCTCGGCCTGGGAATATAAAGGAGACAACCAGGAACCGGAATTACACATAGAAGAATTAAAATATGATCATGTAAAAGTGCAACAAAGAAGTTATAAATAATTCCTAACCGGAATGGCTAAATCATACGTAAGAAATTAATCAATTGATACGAGTCCCGATGAAATTGGGGTAAGTTCCCCCTAATACGACGGGATAAACATAACAACGATTTAATAAAATTTAATCATATGGACCTTACTATAAAAGTCTGGCGTCAAAATAACCCTCATGATCAGGGGCGATTTGAAACTTATCAACTCAGTGCAGCATCGCAGGATATGACATTTCTGGAAATGCTAGATGCTCTAAACGAACAACTTATCCACGAAGACAAAGATCCGATAGCTTTTGAACATGATTGTCGTGAAGGCATTTGCGGTAGCTGTGCTATGATGATCAATGGCAGACCTCATGGACCGGAGCAAGAGGTTACAAGTTGTCAGCTGAACATGAAAGCGTTTAAAGAAAATGACGTTATCGTGGTAGAACCCTGGCGCGCCCAATCTTTTCCGGTAATCAAAGATTTGGTAGTTGATCGCAGTGCATTTGAAAAAATTATGGAAGCCGGAGGTTTTGTGGATGTAGACGTGAGTGCAGTTCCCGATGCAAACACCTATCCGGTAGGCAAAGATATTGCAGAAGAGTCTTTTGATGCCGCCGAATGTATTGGCTGTGGAGCATGCGTTGCAGCATGCAAGAATTCATCGGCTATGTTATTTGTTGCAGCTAAAGTATCCCAATATGCCTTATTACCTCAAGGTAAAAAAGAAGGCCTTACACGGGCATGGAATATGGTATCTAAGATGGACGAGTTAGGTTTTGGCTCTTGTACAAATACCGGATCCTGTGAAGCAGAATGTCCAAAAGGAATAAGCCTGGCTCATATTGCACGTCTAAACCGTGAATTCCTAAAAGCAGGCTTCCACAACCTGGCTGCGGAAAAAAGATAACCCTTCAATATGGCATTCATGCCGCAAAATCGACATGAATGCCAGTTTACAAAATATTCCTCTAAAACAAAGGTTTCCATTCTAAAGCAGAAGGTCTTTAGAATTTACTTCTTATACGCTTTTTCCAAAAGTTTTTAATATTGCTAATGTTCAACGTATGTCTGCTGGTTCCTTCTTCCCCTAAAAGAAAAGCATAGGGTTTCATATATTCAATATGTGAAAAAATGATTCTCAGAATAGCCAAAAATGGAGTAATCAGTAACATTCCGGGAATGCCCCAAACCATACTTGCCGCAACCAATCCTGTAATAATAAAGAATGGATTAATTTTAACATTTCCGCCTACAATATTGGGGGTTAAGATATTATTCTCCAGGAACTGGATAATAACAAAAAGAATAACAACCCTGAATGTCAACACAATATCACCCTCTACAAGTAAAGCAAACATAAACGGCACCAGGCCTCCCAGCAAAGTACCAAAATATGGTATGAAATTAAAGAAGGCGGCGGTCACGCCCAGTGGTATAGCATATTTTAAACCAATGATATAAATTCCCAGCGAATTAATAATACACAATACAAAAACGACTGTAATCACGCCGACCATGTAGCGAACCATAACGGTAGATATTTCGCGTAAGATGCCAACTACTTCCTTTCTGTTTTGCCTACCAAAAAGCTTCAATAAAAAATACATGAATTTAGTGCGGTAGTATAGAAACATAAAAATATACACAGGCATAAGACCAATGGCAACAATTGTATTGGTGGTAGCACCAAATAACGCCTGCAGATATTGACTTCCGGATTCTATAAGATTGGATGCCTGCCTTTTTATGAACCTCTGTGTATTTTCCGGGTTAAACCCAAAGTACTCACTTGCATTTCCGAGCATCTGAGAAAAATTTGCAATGCCTTCTTCTACAAGATTAGGTAAATCTCCGGTAAAAGGTGTTATTCGCTGATAAGCAATAAGAAAAAGACTGGCCAGAACAGCCAGCACGCCAATAATCGTAATAAGATTGGCCAAAATTCGGGGAACACCTCTTTTTTCCAACCAGTTGGCCACAGGATAAATTAAATAAGCCAGGAGAAATCCAAAAGCAATAGGATATAAAAAATTACGGATCGTAATGATAGCAAAAAGAAACAAAATAATGGACAGCAAACGAAAAGTAATTTGCTTGGCCAAATTGTACCTCTTTTCTGTGCGGTTTATACCTGGTAATTTACTCATCTTTTTGTTGACAGATTTTTAGCGAATATAAAGAATTTTATATATAGCTTAAAATTTTTTATAAGAATAAATTTATATTTCTAGTCTTATGGCAATACGTTTATTCCATAATATTATTTGAGGCTGGAGCTATATTTTAAATACCTTTCTGTTTGCTTCAGGAAAACCTGAAGGCTTCATACTACTTTAAAAGACCTTCTCAGCCAGCATCATTCATAAAATTTTCAATTTCGTCCACAGTAATCGGCACATCAGCCATTAGATCCAATGGTTTTTCCATTGTCACCAAAATATCATTTTCGATCCGAACACCTATGTTTTCTTCCCGGATATAGATCCCTGGCTCGCAACTCAATACCATTCCGGCTTCTAACCGCTCGTATTTTGTTCCCACATCGTGTACATCCAATCCCATGAAATGGCTTGTGCCATGAGGATAATAAGTTTTGATCAATTCGTTAGCTTTCTCGTTATCCTGAATATCTTTCCTGCTATACAATCCCAGCTTAATATGTTCTTCCATTAGCAATTGTTCTACGTTATTGTTAATTTGATTTATGCTGGTCCCCGGTTTGATCATTTCTTTTGCCTGCTGAAACACGCGTAAAACTGCATTGTATACTTCCTTCTGACGAGCAGAAAACTTTCCATTGACAGGGATCGTCCGTGACATATCGCTTGCATAGTTCATGTATTCACAGCCGATGTCAAATAATATAAGATCTCCATTATTTATGGTCTGATTATTTGCAGTGTAGTGCAAAACCGTCGCATTTTTTCCGGATGCAACAATCGGAGCATAAGCATGTCCCTGGGCTCCGGATCGCAGAAACTCATGAGTTATTTCAGCTTCTACCTGTGATTCCTTCAATCCGGGTTTTACAAACTTCAGTACCCGTTTAAACGCATCCGCTGTAATATCGCAGGCTTGTTGCATCGTATTAATTTCAGCCTGCTGTTTTACAAGCCTCAGCTCCTTCATCAAAGGAGCGAGGCGATAATACTGATGGAAAGGATATTTTTCTTTTATTCGCTTACCTTCACGAAGTTGCTTCGACTCGACATTTTCAGGTGCTCCCGGATGTTCATTCTTATTTAAATAAAACTTACTGCTTAGGGAACTTGCCTGTTTTAAGACAGATTGAAATGACTCGAGCCACATAACGTTTTTTATTCCCGAAATCTTAGCGGCCTCTTCCTGAGTATATTTATGCCCCTCCCAGGTGGCAATTTTTTCATTGGTTTTTCGAATGAAAAGAACTTCTCGAAATTGCTCCAACGGACTATCCGGAAAAAACAACAGAACAGTTTCTTCCTGATCTATGCCGGTTAAGTATAGCAGATCTGAGTTTTGCCGGAAAGGAAAATATTGATCTCCATTTCGCGGCATCATATCATTGGAAAACACTACAGCAATTGCATCATCTTCCATTAACATCCTTAACCGATCCCGGTTTGTCTTATAAAACTGACTATTTAAATATTTTTGACTCATAAATGATATTTTTCAAACTTAGGCAAAGGTAAACATTAGTTTAAAAAGCACTGCAGATTTTGCAGACATCAATTCAGCATACATAATGTCGTATCTTTCATTCCGCAATATTATTTTCCTGTCTTTTGGTTATCCCTGAGTAAAAATAAATATTTATCTAAAACATTGAGAAAAATTTATTTCTTTTGTATAAAAATAAATTAGTCATATTTTTATGAAAAATGCTATTCGCCTAATCCTTATCGGAATTATCCTCTTTACCATTGGTTCATGTGAGGAAGACAACATAGACCCAACGCCGGAAGTTCAACATGTGATGATTGATAAGATTGATATTCCATATATTCCTTTTCAAAATGAAGATGGCGATGATTGGGATTCAGCTTTTGACCCCAAACCCGATGTCTATATTAAAATTACAAAAGATACTGCTGTAAATCTGCCCGATTCACTGGTTTTACTCGATAAACGTAGTGCCAATTATAGTGAAGTAAGCCAGGGCGATTTGCCCCTATCATGGTCTCTTGTAAACCCTTATGAAGTCAAGGACTGGAATATGCCGTTTTATGTGCAGGTTTTTGACAGAGATGCCGTTACTGAAGATGACTTTATGGGTCTCGCAGGAAGTTTTCGTATTGATAACATTATTGACGATCAACCCGAATCTACTACAATAACTTCTGGCGAACTCCAGGTTGAGATTTTCTGGATTTATGAAGAATAACTGTTTTCAATATCAGTCAACAAGTTTTCTCCTTAAACCTTTTCTTCTTGTTGAGGGCCTGTCTCTGGTACAGTTTCGTATTCAGCACGAATTTTTTCCGTTGGTATATTAAAATAAGCCACTATGTGAATAATCCAGGCTGCAATAATAAACAAACTGCCAATGAGGATCACTGACGTCAGAGCTCCTATAAAATAGAGTAAGCCGGCAATTCTGAAATAATCCACCCCCGTTTTTTGGGCTAGCATTTTTAATGACTGGAACCAAAAATAATACCCCAGAATAGTGGATAAAAGAATCAGCACCATAGCTCCGATTAATACTCCACTCCCAAAAATCAGGGTTAATAAATCATCCATGTTATTTTGGATTCCTTCTGTTTGGATGGTATTAAAAATAAAAGGAAGGACACTAACGATTATCAATATCAAACCTACAGCTGCTCCTATTATCGTTATAAGCGCTCCGGTTAAGGCCTGGTTAAATATTGCCGGTAGCTTGTAATATTTGGCAAATAAGTTATGAGAAATCAATACCATAATAGTTGAAGCCAGGTATGCCGGAATACCCAAAAAAGGAATAAAAGCTGCCAAAGGCAATAAAATTCCAATTTGTCCCAGTTCTATAGCTTGTTTTTTCATATGATTAAATTTTATTAAATAGGTGTTATGGAACTCACATGCAATAGCCTAACTTTAATCATTTATCTGTGTGTTTAAGGCTATCATGTTCGTTTCATATGTCTAAATTTTTCAAAATATTGATAACGTTATTGTTATGTTTTCTTGCTTTTGTCTCTTACTGTCATTTGCTTCGCGTCATTTATCCGTCTTCGACGGATGTCATTTGTAGTCATTTGCGCTTCGCGCGTCATTTTGCTTTACTATATTCTAAGTCATTAACTTCAGGCTTTCTGAGACGGTTATATTTGACAGCAACCGGACACAGAAGTATAGAAAATGACCATTAATGACTACCAATGACCATCAATGACTACTAATGACAATAAATGACATTGTTTTCTTTGCATTATCCAACTCGTCCAGCCCTTTAATCATCCTCCTGTGTGCCGAACGCCTCGCCATGGGTGTTTCATATGCTTAAAATTTTGTTCCTTGTTCGTTTCGTTGTTCCGTGTTATGCTTGCCCCGCTTGTCCCATTGATTTTACTCCAATCATACGGGATGAAACGCGACGGCTAAAGCTGTTTCACCGGGGTTCGCTTTTTCTCTAAGTCTCTTAGTTCGCTTCGTTCGCCTTCTCGCATCATCGCATCATCGCATCAACGCATCATCGCATCAACGCCAACTCGCTCTTAGCGCACCCGTACCTATATGGGAAACATGTTTGTTGCATTTGTTTATATTGATTTTAATCGTTTCACCCATTTCCATCAAAATTAAAAAACAAACAAACTTAAGTCAATCTTCTGAAAAACATTTTATCAAAAAATGAAAAACTTCGTTTAATTTAGCTCCCTGATCTCCCAAATTGATCAATCTTTTGGTTATTTTTGCCCCTTAAATTAAAACACTCATGAGCCGAACAAAACTGGTAGCTTTTTTATTTTTTATTTTTTCATCCGGATTATTCGCACAAGCAGATTCAATTGGTTTGGGCTCCAAAAGCCGTGAATTTTTCAAAACCCAACTGGATAGCATGGATTCCATGTGGGCTCTACAGAGTCTTGATTTAGACTCTAAGAGCAGTCAAACCGAATCACTTGCTATCACGCCCGAAAAAGTACAGCAAACACTGGAAAGCATCGAAAAAGATATTCCTTTAAAATATAGCAACCTCAGCTGGGAGATGATAAACTTTTATGTCTCTGAGCACCATACGCAAACAGAACGTTTACTGGCTTTGTCAAAAAAATCACTTCCTCAAATGGACAGTATTTTTGAAGCACATAAGTTGCCCAATGAGCTTAAATATCTTCCCCTGGTAAAATCAGCTATGAACCCGCATTTCATGTCGGAAAAAGGCGCCTCCGGGCCCTGGCAATTCACCTATTCCACCGGTCGACTTTATGAATTGGATATCGACTCGTATATCGATGAACGAAGAAATCTGATTCAATCGACTATAGCAGCCGCTGAAATGATTAAAGATTTATATGAAATCTATGAAAATTGGCCTCTGGCAATTATAGCCTATAATTGTGGTCCCGGAAACTTAAACCGTGCAATAAGACGCGCTGACAAACAAACCGATATTGACAAAATATATCCATACCTGCCTTTGCCCGAACGGGACATTTACCCGGCTTATGTAGCTATGAGATATATCATTGAGCAAAAAAAAGAACTTAACCTGGCTTCAACTACTGTACAATGGCCATTAACAACCGACACTGTTAAGGTTAACAAAAAACTTCATCTGGGCCAGGTTTCTGAGGTTCTTAACCAAAATCCTCGTTTACTGAAAGATTTAAACCCTCAATATAGGCGAAATATAATTCCTGCATCATACCGAAGTTTCCCTCTGAATTTACCGGTAAATATTAAAGATAGTTTTCTTTTAATGAAAGATAGCATATATCATCACCGCGACACCTTTTATTTTGAGCTAAAACCGGAACCAAAAGTCACATCCGGAAAAAAATATGCCAGCCATAAACCCAAATCCCCTTCAGGAAACCATACAGCTATTTATTACACGATTAAATCCGGTGACAATCTGGGTTACATTTCCGAATGGTTTGATGTAAGCACAAGCGACTTGCGTTACTGGAACAACATCCGGGGAAATGTAATAAGAGCCGGACAACGACTAATGATTTATGTTCCTAAAGGAAAAGCTGATTATTACCGCGAATATGATAACCTTAGTTTTTCAGAAAAACAGAAACGAGAAGGAAAAATAGTCGAGCCAACACAAAAAAAACAACACTCCACAGAAACGTTAGAAGAAGGAGAATACATAATATATGAGGTTAAGCAAGGGGATAATCCCTGGACAATCTCCAAGAAATTCCCTGGTGTTTCAGATCAGGATATTTTACGCTGGAATAATATTCGCCCGCACGACTTAAAACCCGGGCAAAAACTAAAAATCAAAAAACAATAAACATGATAAAGCCGAAGCATACGCTTTTGGTTTTAATTGCAGTTTTTTTGCTGCTTGGCATAATTAGCCTCATTATTCCTGATGATGGTTGGAAAATCAATAAACATATAACCATAAATTTTCCAACTTTTAAAACCCTCATTAATCCGGACGATCCCGACTATAAAGACATTTCGCAGATTGTCAATAAACATGCGGACACGACTTCTCTAAGCAGAATTGATACAACCACTACAAAACCTGACACAGTAAGAGCCAATGCTGACAGTTTGCAGCAAATCACGCATAAACTGATGATGACCTCACAGGGACGTGATAAATTGCATGCTTTCTTCAAAAAATTACAAGATGCTTCAAATGCTCAAAAGCCAGTACGTATTTGGCATTATGGGGATTCTCAGATTGAAAGCGGTCGAATTACCAGTTTCTTAAGAGAACGACTTCAAAGTACATTTGGCGGTCAGGGACCAGGATTACTCTCTCTATACCCTGTTACACAAAAACTTTCCTGGCGTATACATCCCGACGGGAACTGGGAACGGCACACTTTATTTGGCAAAATCGACACTACCTTGCCGCATCATCGTTTTGGCCCTTTACTGGCTATTAACCGATTTGCTCCTTTTCATAATGACAGCATTCCCAACGATAGTCTAATTTACAAAGGTTCCGTCAATGTAAAAAATTCCTTTCAGGGATATAAACATACGCATCAATTCGAACGAGCTATTTTGCATTATGGCAACAACTACCGCCCCGTTCAGGTTAAAGTAACAGATAAAGAAGAAGAACCTATTCATACAGATAGCCTGTCGCCCGCGATTAATGAATATAACATGTGGCAAATTCCGGTCGATCCGGGAAAAAGTGAATTTACGTTAAATTTTACCGGATATGACAGTCCTGATTTTTACGGACTTTCTTTGGAAAGCTCCAATGGTGTTATGGTAGACAATATCCCTTTAAGAGGAAGCTCCGGGCTCATTTTTACACGGATAAACTACAATTACTATCTGCAGCAAATCAAACAATTTGATGTGGATTTGATCATTTTGCAGTTTGGTGTTAATGTAGTATCGGATGAGCGAGAAGACTTTTCATATTATGAACGATGGATTTATAATCAACTAAACACGTTAAAGAAAATGCATCCGGAAATGCCGGTCATTGTTATCGGACTTTCTGATATGGCCAAAAAGGCAGGCACAAACTACAAAAGTTATGAGAGCGTCTCTAAAATTAGAGATGCATTAAAAAATGCCACACAACGGGCAGGATATGTCTTTTGGGATTTATTTGAGGCTATGGGTGGTGAAAATTCAATGCCGAGTTGGGTTTTCGCAGAACCTCCTCTGGCCAATAAAGATTTTACACACTTCAATTACCGCGGTGCTCGTATCATCAGCAATATGTTTTACAATGCTCTGATGTTTGAATATCAGAAATATACTAAAAAAACAGCTGAAAATGATAAAAAATAAGATCATCAGCATATTAATATTGTCTCTTGGCCTTACGCTGTTGGCTACAGGACAAGTATATACTGACATAACAAAACAATACACTTTTTTAAACACCGACAGCAACCAGCTGGAAATCAACAATAGCAAGCAAATGCATGTGATGTTCCAAAAATTGGAATCCTTAGTTCGCGAGGGAAATCAGAAAATCAACATTCTACACATAGGAGACTCTCATATACAAGCTGACTTTTTCTCTCATCAAATGCGAAAACAAATGCAAAGCATTGCTTTAGGTCAAAATGGCGGGCGGGGCTTTGTTTTTCCTTATCACATGGCCAAAACAAACAATCCGTTAAATTATAACGTTGATTATTCAGGCGATTGGCAATCCTGCAAAAATGTAGAGCGCAAAACTAACTGCGAAATTGGTTTGGGAGGCATTTCGTTAAGTACTCATGAAGAATGTGCATCCTTTCAGATATGGTTCCCGGAGGAGAAACGGCCAGACTATTATTTTGATCGTGTAAAGGTTTTTCATACCTATGATACATCAATCTGGAATTTACGCCCCGCGGATACGACCCTTGAATATACGGTGGAATATCATCCTGAATATGGTTATACACGGTATAGCTTTCAGGAATTAAAAGATAGCATTCGATTCACTCTGCATCAAAAAAAACAAGCAGGCAATAAAGCTAATGACTATATTCTTCATGGGCTCTCACTTGACAACGGAGATCCCGGGATTGTTTATCATTCTGCCGGTGTTAACGGCGCGGATGTAAATTCGTGGCTAAGATGTAGTTTATTGCAAAAGCACGTAAGTGCAGTTAGTCCGGATTTGATCATCATTTCTCTGGGGACAAATGATGCATATATGCAAAACTTTAATGAAGCCAAATTCAAATATAACTATCGCTTGCTAGTGGAAAAATTGCGGGCAGCAGCACCTGATGCGGCTTTTTTACTCACTTCCCCCGGTGACAGTTACCGTTATCGCCGGTATCTAAACCGCAACATACCCAAAGCAGTAAACATCATAAGTGATATCGCTGATGACCAAAACATGGCATTCTGGAACTTCTATCAGGTTATGGGAGAGCTGAATTCCATATCGCAATGGCATCATGCCGGATTAAGCAGTTATGACCGCTTACATTTAAATCGTAAAGGATATCAATTACAGGGAAATCTATTGTTCAGCGCATTTATAAAAGCATTTGGCGATTTTATTGACAATACGACTCGGTTATCAGATAAAGATCAAATGAAGACAAACTAAGACATGGAAGAGTGGCTAAGAAACATATTTGTGTATGATCCCGAAGCTCCGATGCTTTTCACGAGGTTTTCTTTCTGGGCTTTTTTTGGCGTATTACTGCTTTTTTATTCCATTTTGTACAAAAAAAATGCGATTCGCAATGTTTATCTGTTTGCGATGAGCCTGTTTTTTTATTACAAAACCGGTGGCCATTTCTTTTTTCTGCTAATATTCTCTACAGTTGTTGACTATACATTGGGGAACTTAATTTATAATTCTCCACGCCAATGGAAAAAGAAGCTTTTTGTTGCCATGAGTGTTGTGGTTAATCTGGGTTTGTTGTCTTATTTTAAATATTCGTATTTCTTCACAGATCTCGTAAATAAAATTTTCCATACAGATTTTGAAGTAATCGACTGGCTTGCTTTATGGGCTAATGAAATTGCCGGAGGCTCATTTGATGTAAGCACCATTATTTTACCGGTTGGTATTTCCTTTTATACTTTTCAAACAATCAGTTATACGGTAGATATCTATCGTCAAAAAACCAAACCGGTTAAAAACATTTTGGATTTCGGATTTTATGTATCTTTCTTTCCCCAATTGGTTGCCGGACCCATCGTCCGTGCCTCCGAGTTTGTGCCCCAACTATATAAAAAATACCACCTTAGTAAAAAGGAGTTCGGGCTCGCCACATTTTTGATTTTAAATGGTCTGATCAAAAAGATGTTGATCTCAGATTATATCGCCATCAACTTTGTAGACCGTGTTTTTTCTGACCCGGCTACATATAGTGGATTTGAAAACCTTATGGCTATTTACGGATATAGCCTTCAAATTTATTGTGACTTCTCAGGTTACACGGACATTGCTATTGGAGTAGCTCTATTGCTGGGATTTCGGCTACCCTGGAACTTTAATTCCCCCTATAAAGCGGCTAATATCACGGACTTTTGGCGACGCTGGCACATTTCTCTTTCCACCTGGTTGCGGGATTACCTCTATATTCCATTGGGCGGAAACCGAAAAGGCAAAACCCGTACTTACGTCAATCTAATGATTACCATGCTATTGGGAGGATTATGGCACGGTGCCGCCATGCGATTTATTATCTGGGGAGGCCTTCACGGTATCGGTCTGGCAATCCATAAAGCCTGGATGAAAATATTTGGCAAACCCGATCCGGCAAAGGGAAACATGCTCACACATTTTGTTTCCGTCTTTTTCTCTTTTCATCTGGTTACATTTGCCTGGATTTTTTTCCGGTCACCCGATATGGATTCCGCCGGTATAATGCTCAATCAAATGATTCATAATTTTTCCGGTGAGTTAGTTCCGAAAATGATCGAATCGTATTGGATTATCTTTTCTCTTATGTTGGCAGGCTTTTTTATCCACTGGCTGCCGAAGTCCTTCAAAAATTTATATACAAACTGGTTTATTAAAACACCTCTTGTTATTAAAGGGCTTATTGCCGTAATTGTGGTAATCATCTTATACCAGGCCCAATCCGCTGAAGTTCAACCTTTCATTTATTTCCAGTTTTAATTTCCGCCTTTCTTCTATTCCTTTTCTCTAAATTGACTTTGGGAGCTAATCAAAACAATAAATTTTTCCCACTGGCATTGTATTTTTCCAATTTTGGGAATAGCTTACATATGTGCTTTTTGTGTTATGATCTGTTTTACTGGCTTTTAAGGTTATTTGACCAAGCATGGCATCGACTTTGAACTCTATATTTATGAATTAGGGAATGTGAATAACATTTTTATGGTTCACTTGAAACACTGAAAACATATGAAACTTTTTAAATATATACTATTCATTTCATTAGTCTCGCTATTAGCCAGTTTTACGCAGCTTACAGCGCAGAATTATTATACCTCTAAAGACGGAAATTGGAAATCCAAAAGCACCTGGCAAAGTAATAATGATCCCGGAACAGGTTGGATCGGCTGGAAAGCAGATACAATCTTTATTGATCATCATGTTATATTAAATCAGAACCTGGCAGCAGGTTTTGTGCTCATTATTTCCAATACGGGATCAATTGACGGAAAATCAGATCTTACAACAGACTCCAATGGAGAAATAATTGCCGATGGAAATTTAGAAGTCAAAAATTTAACATTAAACAATTTTGAAAAGATTGATATTAATAGTAATCTTACTATTTCGGACAATTTTATAATAAATGGAGGATCTTCTGATATAAATATCAATGGAGATTTTTATGTTGGTAATGATTTCACAAATAATTCCGGAAGCTCTTCACTAGTATTAAATGGTATTTCCACTATAGACGGAAACGTAACTCTATACAATAACGCTCCGATTATCAACAATGGTAATATGACCATAAATGGGACAACAACCATCGGGACTAATGCTGGCATAACAAATAATGATACCATTACCACCAATGGAACTGTTTCTAATGGAGGGACCATTGATAATTCAGGTACATTTAATGCTAATCAGGAATTCACAAATTCCTGGGGTGGACAATTTACAAACTCCGGAGACTTTATTGCTCAGGATAATTTGACAAACCAGGGCTCCATTGACAATACGAACACTATAGATGTAGGCGGAGATATAGAAAATGATTATAGCTCTGAAATAAATAATAATGGCAGTATAACAGTAGACGGATCTGTAGATAACAATGGTGAAATTTCCGGTAGTGGCTCTACTCTCGTAGGCGGAACTATGGATACATCAGACGGAACAATCACAGAATCCGGCAATATATGCAGCCAGGACGGATCCAGTAACCCTGTAACAAGTGGGGAATCCAACATTGATCCGGCCGTCTCAATATGCGGACAAACAGATGACACCCCTTTACCTGTTGAACTTATCGAGTTTAACACAAGCGAAACTTCAGAAGGTGTTGAATTAAGCTGGAGAACAGCTTCAGAAATAAATAATGATTATTTTACCATTCAAAGGGCAGTAGACAATTCGGATTTTGAAAATATCGCCACAATAGAAGGAGCCGGAACTTCTAACGAAATCATCAATTACTCATATATTGACACTGAAAACATAAGCGGTCAGAATATTTATTACAGGATCAAACAAACGGATTATGATGGATCAACATCTTATAGTTGGATAGAAGATATTAGTAACGATAAGGAAATGGTGTTGAATGTCTTCCCCAATCCTGTAAATCACGGAGACCAATTTACAATTCAAAGTTCGGAAAAAGATATAAATATAACTATTTACAATTCTTCAGGACAACAGGTTCTCAAGAAAAAGATAAATAAAAACGAAATTGATATCAATAGTTACAATTTAAGCAAAGGAGTAAACGTTATTTATATTGAGGATGTTACAAATTCTTTGACTGCAACAAGAAAAATTATCGTCCGATAATAAAGATATTCCATGGAGTAAATTTTTTCATGGTTTTTAGGGTAACCATGCCGCTCAAAGCGGCATGGTTTTTTTATATTTAAGCCCTTTTAAACAAAAACCCTTATTTTAGGGTTATTTAAAAAAAAAGACAAACTATGGAAAATTTCACGTATTATAATCCGACAAAATTACATTTCGGGAGGGAAGTAGTAAGCGACCTCGGCCAATCGGCCGTACAATATGGCCGGAAAGCTTTATTGATTTACGGAAAAGGTTCTATAAAAGAGAATGGTATTTATGATCAGGTTGTGCAGCAATTAAAAAATCACGACATTGATTTTATCGAATATTCCGGTATAAAGTCAAACCCAGTAGTGGATGATGTGGATGCTGCCGTAGAAAAAGCACGTGCATTCAAGGCAGATATGGTAATTGCCGTTGGTGGTGGTAGTGTGGTAGATTCCGGAAAAGCCATGGCTTTAACGATTCCTTCGGAGCAGAATGCCTGGGATTTTTATTCCAAAAAAGCCAAACCAAAACAATCTCTACCTCTATTAACCGTACTTACATTAGCTGCAACAGGCACGGTAATGAATCCTGTTGCCGTATTGCAAAACCATGAAACCGGTCAAAAGTTAGGCTTGGTAAATCCGTTGATGTATCCCGCTCATTCTTTTCTGGACCCCGAGAACACGTTTACAGTAAATCGAAAGTATACAGCTTATGGCATCGCCGATCTTGTTGCTCATTCCTTGGAAGCTTATTTCGGTGTGGGCGACGCATCGCTTTCTGACAAGATTGTAACCAGCATTATCAGAGAAGCTATAGATTACGGACCTCCCCTGTTAGATAACCTAAAAAATTACGACTTAAGGGCTAAAATCATGTACGCAGCTACTCTTGCTCTGAATGGTCTTACTAACAATGGAAGAGTATCCGGAGACTGGGGTGTCCATGCTTTGGGACATGAAATGTCGCTGCTCTTTGATGTACCACACGGAGCTTCATTAACAATTGCATATCCGGCATGGTTAAAGTTTCATAAGGATAGGCTCAATGACAGAATTGCTGAACTGGGTAAAGAATTATTCGATGTTGATACCGCTGATGCTACAATTCAGGAATTCGAAAGGTTCTTCAATAAGATCGAAACCCCCATTCGCCTCAGCGATATTGACCTGAACAATAAATCAAATAAAGATGAATTATTAAATTCTATGAATAAAAATCAGGCCCAGGGAATTCATCACAAGTTAACTGATGAAGACAGGGCTGAGTTACTAAGATTGATGGCGGATTGATTTTATGCCAAATGATATTATTTATTAAATACCCGGTCTGTTATCAGACACTCGACTTTATTGACAGACTCTAACTATAACCAAGCCATCAGTCTTTTACAACTTTAAATATAATCTGGCATCCGAAAGAGCTTTTGATGTTTTCAATCTCAGAATTCAATATTGAAACTTCGGCGGAATTTTAATAAATACTAAGGCAATTCCGAAATCGTGCAATAGGGATAGATTTGAATTAAGGAATTCGTTTTAAGGCCATTTATAAGATATATTTATTGTATTTGTTATTTTTGTAAATGAATAGGTCGCAATTGATAAACCAAACCAATTGCTGTCCAAGCTATCATGAAGCCTAATTATACTGACAACCAATACGCTATAGTCACCGGAGCAAGTCATGGCTTAGGCAAAGAGTATGCCCTTGCCCTTTCGCGCAGAAAAATCAATACTATTTTAATTGATTTGCCTGACAATGGCTTGAAAAACTTAACTCAGGAAATCCAAAAACAATACAATACAAAAAGTCATTATTACGAAACCAATTTATGTAGCAAAGACAATATTATCTCATTTGCCAGCTGGGCTAATGAACACTTTGATATTTTCATGCTTATAAACAATGTCGGATTAGGGGGTACAAAAGAATTTGTCAAGGCCAGGGTAGACTATATTAATTCAATTATTCAGTTAAATGTAATGGCCACATCCATTTTAACGCATCAGATTTTACCGAACCTTTTAAACCAACCCGAAGGCTACATCCTTAATGTGTCGAGCATATCGGCCTTCAGTCCCACCGGCTATAAAACAGTTTACCCGGCATCCAAAGTTTTTATCAACTATTTCACCCGCGGATTGTGCCAGGAGCTTTCTGAAACAAATGTGTTCGCAAGTGTTGTTAATCCCGGCCCCATGAAAACCAATGAGGATATAACACAAAGAATTAACAAACAAGGGTTTTTTGCCCGCATTGGGATTTTATCAGCCGAAGAGGTAGCAGAAATAAGTCTCCGCAAACTTTTTAAACGCTCCAAGGTCATCTTGTTAAACAAAACAAATAGTTTTCGTCGTATATTAATGAAAATTGTACCCATAGAAATACGTTTGCCCTTAATAACAAAAATAACCAAAAGAGAAATCAATCGCTGATGAAGGTATTAGTAACCGGCGCAAATGGCCTTCTTGGCACGCATATAACCCTTGAGTTATTGACCCGCGGATATGAAGTGAATGCGATAGTCCGCCATAAGGAAAAAATGAAAATTTCCCCCAGGAAAGGATTAACTCTTTTTGAAGGAAAGTTTACCAATGCTTATGATATTTCAGAGGCTATTAAAAGTTGTGATTACGTAATACATGCTGCAGCATTAACAAGCCAGGACATAAGAGATTTCAAAAAGTACAGGAAAATCAATATTGAAGGGACAAAAACTATTTTAGAGGCAGCCAAAAAAAATGAAATAAAAAAATTCGTTTATGTGAGCACGGCTAATGCTTTTGGTTATGGAACTATTACCAATCCGGGAAGTGAAAAAGCACCTTCTCTGTTTCCTTTTACAAAGTCCTTTTATGCCCAAAGCAAAACATCTGCTCAGAAAATTATCTTAAATGCATCTGAAGAAATTCCCGTAAACATAGTCAATCCAACATTTATGCTCGGGGCTTACGGGACAGGAAACGGCTCTGATAAAATTGTTTTGTGGGGGCTCAATAAACGGTTCTTGTTTTATCCGCCCGGCGGAAAAAACTTTATCCATGTTTCAGATGCAGCAAAAGCCACGGTTAACATTACAGAAAAAGCAGCTTCCGGCGAAGCTTATTTATTATGCAATGAAAATCTTTCGTATCGTGATTTTTTCCAGAAAATCATCCATTACAATCAGCAAGAAACAAAACTGATAAAAGTCCCCGGAGCCATGTTGCTTTTAGCCGGTTTTGCTGGTAGTTTGTTGAGAACCTTTGGTATCAAAACGGAATTCTCGTTAACGAACATGCGCATATTATGTGTCCAAAACTACTACACCAATGCCAAGGCGAAACCTTATTTGCCTGATAAATTAAAATCTACAGATCAGGCGATACAAGATACAATTCACTGGTTGAAAAAACAGAGTATTATTGACGGCTGAAGACTTTCTTCAATAAATCAGTAACACGTGCAACGGGGTTTTCGCGAATTTTTAGCTCTTCGGCAGCAATCTGGTCAAATAACCGATCCATAGCCTTTTGGGTTACATAATCCGGTAAATCCGTATTAACTTCTTCTTGTTGAATCGGAAGTTTGTTATAGGCAGTCATTACATCAGACCAAAGCTTTGTGACCTGCATCTCATTCAGCGTTTCTTTTATCTCCGGTTTAAATAACTGATAAAGCTCATCATGTGTTTTTTCATAGAAATATTTTGTTGCTGCACTATCAGGTCCTTTCAGAATGTTCCATGCATCTTTTATTGTCATTTCCTTTATTGCATCCACAAACACGGGTTGGGCTTTTGCCATGGCCGCCTCAGCTCCATGGTTCATCTTTTTGACAAATTTATCAACCTGATCACCCAATCCTACTTGCCGAAGTTTATTTTCCACGATTTTAGCTTCTTCAGGAAAGGGTATTCGCAATTGAGAATTTTTATAAAGAGCATTCTTCTTTTCTAATTGCTCAACAGCATTTTTTGTTCCAACCTGCAGAGCTTGTTTTAGTCCATCGGCCACTTCTGCTTCACTTAAAGGATCCGGCTCCGGACTAACAGGTGGTTCAAAATCCTTTAATATCTCGCAGGAAGAAAAAAACAAGATTGTCACACCAATCATTATTAGCTTTTGATAATTACGCATAATACACCATTTTTTTTGTAAAAATAAAAACAATCACCGGATAATAATTATTTTTTTTGATCCAAGAAAAAATCCAGCGTCTCAGCTTAGGTTATCCAATACTACCCGAAATAATCTTCATAAAACAGCAACTAAATTTGATCTACTTCGTATCATTTAAATGATTTTTTATTGCATTTCTAAGTTAAATTATTATTTTTGTGGATAAGAGAAAAATTAACCAGTTATGAACGAGGAAGCCGAATCAGTTTATAAAGACACAAAGCAACAGATGGAAAGCGCCATCAAACACCTTGAGCGTGAACTACTTCAAATACGTGCAGGGAAAGCCAATCCCAGTATGTTGGATGGTGTAAAAGTTGAAAGCTATGGCACATTACTGCCTTTAAATCAGCTCTCAAGCATTAGCACTCCCGATCCACGTACTATCTTGGTTCAACCATGGGATAAAAACACCATGAAAGACATTGAGAAAGCGATCATGTCAGCTAATTTAGGTTTTAATCCTCAAAATGACGGTACATTGATACGCATTACGGTTCCGGCTTTAACTGAAGAAAGGCGTAAAGACCTTGTAAAGAAAGCCAAGGAAGTTACGGAAAATGCAAAAATCAGCATTCGTAATATCCGCAAATCGGCCAATGATGCAGCTAAAAAATTAGAAAAAGATGGACTAGCTGAAGATGAAACCAATCGCCTGGAAAATGAAATCCAAAAGCTAACAGATAAATACACAGAAAAAGCTGATGAATATCTCGAGGCAAAAGAAAACGATATAATGACAGTCTAACATAATGTTTTGGGTGATCAGAATAATGAGACGCTCATAACTATTTATTTTTAGGTTTAGGGTTGATGGCAAGCGAGGGCTTGCCATCATTTTTTTGGCTTTATTTTAATCCCTCTGTACAGTTCCGGCACATGTCAATGCCCTTGCGATTTGTGAGAATTTGTTTTCGGAAGCTGCGATAGTTCTCATCTTTCCAAATATCTTTAAATGAACGGTCCCGGATATTACCCATCGCATAAGAAGCGTCTTTATCAAAACAACAAGGAACTATATAACCATCAAAGGTAACCACACAGCCACTCCACATCCGATAACAGCGGTTTTTCATTTGCATTTTTATTTCATATTCCCCACTGTCATTTTTTTGATATCGTGAATATTTATCGGTTTCCGGTATATACGGACTTCCATTCTTAAAATTATAAATCTGGGCTGTTTTTAATGCCAATCGGTCAACATTCAACTTTTTGCTAAGCCTTTTGACCTCTTCCATTTGATGCTCATTGGTTTTAAGCACTAAAAACTGGAGTTCAATTAGAGGTTTTCTGCTGTTCAATTGTTTTTTTGCTTCAACAACATTTTCTATTCCCTGCACCACTTTATTTATATCTCCTCCCTTTCGGTAAGCTTCATAAGCTTCCTGATCTGCGCCATCCAATGAAACAATCAGTTTGTGCAACCCCGAATTAACCAATTGATGAGATTTTTCTTTATCCAAATAATGACCATTTGTTGAGATCATCACATAAAGTTTTTTGCTTCGTGCATATTGAATAATATCAAAAATTTGCGGGTGCAGAAATGGTTCTCCCTGGAAGTATAAAATCAAATACATGGCATGCTCAGCAAGCTGGTCAATTACAGGAACATAAACCTGAGGGCTGATAAATCCTTTATCACGTTTCATCTCCAGCGCTCCGGCCGGGCATTCCGGACAATTCAAATTGCAGTAATTAGTGGGCTCTAATGAAAAAGATGAAGGATATGACCAAAGAAGGGGTTCTTTAGTCCAATTACTTAGCGGGTAACTGATTTCCTGTTTTATCCAGTTCCAGAGGCGTTGTAATGTTATCGTTCCGGATAAATAGTAAGCTTCTCTCCATTTTGGCGGAATCATCATATTCGTTCTGTGATTTTCTGAACAACCTTCAGGTTACTGAAAAATTGTTTTGCAATTACGCGAAAGAAAGTATACGTCGGAATAGCCAGAATCATCCCAAGCATGCCGGCCACAGATCCGGCAATTAGTAAAACAAGGAATATTTCTACCGGGTGTGACTTTACACTGGTAGCATATATCAACGGATGCAGAAGGATGTTATCAATCAGATTACTGATGGCAAAAACCACCACAATGGAGATCATCATAGGAAATGTGACATCATAAAAGCTTGCATCCAGATTTCCCGATGCTACAAAAAGCACTCCTATGGACGCACCAATAACAGGCCCGATATATGGAATTATATTCATCAGTCCTCCGATAAAACCAATCAGGAATGCATTTTTTACGCCTACAATCGTACCGCCAACGGTAATTAAAGCCATCATGGAAATCACTTCTCCCAAAACTCCGATAAAATACCGGCTTAGCAAATGACGTGTGTCTACAATAATTTTTTTGGTTTTTTCGTGATACTTATCGGGCACCAATAATAGAATAGCATTAGTAAACAAATATTTGTCTTTAATAAAAAAGAAACTTATAAATAAGACAGAGAATATACCGACAATAAGAGAACCGGTTATCCCGAGTAAATGATTAAACGCATCGGCCAAATTTGTATAGCTCCAAAAAGAAGATAGTTGGGCACTAATCATCTGTTGAATGGATTCTCCCTCATCTATAAACCCTTTTTCTAAAGCCCACTGTTGAAATTGCATCAAGGGTTCATTTAAACTTGCCAACAATTCGGTTACATCAATTTCTGCAAAATTTCGGGCCTGACTCACCAAAACCGGAACAAAAACAGAGAAGAAAGCGGCCACAACTCCAACTATAATAATCAGAGTAATAAATGCACTTAGAAAATGAGGCATTTTATATTTTCCGATTTGAATTCGGTCAATTAAGTTTGCCAGAGGATGACCGATAAAAGAAACCACAGCAGCAATAAGAATATAGGCTACAATATGGGAAAAATACCAGGCTATGAAGCCTATCAATAGTAATACAGGTAAAACAAAAAGCCAACGTCGATAAGTCGCCATAAAGATTTTTTAATATTCTGCTAAATTACACAATTCAACGGAGAATATGTTCTTCGTAATATATGGATACAAGCCCATTTGAACGCACTAAAAATTACCGAATGTCCAAGCGGATCCCTTTGGAATGAGCTGAAAATTCGGGGGCATACATACATTGAACTGTAGTAATGCCATTACTAAAGTTCCCCTTTTGCGCGACATAAAGTGGATACTCGAAAACATATTTTCCTTTCGGCAACCAATCAAAGAAAAAATGAGTAGCCGCATCTTTAGTGCTTTCATAATATCTTATCCCTTCCCGGTATTTCATTTGCGACAATACATTTACCGGTTCGAGCCCTGAAGCACGCATGTCTTTCAGGTGGACATATTCCATATCACGGTCTGTGCTTAGAACTACGCGCACTTTAATCCGATCGCCGGGACTCAGATCCGTTTGCTTATCTATTTTTTCAAGCTTACGGCCGGTTTCCGTTTTCACTTCTTTGTACAACTCTTTACTCAGGCTCAAAGGAGTATCGTGACCGGAAATTTTATCCAGCTGCTCAAAATATTGCCAGTAAACAGCTCCCCAGGCCACATTTTTTCCCTGATTATCAAATTTCACCTTACCCATTTCCGGTGCTACCTCTGTCCATGTTTTCTTGAAATAGCCGGTACCGGCTTCGGTATCAATTGAAGAATCCGTTTCAGGGTCTATCGTTTTATCACCTATTGTGATTTGCACAGAGTTTCCTGTGGTTAACAAATCCGTACCTCTCAACAACAAAGCATAAACTGCATCCGCTGTAGCTTTGGTTGTCTTCCAGTTTTGGGTTTGTTTTTGTTTTAAAAGCCACAGCTTCATCTCTTCAACGCTTTGCTTATCCTGCAAGACCTCATCAAAAGCCTCAATTAATAAAGCCTGACGTTCTACCGGTGCCTGTGACCAATAATACCCGTTGTTTTTCCGCCAGTACATTCCCATTTCTTCATCATACAATGCTTTATCTTTAATGGATTCCATGATGTTCACTGCCTGCTTTTTATCGTTATTTCGATTATTGGCAAGAGCAATCATTCCCTGTAAATACAGGTTTTGTTTTAGCCAGTATTGTTGGGCCTGTCCATAATAATATTGGTATGACTTTGTATCTTGTGGTTCCAGTGGAAACTGTTTCATAAAAAATGAACGGGCATATAAGTAATGTACATGGATTTTACTCAGGTTATTTTCATCGAGTGTAGCTCCATTTTCTTTCAGACGATTAAAGTCCTCCCGGATTTCATTATCCATGTAATCAATTGCCTTTTTCAACATTTTGCGCAGGCGTTTATCTTTTTTAATATCTGCCACATTCAGCGCACCCAAATGACCCATGCCGGCAACAATATGTTGTGTAATGTATCGATTAGGGTAGTCTCCTCCGAACCATGGCCAGCCACCGCTCTTTAGCTGCTGATTTTCGAGCTTTTCCAGAGCCTTCGCCTTTTTATTGCTCATTGTATTCATATCAAACAACATGGCAATCCGGCGCTTTTGTTCCTGTTCATTTTTTGCATCCATCACCCAAGGTGTCTCACTTAAAATGACCGATTTCAGCTCTTCATTTTTTTCAAGTTTACTCATCAGGGCATCCGGTTCGATATTTTGCCATGTATCAAAGACCTGCTTAATTTTAGGACTGGAATTGGCAATTGTGGAGGCCAGACTATTGGCATAATACCTGCTGAAGATCTGCTCTGAACATTCATGAGGAAATTCAGCCAGATAAGGCAACGCCTGTACGGCATACCAGGCTGGATTTTGTGTTACTTCAAGTGTATAGCTGTGATGCTTCAACGTATTTGATGCCCCTGAGGCAAGTAGCTTATCAAAATCATAATTTTTGGTTTTATTGGATCTTACAGACATTGGCATAGACTCGGTTACTAATTTTCTGTTCGTTAGAACCGGCAAAAGAGCTTCTTCCCCGTCCGAGTGGTTTTTGGTTTCTGCTGTAACCCTCCAGGTCACCGCACTGTATCCCTCCGGAACTACCAGAGTCCAATCTACACTTCCGTTTCCGTTATCTCCTATTTCAAATGTTTGTTGCTTATTTTCAATCTGAAATTCTCCGGAGATTTCCTGCATGTTCTCAGGATTAAATAAAGCTAGTTCAGCGTTGCCGCTTAATGTATCATCTGTAAGATTACTGATTTTTGAGCTGACCGAAATTGTATCCGATTCTCTTAAAAAACGTGGCATGTTGGGCATCACCATAAGCTCTTTCTGTGTCTGAACACTTTTTCTCATCAAATCATATTTGAGGTCTTTTGTGTGAGACATGGTCATGAAGTTCCACCGGGTAACCGACTCCGGCATGGTAAAGGAAAGCAAGATTTCACCATTTTCATTTGTTGTCAAACCAGGGTAGAAAAATGCAGTTTCGGAAAAATCGCTACGGACATCAACCAGTTGTGAATCCTGCTCTTTTGATTGTTCTTCTGCTGAATCAGTAACTTTACCTGTCTCATCTTTACTTATTAACGGTTGCTTGTAAGTAACCGCAACATCATCCTTAACCATCTGGACTTCTTGCGCATTTGCTCTACTTCCTCTAAACCGGTCAAAAGAATACATTTTTGACATTTCCCAAATCAAATATTCTCTGGATAGATCTTTGGGTTTACGTATATCTTTCCTGTGATAAACCAAATAAGAAGCATTTTGAACAGACCTTCGGTTTGAAGAAAATATTGTTATTCCGGAATAATTCCCCGACAGGTAATTAAAGCTCCATTGATGCGGCATGAATTGATCCAGTGAGGCATCATACATAGAAGCCAGCATTTCTGCTGCCACCTTTTCGCCTTCAGGACCTTTCAGTTTTATTTTCCATTCCTCTTCGGATCCCGGTTTTAATTTATCACGGAAAGTTACCAATTGTGTTTCCAGCTTTTTATTAGAAAAAGGCACATTCACTTTGTACCTTTTATGGTAAAGGCTGCCCTCTTTGTTCATCATCACATAAACAAAAAATCCACCCCGCCATGCTTCTTTTACAGGAATACTGATTTTTTCCTTTTCTCCCGACACCGTAAGTTTTCTTTTATCCAATATTTTACCGTTCAAGCCGTAAGAGAAATAAATATTTGCCTTTTGCGCTGATGATCCAAGTATAACATTCACTGTTTCGCCGGGCTCTGCAGTACTTTTATCGATCTCTGTCCAAAAGAATGTTTTTTCCGGCATTACATTGGTTTCAGGATTATAAAGGGTAAAGAACTTTTCCATTTCCACTTTTTCGCCAAAGGTGTCCTCGGATATCATCGTCAGCTTATAAACACCTTCTTTCCAGTCGGCAGCGCAATTCATCGTGAGTGTATCGGATTTGGCTGTATTGAAGTTGCATTGAAACACTTCTTTCTCCGGATTCCACTTACGCTTATCCAATTCGGACTTGTATTGTTCATGGGGGAAGTTATCCGTGAACTCTTGCTTGTCAAACAAAAACTTATCCGGTCTATCCCATGCTCTACGTTTCAATAAGCGCTCCGGTTGTTGTAATCGCTCAATTTTCAAGGTCCCTTCGGCCGGGATTTCAGAACCATCAAGATTTGTGGTAGAAATTTTATATTTCATTAATTCTGATTGATCAACCTTCTCCGGGATCTTAACATCCAGATGCAAAGCTTTTTCTCCTGCAGAAACAGTACGGCTGTCGGAGCGGGTTTCGCCGTTGATATCTGTTACATCGGCAGTCACTTCATACCGGAATACGGAATTGAACCTGTCTCCTGCTTTCTCGCCGGGGATTGCCGTAAACTTAACATCAAATTCTCCATTTTTATCTGTTTCCAGCACACCTGTTTTTATCGTCACCGACTTACCGGATGAAGGAGGTCGGTAATATCCAAAAGTATATCCCCAGGGAATATATCTTGGCTTTCGGACAACCTCATAGCTAACCCGGGCATTGGTTATCTTGCTTCCTGCGTATGCTTTTGCTTCACCACGCATTATAACCTCATCTCCCAAACGGAATTCCTGATCTACTTTTTGCAACTTCACCTCAAAACGCGGACGTTTGTATTCTTCCACACGAATGGTCTGTGAACCATGCGATGTGCGTAAACGAAATCTGCCTGTAAGTCCTGAAGAAGGCAAAACAAAAGAACCGTTAAAAGAACCGTATTCATTTGTCGTCAAGCTCTTTTCTTTAACAACTTCATTATTGGCATCGAATAATGAAATGGTTGTTTTATAATTTGTTTTTATTTTGCTGTCCTTTCCCTTTGCGTTAAGAACAAGCCCCTTGAAGTGAACTATTTGCCCCGGACGATAAATCGAACGATCCGTAAAAAGCTGAATGTTTATATTTTCAGATTCTTTTGACGGTTTATGAAGCCTTCTTTGGTATAAAGCTCCCGGAAGCACAAAAAAGTCTTCTCCTTTTTTTACTTCCAATGCATATCTGTTGTAATTATCTTCCGGAGCATTAAGCTGAAAGGAACCATCTTTCCCGGAAGTCAAACTTTTGATCAGGGATTTATCCGAATTGTTTCTATGGTAATCATAGTTATATTTAAAAAAGTCCAGTTGGGCATCTTTTATTGCTTTTCCCGTCTTCCTGTTCAACACATATCCTTCAAGCGTATTATTTCCCAATGAGCGGACATGCACCTGTAAATTCGTGGCATAAAACCCCGAATATTTGATCAGGGTTGACTCTTTATTAAACTGTTTATCCGAAGAAGCTAAAAGCATATAATATCCTTTATCCATCGCCGGAATTTTTGCTTCAATGCTATGTGTTTGCAAGTCGCCATCATCAGGTAACTCGTGCATCCATTCGGTTATCAATTCTGAATCTTTAATTCTTTTCAGCCTTTCATTGGGATCCCGGTTATAGTTCCACTTAGGATAGTTATCCGGATTCAGCTTGTAAATCCTGAAAAACACCTGCGGCGAGTTTCTATAGTCAACTTTTGCAATTGAAGGCTCCTCAGGAATAACAGCATTTTCCTGACTGATTGAAAAATCTTTTTCTTCAAGAGAAGACTTTAATGATTTGCATTTTTTTGCACCATAACTGTCCGGAAATGCTTCAATGGCTTTTTTGCAATAATTTACCGCCTTTACCTTATCCATTTTATGCTCTTTCCCTTTCTGTGGATCATATTTTTCACCTTGCTCATTCCAATATTCAGCAAGTTTGTACTGAACGCGGGCAGAGACTTTGTGATTTTGATTCTGTTCCACTAAATTCTCAAGCGCAAACCGGTACAACTCCCCGGCATCCTTACGTTTGCTGTTTTCTTTCAGATATTGAAGTCTTTCAAGATCAAACATCACTTTCAGGAAAGGGCTCTGATCATCTTTATGAAATTTGAATAGTTTTTGATATAAATTCAAAGTAAGAGCAGCGAAATCATTTGTCCTTTGTGGAATAGAAATATCCAGAAATACTTCCGTTATCTTAAAATAACGATTATCTTTCAACTCAAGAGCAGTTCCGGCTTCCACCAAATCGTTATCCTGATTGGTATAATAGTCCAATGCGGAAGAAGCAAGTAAATCATATACCGTGTTCAGGTAGTCTTTTTGGTATTCTGAGTCCCGGATAATAATTTTAAAGTCTTCTATGGGCGTCTTATTTAATACATCCTCATGCTCCAAAGAGCTCTGGTATTCATCTATAATTTCTTTTGACAGTTTTTGGTTTGTCCATTGTTCAATATCCTGACTCGTATCATTCATTAACTGGGTTCGGTCTCGAATTTTATAAGCATACCTGTTTTGATACGACCTGTATGTATCTGCCAGCAAAGAATGAAGAAAAGCATGGGATATCTTGTCATTCGTCTGTTCGAATGAATTTCTGACAACTTCCACAGCTTCTTTCACCGGGGCTTCCATGAATTTTTGCTTCAACTGTAGTTCATAAAACACGGATTTCAAAAACTGAGGCTGATTTTCTTCCTGCAAAGCTTTTTCCTTAACCTGACCAACAAATTTTAATGCCGATTTGGGCTTTCCTTCTTTCGACAGTTTTTCAACTTTATTCCAAATTTGTTCATAGGTTTTTTCCTGTACAGTGCTATTGGAGAATTCAGCAAAAGTAAATGTCGCCGTAACAGATAGGACTAATACGGCCACAACGACCATAAGTTTTCGTAAATACATATTTCCGTTTTTATAGATGAGCAATTAGGTATCTAAGATACACAATCAATCGTTCCAACGAATTGAAGAAGAAAAATAATTCCGTAGCCCGTCATATTCAATCAGTTCTACACGCATAGAGCCAACTTTAAGTTCACTCTCTCCAAACATCGGGACACGGTTTTTGTCGTCTGAGACATAAAGAACCATCGGATCTTCTTCATTAAATACGCCTTTCATATCCAGTAAAGGAATAATCTTGATGCACTTAAATTTACCCAGGTCTGTTTTGATATTTTCTTTGCCTGCATACTTAATTCGTGCAGTGTAAGTTGTATCATCTATCATAAAATCCGTTTCAAAAATATCACCCTCATCAGCTTTCGAATAATCAAAGGTTCGGGCATAATAAATTATAGATAATACGTCCTGGATATATTTTGGCGTTTTTAACGTTTTTCGTTCGTCATTTTTATTATCCCGGAAGAAAGCTTCCGATTTTCTTTGGTCAAAATATGTATCATGATTAATGATGTATCCTCCTTCATTCACTCTGCGAACGAATTTCCAGGGAGCTAACGTTTTAACATCAATAAATGTTTCGTACCGGTCATCGATATCATAAAACCAACCAAAGGCCTTGCTGGTTGTGCCGTGGCCTTTAACATGCATCACTTCCCGTCCATACAGCGTATCTTTAGAATCCTGAATTTTTAAGGTAGCATAGCCTGCCGACAATTTTCCGGTTATAAATGAATGGAAATAAATCCGTAGCTTGAGATATTCACCTGTGGTAAAAGCTTTATTCGTCTCATATCGCAAGTTGTCATCCTGAGCTGATAAGAAAACAGGAAAAATCAGTAATAAAAACAAAATATTTCTTACGCTTGCAGATGGTTTTATAATTTTCATGACAATAATAATTTGATGTTTGTATTGGCAGACCAAATTTTGGGCCAAAAACATATTATTTTATTTAGCCACAACAATATTGACAATCCTTTTCGGGACTACAATCACCTTTTTCGGTGGCTTATCGCCAAGATACTTCGCTGATCTTTCGTCTTCCAGAACAGCTTTTTCGATTTCTTCTTTGGACATATCCAGCGGCAGCTCTTTTTTAAACCTCATCTTCCCGTTAAAGGAAACCGGGTATTCAAAACTCGATTCTTTTAAATAATCCTCATTATATCCGGGCATCTCAGCATAAGAAATCGTATCGGAGTGACCTAGACGATTCCAAATCTCTTCTGCAATATGCGGGGCAAACGGAGAAACCAAAATTACTAAAGGTTCCAGAATTTGCCGTTTTTTGGTTTTCTTCTCGCCCAGTTCATTAACACAAATCATAAACTGGCTTACAGATGTGTTAAAAGAAAGCTTATCAATATCTTCTTTAACTTTTTTGATGGTCTGATGCAAAATTTTCAATTCATCGGCATTGGGTTTTTCATCAGAAACATCAAAATTTCCCTGCTCATCATGATATAAGCGCCAAAACTTTCTGATAAACCTGGAAACTCCTTCAATTCCTTGTGTATCCCAAGGCTTATGGCTTTCGATAGGTCCAAGAAACATCTCATACAACCGGAACGTATCCGCTCCATACTCATCAATCAGGTCATCCGGATTCTGAACATTGTATTTTGATTTACTCATCTTCTCCACTTCCCATCCACAAACATATTTACCATCATCTTCAGGAATGAATTCGGCATCTTTAAATTCCGGCATCCAGTTTTTAAAGGCTTCAATATCCAATATGTCGTTATGCACTAAATTAATATCCACATGCATGCGCTGTGTTTTATATTCTTTGCGCTTATGGTAAGAAACAAATTTATTCTCTCCAACAATACGATATACAAAGTTGGAACGTCCCTGAATTTTACCCTGGTTAATCAGTCGTTTAAAAGGCTCCTCTTCCACCGTCATCCCGATATCATAAAGAAACATCGCCCAGAAACGGGCATACATCAGGTGACCCGTGGCATGTTCATCGCCACCGAGATAAAGATCGACATCCCGCCAGTATTGATTGGCTTCGTTAGAGAAATATTCCTGATCATTATTGGGATCCATATACCGGTAATAATATCCGCTTGACCCTGCAAATCCCGGCATCGTACTAGTTTCCAAAGGATATCCCTCTTCTGTGGTCCAATGTTTTGCTCTAGCCAGAGGTGGTTTACCTTCTTTTGTTGGTTTATATTCATCAACCTCCGGCAGCTCCAATGGTAATTTGCTGTCATCCAACGGATAAGGCATACCTTCTTTATAGTAGATGGGGAAGGGTTCTCCCCAATATCGTTGACGACTGAAAATGGCATCGCGCAAGCGATAATTGACTGTTCCGTACCCTATATTCTTTTCTTCAAGAATGTCAATTATTCTCCGGATCGCTTCCTCAACGTCCAGATCATTGATGAAATCTGAATTAATAATAACACCTTCTTTGGCATCATAAGAATCGTTCCATTGCGCTGTATCCACAACTTGTTCATCAGGATTTTTAACGACCTGAATGATGGGCAGATCAAAATGGCGGGCAAAGGCAAAATCACGGCTATCGTGAGCCGGAACAGCCATAATGGCTCCTGTTCCATATCCGCTAAGCACATAATCGGCTATGTAAATAGGCACTTCTCTTCCATTAACGGGATTTACTCCGTAATGCCCGGTAAAAACCCCGCTAACCTCCTTTACTTCAGCTAATCGTTCTCGTTCTGAACGATTTTTTGATCTTTCTATATATTCTTCAATCTTATGTTTGTTATCTTCTGTCTTAAGCTCATCTACAATTTCATGCTCAGGGGCTAACACCATAAATGTAGACCCATAAAGTGTATCGGGACGCGTAGTAAAGACATCAATAGTTTTTTCTTTTCCTTTTACGGGAAAATAAATCACAGCTCCTTCGGATTGGCCTATCCAGTTGCGCTGAATTTCTTTGATAGACTCCGACCAGTTCAATTTATCCAGATTATTCAGTAATCTTTCCGCATAGGCTCTTATCCGTAACGACCATTGTTTCATTTTCTTTTGCTCAACAGGATGACCGCCGCGTTCAGAATAGCCATCTTTCACTTCATCATTCGCCAATACGGTTCCCAACGCCGGGCACCAGTTAACCAAAGTCTCTGATAAATAAGCCAGCCGGTAATGCATTAAAATTTGCTGTTGCTCTGTTTCAGAAAAACTCTTCCACTGTTCTGCTGTAAATGGTTCATGATCATTTTTGGCTGCATTTACCTCTTTGCTTCCGTCCTTATCAAAAATCTTTTTCAATTCAGAAACGGGGCGGGCTTTATCCCAGTCCAGGTCATACCAGTGTTCGAAAAGCCGGACGAACGTCCATTGTGTCCATTTATAATAGCCGGGGTCGCAGGTTCTCACTTCGCGATCCCAATCAAAAGAAAAGCCAATTTGATCCAACTGCCGGCGATAACGTTTGATATTTTTTTCTGTAGTAACGGCCGGGTGTGTTCCTGTTTGTATGGCATATTGCTCGGCAGGCAAGCCAAAAGCATCATAACCCATAGGATGAAGCACATTAAACCCTTCATTTCGTTTAAACCGCGCCACAATATCTGAAGCAATATACCCTAAAGGATGCCCCACATGCAGTCCAGCACCTGACGGATAGGGAAACATATCCAAAACATAATATTTCGGCTTGTCGGACTTATTCTCTGCTTTAAATGTTTTGTTCTCCGCCCAGAAGTCCTGCCACTTCTTTTCTATTTCATTAAAATTATAGTCCATGGTTTATCTGTTATTTTCAAACGTTATCAATATCAAGCTGCGAATTTATGAAAAGTCCGCTAAACTCAACCTATATCTAAAGAACAATCTTTGGGCAGATTAATCCCGGATTAATCCCGACACTTTATGAAAGTATTATTATCATTGATACCTGAAGAGCATGAACCAATTTTAAACCTTCTTTTAACCTATTGTTTTGGCAGGCATAAAAATTATTATCTTAGCCCTTTTAAAATTCCTATGGCAAAGAAAGAAGAAAAATTCAACAAACGACGTCTAACCACTTCTGTATTAACCACTGTGTTAAGCATTGCTTTAGTGCTTTTCATGTTAGGTTTACTTGGTTTAATTGTATTGAATGCCAAAAAGCTTTCCGATTACGTGAAAGAGAATATAACGCTTTCAGTAATTATGGAAGAAGATGTGAGCGAAGCGGATATAATTATCCTGCGTAAGTCTATCGATACTGAGCCTTACCGGAAATCCACCAAATACATTACGAAAGAAGAAGCAGCACAAGAACTAAAAAAAGATTTGGGTGAAGATTTTGTTGAGTTTTTGGGATATAACCCATTATTGCCTTCTATCGAAGTGAATGTAAACGCTGAATACGCAAATAATGACTCACTAAAAGTTATTCAGCAAGAAATAAGTAATCATGCCGGTGTAAAGGAGGTATATTACGAAGAATCATTAGTGGAACAAGTGAACAAGAATATGCAAAAAATCAGCATCATATTGCTGGGGTTTAGCATAATTCTGATCTTAATCGCTATTGCATTAATTAATAACACCATTCGCCTATCAGTATTTTCCAAACGTTTTTTAATCAAGAGCATGCAACTTGTAGGAGCTACGCAACGGTTTATCCGAAGGCCTTTTTTGATCAAAGGGATTTTACATGGAATAATATCATCCCTGCTGGCTATAGCCATGCTTATCGGAACGATTTATCTTATATATCAAAGTTTCCCGGAACTAATAAATTTATCGGAAGTTGACCTTTATTTGATTTTATTCGCAGGGGTCATTCTCATCGGTTTATTCTTTTCCTGGATATCTACTTATTTTGCCGTAAGGAAATATTTAAAAATCAAAACAAATAATCTGTATTATTATTAAACATTCATCATATTATGAGCCCAAAAACAGCAAAATCTTCAAAACAACAGACTGATTCAGCAGATAAAAAGAAAGATAATGTTAAAAGAGAAGAATTTACGTTTGGAAAACAAAGTTACAGGCTTTTAACCGTAGGATTAGTTCTTATTGGATTAGGTTTCATTTTAATGGCCGGTGGCGGTTCTACAGATCCTAATGAATTTAACGAAGAAATCTTCAGCTTTCGCAGAATTACATTGGCACCATTATTAATTTTGGCTGGTTATGTTGTTGAGATTTTTGCCATTATGAAACGTCCATCCAATAAAAACCAGGATTAACTTTAAGTATTTACATTCATGGATTGGATAGAAGCATTAATCCTTGGTATAATCCAGGGACTCACCGAGTTTTTGCCTGTAAGTAGTAGCGGGCATCTGGAACTTGCAAAAGAGCTTTTCGGTAATAGCACTGTTCCCGAAGAAAGTATGCTGATGACCGTTGTTTTACACGCCGCAACAGCTTTGAGTACTATTGTTGTTTTCAGAAAAGATATTGTTGAGTTAGTGCAAGGCATTATAAAGTGGCAATGGAATGAGGAAATGAAATTTGCTGCAAAGATTGTTATCGCTATAATCCCGGCCGGAATTATTGGATTTGCTCTGGAGACACAAATAGAATCGCTGTTTGGAGGACAAATAATGCTTGTTGGTATTATGTTGCTATTAACAGCCGGATTATTGTTCATTGCTGATAAGGCTAAGACCACAGAAAAAGGCGTTGGCTTTAAAAATTCTTTCATCATAGGGATTGCTCAGGCTGTTGCTATCCTTCCCGGAATTTCCCGCTCAGGAGCGACAATTTCGGCCAGTGTAATCTTAGGTATTGACCGCACAAAATCAGCCCGGTTTTCTTTTTTGATGGTGGTTCCGATCATTCTTGGTAAAATTATTCTGGATATTTTTTCGGGAGACATCGCCCAGTCCGGTATTGGCAGCTTACCGCTAATTATCGGATTTTTAGCAGCTTTCATTGCCGGAGCAGCCGCTTGTACCTGGATGATTAGTCTGGTCAGAAAAGCAAAATTGAAATATTTTGCCTTTTATTGTATGATTGTCGGCTTGACAGCAATAGGAATTATGGTATTTTAATATGACAGAACCTCTTACACATATCCAATCCGATACAGACTTCAAAGCCGGAACCCTACTGCTAATTGACAAACCTAAAGGAATTACATCATTTAAGGTCGTTAAAGACATCCGTTATTGGATTAAGAAAACTTTTCAGATTAAAGAAAAACTAAAAGTCGGCCATGCCGGCACATTAGATCCTTTAGCCAGTGGATTATTGATCATCTGCACCGGCCGGATGACAAAAAGTATAGAATCATTCCAGCAAGGCAGAAAAACATATATCGGCACATTTGTTTTTGGAGCTACGACACCTTCCTTTGATATGGAAACAGAGATTGACAAAACTTTTCCTACAACCAATGTTACTCAGGAAACTTTAAGGAAAACATTCAACTCCTTTACCGGTGAAATAAAACAAACCCCTCCTATCTATTCAGCAGTGAAAGTCAAAGGCCGCAGAGCTTATGACTACGCTCGTAAAGATGATGAAGTTAAGTTAAAAGAAAAAGAAGTCACGATTCATGATTTTAAATTAATTTCATTAGAAGACAATCAGGCTGTATTTCAAATAGAATGCAGCAAGGGAACGTACATACGCTCATTGGCAAGAGATATTGGAACTTGCCTGAATACAGGCGCTTATCTGGGTGAATTAAGACGTACAAATATTGGCGAGTACAACTTGCAACATGCCTTTTCATTAGAAGAGATAAAAAAAGCCATAGAAAACATCGACTCATAAAACAAACAATACCTAATCAACGTTACCTTAATGATTTAACATTTTTAGCCTCTGGTCTTGTTCTTTTTTGCCTAAATTACTGGACTTCGGGGTTTGAATGTATTATATTTGCATGCCTTTAAAGCAAAATCATCAACTATATATGAAATTATCTCAATTCAAATTTAATTTACCTGTCGATCAGATTGCCTACCACCCCCCCAAACATCGTGATGAGTCAAGGCTAATGGTCGTACACAGGGAAAGTGGAGAAATCGAACACAGAAATTTTAAAGACATTCTCGAGTATTTTGGAGATCAGGATACTTTTGTCATCAACAATACGAAGGTTTTTCCTGCCCGTCTTTATGGGGTAAAAGAAAAAACCGGTGCCAAGATCGAAGTGTTTTTGCTTCGTGAGTTAAACCATGAGTCGAGGCTTTGGGATGTATTAGTAAACCCGGCCCGAAAAATCCGTATTGGAAACAAATTATATTTTGGAGAAGATGACTCCCTGGTAGCTGAGGTTATTGACAACACAACCTCACGCGGACGCACCCTCCGGTTTTTACATGACGGTCCATACGAAGATTTCAAGAATTTAATTCAGCAATTGGGAGAAACACCTTTACCCAAAATCATTAATCGCCCTATTGAGGCAGAAGACAGAGAACGTTATCAAACGATTTTCGCTAAGCATGAAGGTGCCGTTGCTGCACCGACAGCAGGAATGCATTTTAGCCGCGAAATTATGAAACGCCTCGAAATACAGGGAGTGAATTTTGCGGAAATCACACTGCATGCAGGCCTCGGAAACTTCAGAAAAGTGGATGTAGAAGATCTTTCGAAACATAAGATGGACTCCGAGCAAATGATCATTGAAAAGGAAACAGCCGAAATGATCAACCAAACCAAAGATAAAAACCAAAATATCATTGCTGTTGGTACAACAACTACTAAAGCTCTTGAGTCAGGCGTTTCCATTACCGGATACGTGAAACCATTTAATGGATGGACAAATAAATTCATTTTTCCGCCTTATGATTTCAAAGTACCCAATGCTATGATAACAAATTTCCACCTTCCTCAATCTACCATGATGATGATGGTTTCTGCATTTGCAGGTTATGACTTACTCATGAAAGCATACAAAACAGCAGTGAAGGAAGGATACCGGTTTTTCACTTATGGCGATGCGATGCTTATTGTCGACTAATAAATATTATTTATATCTTTGATGGGTGTATCCGAAAATGATACACCTTTTTTTTATGGCAACACACAACATAATTTTCACAGCAGGAGGAAGCGGTAAACGGATGAACACGGACATCCCGAAACAGTTTATACCGGTAAGTGAAAAACCCATGCTGATGTGGGCAATGGAAGCTTTTGAACTGTTTGACACTTCCATAAAGAGAATCATTGTTTTACCGGCCGAACGGATAAGCCTCTGGGAAGAGCTATGTGAAGAATTTAATTTTAACATTAACCATCAGATCGTAGAGGGAGGCCCAACGCGTTTTGAGTCTGTAAGAAACGGAGTATTGCATGCCGACGATGGCGGCCTTACCGGCATCCACGATGGTGTTCGCCCTTTTCCCTCTATCGATACCATTCGCAATGCATTTGAAACTGCAGAGAAATACGGAACAGCAATTCCATACATAAACTCCACAGATACTTTAAGGCAGACTTCCGGTGAAGACAGCCATCCCATTGATCGCTCTAAAATCAAACGAATCCAAACACCACAGGTTTTTCGGACAGAAATAATAAAGAAAGCATATCAGCAAGATTATCAGGAGTTCTTCACTGATGATGCGAGCGTAGTTGAAGCAATGGGACACCAAATCCTTTTATGTAAAGGAAATGAAGAAAATCTGAAAGTTACCACCCGAATGGATTTACGTATTGCTATAATGCTTGGTAATCTAATGAAAAAATAAAAGTAGAGTCGCAAAAAAAATGCTCGTCCATAACAATATTTTGTCACGATTTGGCATATACTTTTATCATTGGCCTTTTGAATAAGCCCTTCCTTTCCAGGAATAGCCTGAGAATAACCCAGCCAAAGCGGAAAAAACGACATAAAAGGGATATATAATGGATGCCAGAAAAAACCACCAAAGAAGTTTTTGTTGATTGAAGAATTTAGTTGCAGTTGACATAACGATAAAGTCAACAAAAACTTTAATCAACCAGATAACACCTGCAAAAACCAGGATGTTTGTTGCAAAAATCCCCCAAAAAAGGCTAATAAGCTGGACAAAAGAAATCATCAATACGACAAGAGCTGTAGTTATAAGCCAGGGGTCTGTATAGGATCTGCTCTTGGAAACCCATCGCTTTCGTTGAAACACAAAATCTTCAACACGATTGGCAGTTTTTGTTTCCATAACCGCATCTTCATGTTTTAAAAAGTGGACTGCACTATTGCCATAAGTTTTTTTAACAAAATTCAATAAAAAAATATCATCACCGGAAGCATGTTTTTGGAAAAAAATATCTTTATTTGATATTTCAGTAAACACCTGACGATCTACTATCAGATTAGCTCCATTTGCCATTAAGGCACTTGTTGACTTTGTTGATCCACCGGAAGTAAAAATCAGAGAAAGAAATTCTAATGCCTGAATTTTCGAAAAAATAGATTTATTGATTTTCATTTTTACAGGTCCTATAATTAACCGCGGTTGCTGCTTACGGAAATATTCATTTATTGTACTTAAATATTTTATTCCTGCCCGGCAATCTGCATCGGTCATAACAATAATATCTCCACCGGAATGTTTTATTCCTTGCATTAAAGCAGTCTTTTTGGAAGACTCATGCTTTTTTAACGTGATTAACTCAATATTCAGTGAAAGATTTTGGTGTTTAAATTTTCGCACAACCTGTTCTGTTGAATCTGAGGAATGATCATCCACGATAATGATTTCATAATAATCTGTATCATAGTCCTGCATTTTTAAGGAATACAGCAGATTTATAATATTATTTTGCTCATTTCTTACGGGCACCACAATACTAATAGCAACGGGTAATGTATGTTTCTGCACATTAACACGGTCAATCCTGTTCCAGCCATACAGAAAAAAAAACATCAGCAGGCAGTAGGCAAAAAGTACAATATACATTATGATAACGCTAATTTCCATTGTTCCGGGAATTAAAGAACGACAATTTAAAAATAAATAATGAGCCAATTATCGCAGGTAAAATAATATTGATCAACCACAATACGGAGGTAGAAGCCATCACATCAAGCTCATATCCTAAAGAAGGATTAAGATTATTCAGGTAGTAATATTGTTGAATAACATATATGGCGACAGAACCACGAATACCTATCTCAGCAAGAGCAACAGATGGGATAATTGTTATGGTCAGAAATATCAAGGAAACAACAATCAAACCTTCGAAAATGGTCAGCGGAATATGAAAAATGCGCATCAGTAAATAAAGTTGCAAACTGAATACAACATACCGGCTTAGGCTCAACAGAAATACATTAACCAGTTCTTTACGGTCATAATACGCAAACACATGAATAAACCGGTTAATTTTCGGCCATTTGATCGTTAGTCGATGAAGTATGTTTGAAACTCCTTTAAGATTAAAATAAATTCCTGAAACCATGATCATGAGCAGGATAAGAAGCCCTATAGCCACGGCACTAAGAAAAGGATTTTTCGGATATACAAGCTCCGTATAACGAAACGTCACATACAATATGGCAAAGCCACCCATAAGAATGGTTACAAGGAGTTGACTTAAACTACCAACAATTGTCATCAGGATACCCCGAACGGGATGCGTTTTTTTCAGAATAAAAACACGCCCAAAATATTCACCGATTCTGTTGGGTGTCAAAGAACTAACCGTTATGCCACTAAACACCCCCTGCAGGCTGGTTTTCAAATTTATATTTTCATTTTTGCTGATCAGATATTGCCATTTGATACTTTCTATTCCCCAGTTTACAATCATCAGAATAATGATTATAAAGAACGGGAAAAGTAAACGATAAAATGAATAATTCTGTGCAAAGTACTGAGCAATTTCATCCCAGGTATGCTGGACAAACACCTGTTTATAAATCACATAATAAGCAACAATAACAATCACCGCTTTAATTAATAGATTATAGGTTTTATGTAACTTTGTGCTCAACAAAATAATCTTTTTGACTTTGGATAATGAAAAAATAATTTTAGGTATCGACCCAGGTACAAATATAATGGGATATGGTTTGATATCCTGCCATGGAAAAAATATTTCTTTAATAACGATGGGAGTTCTGAAATTGTCAGGTCTATCCAATCATGCGTTAAAGTTAAAAAAGATTTTTGACAAAGTATTATCCATCATAGATGAGTATCATCCGGATGAACTTGCTATTGAAGCACCGTTTTATGGAAAAAATGTCCAGTCGATGTTGAAGTTAGGGCGAGCCCAGGGAGTAGCAATGGCAAGTGCTTTATACCGCGACATCCCAATTACGGAATATTCACCACGCCGGATAAAACAATCAATCACAGGACGAGGCGCTGCATCAAAGGAACAGGTAGCCGCTATGTTGGAAAACTTAGTCAGGTTTCAGGAAGTGCCTGAATATTTAGATGCCACAGATGGGTTAGCAGTGGCTGTTTGTCACTCCTTTCAGGGTTCCACAGCAAGTTCCGGTAATAAATATGGTAGTTGGAAATCTTTTTTAAACAATAATCCTGATCGTATATCAGAATAAATACATTGACGTTTTCTTATCTTGTTGCAGTACTATTATTCCACATACTTTCCTATTCTTTCAGCAATAGCCTGAAACTCTTCATCCGTAAATTTCAGCTTAGGCTGCTTGAAATCCATGTCATATAATGTGTTAATGGGAATAAGATGCACGTGGGCATGAGCTACTTCAAGCCCAATAACGGTTATACCAATTCGTTTACAATCAATAGCTTTATCCATGGCCTTAGCCACTTTTTGGGCAAAAGCAAACAATCCTTTATAGGTCTCCTGATCTAAATCAAAGATATAATCGACTTCTTTTTTTGGGATAACCAATGTATGCCCCTCAGCTAAGGGATTGATATCCAAAAAGGCTAAATAATTATCGTCCTCAGCTATTTTATAGCTCGGAATTTCTCCTTTGACAATTTTTGTAAATAGTGAACTCATAAGTAACTATATTTATTCCCTGGAAATATCAATAATTTCAAACGTAACAGTTCCTGCCGGAACTTCTATATCCACTTTATCCCCAATTTCTTTTCCTAATAATCCTTTTGCAATAGGAGAATCCACTGAGATTTTCCCTTCTTTCAAATTGGATTCTTTTTCAGGAACAATAGTGTAGGTCATTTTCGCTTTATTTTTCAGATTCTTAATCTTGACGTTTGAAAACAACAAAACTTTAGAATCATCAATTTGCGATTCATCAATAACCCGGGCCTTTCCAATTAGCTCTTTCAGTTGAGCAATTTTGGCCTCTAATAATCCTTGTGCTTCTTTAGCAGCATCATATTCCGCATTCTCGGATAAGTCTCCTTTATCACGTGCTTCTGCAATTTGCTGTGATATTTTTGGTCTCTCCACAGTTTCCAATTGGTGTAACTCATTTTTCAGTTTCTCCAATCCTTCTTCACTGTAATACTTTACATCAGCCATTTGATTTCGTTTTAAAATTCAAGTTATAAAATACAAGAAGACCCTTTTGCAAGGGCCCTCTTTTATTCAACTATAAAGATAATAAAATTGTTCGGTATGTCAAGTACTTTTTTTACAGTACCAGTGATGCTCCGACGGAGTGTACACCATCAAAAGGATCTGTAGCTCTGTAGGAATAATCGATGGAGAAATAACTTCCTTTTTCTTTATCCATTGGGACTTTAACAGATGCACCTCCTGTGGGTCCCGTATAGATCGTTGTTCTTTCTGAACCGCCTTCGATAATTCCCGGTTCATAATTATAACCACCACGAACATCAAGATATTCACTGAAAGAATATTCCATTCCGAGTGAGATCACGTCTTTTCTAAATGAATTGGATTGGAAATTTCCGGCAACGGATAGTTCATGCTGCTCGCCAAGATCAAAATCATAAGTAGCACCAATACGGATCAGTGCAGGTAATTCAAAAGCATCAGATCTTTGCTCTACCGTCATCGTATGATCGGCATCGGTGATAAGCGTTCTCAGTGACATTCCATCACCGGTGAACTTCATCTCCGGACCTACATTTTTCAATGCTACACCAAACTGGATTTGATCATCGCGGCCGGTAACATATTGTACACCTGCGTCAATGGCAATACCCTGAGCACCAATATTGGAGATTTGCTCAGAAATAATTTTAAAATTAATCCCGCCATAAATACTATTTGAGAAAGCTTTGGCATAGGAAATATTTACATTCAAATATGTTGGTGTAAACTCTCCGGAACCTCCTTCTGGCAGATTGACAGTGGTTCTTTCAATATCACCAAATGACATTGACATAATACCAATACCGAAAACACCACCGGTTTCTGATAACCTTTGCGATAATCCAACTGAATTGATATTAATTCCTGTCCCCACTAAATAATTGGAATGTGAAAAACCTATTTCTGTTTTTTCTGTAAATGCCATGCCGGCCACATTTAAGTATTGAGCCTCCAGGCCATTAACTCCACCGGTATTTGCACTTGCCCATCCGGTAGATCTTGCCCATGGATTAATCAACAGTTCATCAGCACCAGCCTGGCCAGAACGGTCCTCATTACCAGCTTTACTGGTTTGCGACGGCAGTACTAATACTGCCGCCAAAACCATTACGATTAAATATTTTACTGTATGTTTCATTATTCTTATGTTTTTCTTATTCTTTTTCTACTTAGAATGACTGTAAGTCTACCGGACGCATAGAACCAAACCATTTTACAACAGTTTCTCCAATACCCGGTGCATCTACATGAATTAAATATATTCCGCTTGAAATTGGAATCCCTGCATGGTTATCCAGATCCCAGTCTATACTTGTAATGTTTTGGGAATCCTTGGAATACTTCCTTACAAGTGTACCATCAAGGGAATAAATTTTAATTGTACACTTATCCGGTAGATTAATGATTCTAACTCGATTATCTAACTGATCCGTTTCATAAGTAGAATAACCATAATAAGGATTAGGAACAGCGCGAATTTCATCAAGTGCATTCTCTGCAACTTCATTGTTATACGTTTCTGTTGCTATATCCTTAGTTGTAAATTCATACGTAGGATAATTATCATTAACCGGATTACTTTCCGCAAAATCACTTGTGGAATAGTATCGTTTATAGGGCTTCTGTACTCTAATCTTAACTGTTGCTTTCGTACTTAAGAACTCTTCATCGGGGTTCATCATTGGAATACCGGTCCACATGATGTTAGAGGATAACAATCCGCTAAATGTATTACTACCTTTCTTAAGTTCATTATAAGCATATTGCCCTTCGTCATAAGCTGGCATGTCTTCATTATGAGCAAAGACATAAACATAATGTTTTCCTCCGAACAGAACCTGTCCCAAATCCGTAAAGAATTCATTGGTCGGATTCCACATCATATCCCGGCCATTCTGATCAATCAGCCATGAGTCTTCACCATACATCATATTCAGACGTTCTCCGGTTTCAACATTGATTGCGTATCCCGGGAACCATCCCATACCTTTGCCTGTTCCATCCGGATTGCCATCTTTGTCAATAGACTGTCCACCACGGAGCTCCCATTTATCTTTTCCACCTTCAGTTAAAGCAGGATCAGTGCCCATTTCAATTACAGGGCAACGCGTCCATTTGCTCTTATCGTCGGTAAATACAATATCAACACTTGCCAGATCACTAAATTCCGTATTGCTATGGAATCCCTGGAAATGGGCTGGACCATATGGATTCTGATTGGTACGTGCAGCCATTCTGTATGCTGTCCAGGTACCATTTATAATTTTTTCAAAGTTTTCATTAGGGTCTAACCATTTTTTGGAAGTATCCGACCCAATAGAATAGTCATTGTTTGAAGGATTAGCTTCATCATCTAATGTTCCGGAACGTATCCAGTTCATACTTATAGATGCATCATTATCCGGCAGCCCGCCTAACCAACGTTTTGAACTGTCCGCATATACCAGATGTGAATTCAGTACACCATTATTTTCAGTTTCTCTCGGATTTCCCGGTTGAATAACCTGGCGTATATTTATCGATAATCCAATATCTAACAATAATTGCTCATTTTCAATTGATATAGTGCGATCACTAGTCGCAATTGTATCCGATAAATCATCACTTCTTAATAGCACCCAGTCGGCAGAGTCCACACTCTGATTAGGTACATCAAACATGATTGTATAATCAGCCGATTCCACCTGCAATGGATCAACTACTTTAATATTAACCGGACCCATTCCGTTTTCGTATTGTGGATGCTTTATTCTAAAATCAGGATTTTCAAAAATTGCATCAATCGATTCCTGCGTCATTTCAAGTTCCATACCGCCATTACCCTGGCCTTCGATTCTGGTAATTTTCGGACCATCTCCATATTTCGCTTTTTGCTTGGTTCCGCCTTTTTCTGATTCAGGATCGTGAGGTATAACAGTTATCGGGGTTATAGGACCAGCAGCAGCTTTTCTTCCTGCAAGGTAAGGTTGCTTCTGTCCATATAAACCTGTAATATTACCGGGATCTTGTGAATAAGGCATAAATTCATTGTAGGCATAAGCAATAGCAATAAAATAATACTTTTTATGATTTACCAGCGTACGATCACCGGAAGCAAAAGCATCCTCTTCGATTACAAAAGAATGTTTTATGCCTTCATTATTACCATCAACCATTTCTTCCGGAACGTTGGCATCTAATTTTGAGTTTCTTGTATAGTTTACCAATTGATCTACATTATTTTCAATATCACATTGTGCTACAAGTCTTGCTTTGTCGGGATCTGTGATATCAGAAATAGACACATCCTTATCGCGCAATTGATAGATTTGATATCCCTCAAAATTATAGGTCGAATCATATCTGTTAGAGGGTTTCTCGATGCTATCTGGTGTAACAATAGAAGGATCATATTCTTCATATTGTTCTTTATAGTTATTGCTAATCGGTCTGTTCTGCAGATACAGTACCAATTTTTGGTCCATTTCCTGTACTGTCATATCAGGTGCATCGGGTCCGTCCAATACTTTAAAGCAGTTATCGAATAAACGTTGGATTTTATCATCTACTTCCTGCAATAATCTAACAGAAGCAAACGGTCCACCTGTTGAAGCACGAGCCCATGGAATACCCACAGTAATATAGTTCACTGCACCGGCTTCCAAAGTAAACGGACCTGCTGACTGCATAAAACGTCTGTCATAAGGCTGATTACCTGCTGTTTCTTCCGTCCAGAATTCTGGTCCATTGGGTGTTTTCTCATCTGTTCCCCAGTTCCAGGGGTCTGTTGCTCCCGGAAACATAAAATCACATTCCGGGCCATACGCACCTGAGTTCGGGTGGGCATTTCCTCCATAAAGCATGCGTGTTCCGTCTTTCCAGATACCTCTTAATAATTGGTAATATTCTGCTGCTTTTTCCGGGTCGGTCATCGCATCTAGTTGTCCTGTTCCAATATTATTGTGATAAACAAAACGGCGCATTCCATAACGCTCATTATCCACGATATCATCACCGAAGTTAACTCCGTTAATGCTTTCATCAACAACCTGTCTTCTGACTGTGTCCGTACTCAGCGTATCAATAATGGTATCATTTGCTGTAAATGTACTATCAATAACATAAGTAATCTCTTCTGTAAATTTCGGGTTATCCAGACCATCATTATCCATGTAGGGGCCCTGGAAAAAGTCAACCCCAACGGCAGGTGGTTGTTCCCCATAATGTTGGACGTTACCCAGACCATCTACAGCTTTACCATTATAACAATAGCCTAATCCACGCTCCACATCACAACCAACATAGTCATCCTGAGCATAACCTAAGTCTGTATCAACCCACTGACTAAAATAAGTATTTGTTAAACGGAAGGTCGAACGGTTAATGATCTCATAAGAATAAAATGTAGCATTGTTAATCTCATCATTTGTAGAAAAGGCAAACGCTTGAGCTCTAATTTCAACACCAATTGGAGAGCCTTCTGTTTCGGAGTGCACATTACCTTTATCATTAAATACCCACCATAATGTTTCATCTCCTTTCAATACCTGGTCAGCTAGAATACCATTCCCTTCCATTGTAGGATCTGGTTCTTTACAAAGGCTGTTATCAAAGTCATAATAGGGATAGTCTCCGGAATTCGGATCATAAGTACCATCACCATCATAATCGTAAAATGGGGCAAGGTAATAGGATTGATTTTTCGATACATCCCCATGAGCCGGGTAATCCATTATCGATTTTGGAATTGTATAATTGGGGTAATCTTGCGGATTATCTCTCCATGCAATAAACTTTTCAACCTCAGCTCTCGTAACTCGAAAATGTTGGTCATACTCTTTACAAGTAGCCGCATCCACAGCAGCTTTTCCGTCTGTAGATAAGGGGCCGGGCCAAAAATCATTTCCATTACTACGATATCTCTGAGCTGCGGCTTTAAGCTGCCCGTTTACGTCAACGCCGGCCATCCATAGAGAGGCGGAGAACATAGCGGTCTTTCTAGAGCCTTTAGGCACCTCATATTGGGCAGTACCCTGCAAGTCCCACCACATATCACCACCGGTATTAATACGAGCTCGTACGTTGTTTAAGTCGAGGTCAGTAGCGGCTGTAGCAGGCAAACAACCTGCTGCAGACACATTCGTGTTTTTCTGAGTGTTGTTGTCTTTTCCGTTGTCCGGAACTTTTTCAGCCATAACATTGTCGGGAAGGATCATAATCCCCATCAATGCTATAACGATAAACCGAAATAAATACTTCATATCTTTTAGTGTTTATTTATTATACTCGAAATTGTTTAAAAATTAAATGAAACGCCCAAACGAATACGTCTTGGCAGACTATAATTATAAGGACTATTCATACGAATGCTATAGAGCTGTCTGAACGATTGCGGGTCATTCTGTGATTGAATTTGTTGTTGAAATTCCGCAGCACTAAGGAAGCCATCATCATCCGGATTTCCGGTAGCATTATATACGTTAAGTACATTTTGACTGTTCAGCACATTCAGGACCTGTAAGTATACATTCAAAAACCGTTTCTTTTCTCTGTTCAATACGATATCTCTGTCGATGCGAGCATCAACTGTGAATGACCATGGAAGGCGCGATCCATTAATAGAACCTTCGATAACTTCATTTTCGCCTCCACCTAAAATGGCAGAATAGACATTCGAATGTTTTGTATAAGGCTTACCTGATCCACCGTTAAATGTGAGGTTAATTCCGGTGTTTTCTAATATACGGGTAGTCTTAACTCGTTTCTCTCCATCTTCGCCTGTTACAGTACGAGAAATTGTGGGACCACTATAATCTGTACCTCCTTTGAAACGGTAATCCGTTACAAACTTAACCTGGTGTCTACGGTCAAACTCCAAAGGATTTGTCGTTCTCAGGTTAGGCTGGCCGGAGGCAATAAGGGAATAGGATGTGGTTGCAGCCGATCCTGTTCCATTAGCAAATTGCAATGTATAGTTTGCGCGGAAACGCAAGTTTTCGGTACGCCTCAGGTCATAAGAAATGGTAATCCCTTTGACAGTTCCAAAGTCAATGTTACTATAAGAAATATAATTATTCGGATAAGCACCTGTAAAGGCAGTAGTCTGAACCATATTTCTCATCTCACGATAATAGGAGGCAAATTTGAGAGAAGAAGAACTATTTAATTTCTGCTGGAATCCCACTTCGTAATCTGTTGTTCTCTCTGGTTTCAGGTTCGGGTTATTGAGACGACTTTGTCCTCTGGACTCGATAAAGTAATAATCCAAAATATTCATTCTGTTTCCTGTTGTCGGTCTTTTTGTCAACACATCATAGTGAGCAAAAAACAACGCTTCATCTGAAATTGGGAAAGAGAAGGAGATTCGCGGCATCACATTGATTTGTGGTTCATAATCCTCAAATGCATTAGCACTTAGGCGGTCCTGGTCTGGATTAACAAGATAAGGATTAATTCCTGTAGATGACTCGATTGCAGTAGGGTCCTGAATCTCTACACCCTGTGAATTGTACCATGTTGATCCGTCACGATAGCCCTGGATTGCATTCGGGTTTGTGTAATCATCAACATAAACCACATAGTCACCACCAATATTACCAGGATGGTCTCCTAAATTATCAACTTCACTAACTGTTTTAGCTTCCTGCAATAAATAGGGGTCTTTTAATACTTTTTGATTGGCATCAAATCGGTCTACACGAACTCCGATATTAAAGATCAGATCATCAAAAGCAAATTTGTCCTGTACATATCCTGCCATATAAATTGGTTCAAATGCAGGAATAGGACGGTTTGGATTTCCATCTTCATCTACTGATGTAAAAAAGTCTTCGAAACTCGGTTTCGTATCATATATGTCGCCTTTATAGTCGTAACCGTAATAATTTACATATTGGTTTCCACCGTTAAGCAATTCATCCGCACTAAACATATCGATGGAGTAGAAATCCGGATCCAGGTTATCCACATCAATCCAATCCAATCCATCTACGGGCTTACCCATCTTTTCTCTAACTGCCGCATCAAATGCCGATTGGTTTGCTCCGTCATACAGGCGGTTATAATTCACTGTATCCTGGAAGACACCGTTTGCATCATAAACAGGTTTGGGGTTAGCAAGATCCAATTGCTGGATATGCTTATTCGCCATTTGTCTCATTAAAGTCCACAATCCTGAGGGGTTATAGGCAATATAGCGATCGCTACGCTGCTCATATTGCAATCCGAATTTAATTTCATGGTCTCCAATATCAGCCGAACCGTTTGCATTGATGGAGAATTGCTGGTTATTAATTTTATAGTATTGGTTAAAAGGTGTTCCCAGATTTGTATACAGGCCATAAACAGAATTAGGTGTCTCGCCATTTAATAAGCCTTGTCCTTGCTGGATTGTAGCTTTATTATCATAAAATCCTGAGTTTAAATCATACAGGTCATAATATGAAGAAGTATAAGCTGCTACTTTTTCATTGGCCTGTCCGGGTTGGAAAGTAACAAGAGTATCACGGAATCCATTATGGATCCATACATCTTCGTACCCCAGGGCTGTATCCTGGCCTAATTCATAAGATTTAGTTTTATAGGTTTTAAATTTACCAACATGTCCATAATCAAACAAATTCTCCTGGTGATCACCATCCTGCACCGTTTGTGTATAGACGGAATAGTCAGCCTGAATGGTATAATTTACATTTTTCACTAAAGAACGACTATCTTTTCCTGTAGGGAATCTCTGAGAAAACCGGCCATAAAAGCGCATGGTATTATCCTCAAATGTTCCGTTGTTGTCTGCATTCAATAGTGAATTGGCTAAACTCCATCTATATCCTGTACGATAATGCACAGAACCTCCAAATGTTAAGTTGGTAGTTTCTGATGTGCGTACATCAATTTTGGTATTTAGGTTTACAGAAAGTCTATCAGAATTCTCTTTATCATTTGTTTTATACAAATCACCTTTTCTCAGGTACTGAGCATTATAGAAAGCGCCAAATCCTGTTCCTGTAGGACGAAACGGGTTCTCCTCAAGATAATTTAGCGTTTCATCTTTTGCTTTATAAATATCTACAGAGAAAGGGCGTGGATCTTCCTGATAGGAAACTTCGCCGGTAAGCATAAATCCAAGCAGCGACGTAGAGCGCGTTGTATCTTTGGTTTTGAGTATGGGACCCTGAATATTAAATCCAACAAGGTTATACCCGAAATTGTCTAAAAATTGTGAAGTAACAACTTCTCCACCACCACCAAAATTACGTGATGGGCCTTTAGTTGTAATATTAACGATCCCACCTGTAGCATCCCCATATTTTGCAGGAGTACCACCGGTAATAACAGAAACCTGCTCCAGGGCAGACTTAGGTACTGCAGAAGTACCGCGTACCTTAACACCATCAATATAGGTAACGGTTCCCTCTTCACGAGCACCACGGATACTACCCATTTCACCATCTTCAGAATACACACCTCCTACAGTAGCCACAACAGAAGTTGCTGAACGACCGGGAAGTTTGGAAATTTCTTCAGAGGTAACAGTTTCTCCACTGGATGTTTGGTCTTTATCAATCAATGGCACCTTATAATCAACAACTGTAAACTCTTCCAGCTGTTGTGCTGTCGGTTGCATCTCAATATCCAAAAAACGCACTGCATCTGAGTTTACTTCTACCCCTTGTATCATTATAGGTTTGTAGCCTACATAAGTGGCTTTCACATTATACTTTCCCGGGGTCAGTGGTTTAATGGTATATTCACCATCATAATTTGTTGTTGCTCCTCCTTTTTGGGAGCCTCCCGCTTCAACGATAATATTCGCAAAAGGCACGGGTTCCCCTGATTCTTTATCAGTAACTTTTCCTTTTATTGCTCCTGATTGCCCGTATGCCAACGTCCCCGTGGCCAATACAAAGGCAAAAGCTGTCAAAAACTTTCGAAACATACCTGTATTTTTATGTTGTTTTTTCATGTGTATTTTTAAAAAGGTACAAAGATAAAAAGATTTCAAATTTATCTTTAGGTTATTCATTTTATATTAATTAATACTGCGGTCGTTTCAGTATCTCTGTATATATAACCGCTTTCTTTCCATCAAAATTCCGCACAATATTACGAACCATTTTTTGTTTTTTATTCTTTCGTGTTCTATAATAATAGCGATTGTTATTAATTTGATTCTGCTTTTTGTCTTCTGCTAATTTATCTTCTGCTTTTCTAACTTTTTCTGCCTCAACATCTTCTTTCTGCTGACTGATATCTTCATCGCTCAAAGAATCCTCCCGGGAATTGTATGGATGATTGGCTTCCTGGTCACGTTCTTCAAGGGATTCAAAGATTGTATCGAATAACCCCTTGCTTTTTGCTTGCTCCTGAATATCACCTTCATCCTCATAAGATTGACCTTCTTCCGATTGACTTACCTGAGAAACCCTTTTAGCTTCTTCGGCTTTTTTCTTTTTCTTCTCTTTTGATTGGTAAAAACTGAATGCGGCCCATAGTATTCCCAAGAGTAAAATTAAAATATCATCCATAATTGAAAACTTTGGTGTAAAAATACATCTTTTCCATACAGTTTTAAAAGTGATATTCAGTTAACGGGATTTATTAATCAGTTAACGGAATATTGCAAAGTTTGAGTTGGCAAAGATAAAAATCTGTCGGTAATGAACGTGTTATTTTTGAAAAATCATACCAATTTAAAAAAATTAAAAATGAACGCATGCTCCATTATTCTCTACCCCTGCTATTTACATCGCAATTTTTATGTAAGACTTTTGTTTTGAAGATCATTAATTACCTGTAGTACCATATCTCTTTTTCTTCTTGAAACAGGTATCTGGGAACCATCAGTCAGAACAATATAACTTTCGGATTTAATATACCTTTTAATATGTCGTATATTAATAAGGTGTGACTTATGCGGGCGGATAAAATTATGCTCCTTTAAAATTTGCTCATATTCTTTAAGTGTTTTAGAAACCAAAAGGTTTTTCCTGTCTTCAAAGAAAAATCGTGTATAATAGTCATCGCTTTGGCAATGGATGATATTTTGAATGCTGACCACGTTAATCCCTTCAGCGGTTGAGAGCACAAGCTTGTCAGGTTTTTCCTTTTTCTTGAGATTTTCCAATAAAAATTCTATACTGGAGTTAACATCCGAAGATTGCGCGTTTTTTACTTTTTCCACTGCATTTTGCAATTCAATGGTGTCAATAGGTTTTAGCAAATAATCCAGAGCACTGTATTTAAATGCCTTAATCGCATAATTATCATAGGCCGTTGTAAAGATCACTTCTTTATTAATGTGCTGTGTGTCTTCTAACACGCGAAATCCATTTCCATCCGGCATCTGTATATCGAGAAATATAAGATCAGGTTGCATTTCATTAATCAACTTAACGGCAGAATGATAACCATCAGCTTCTGCAATAACTTCCACATCCGGACAGTTTTCTTCCAGTAAAATATGTAATGCTTCTCTGGAATTTTTTTCATCATCAATAATTATCGCTTGTATCATTATATAAGGTATCGTTTTTTATTCATCTATATTTTTTATTGGCAATATAATGACGACTCTTGTGCCTTTTGTATTACCTTCATGATCGTGTTTGTCTTCATAATGAACAGAAAGCGATTCGGAATAGGAATGATTAATCTGCTCAAGGCGTTGTTTAGTGATACTAAACCCTTTGGAATTGTGGGTATTTCCTGATGTTTTCCTGAGTTCCCCTGAAGCTCTTCGCCCAATTCCGTTATCATCGACAATACATTTAATGGAATTCATGGTATTAAAATAAAACCGAATTTCTAGCTTTCCTTTTCTGTTTTTCAGATTAATAATGCCATGCAAAATCGCATTTTCCACGTGAGGTTGTATTAACATAGTCGGTACAGCAATAAGCTCTTCTTCAACGTCCTCATCAATAGAAAAAGAATAGTCAAATGTTGAGTTAAACCGCAGTTGCTCCAACTCAATATAATTTTTAATCATAGTAATCTCATCAGAAAGCGGGACAAAAGTTTTATCGGAATTATAAAGTACTTGCCGCATTACCTTTGAAAATTTACTCAAATAAGATATGGCCGAAGTTTTATTATGTGTAAGTATGAAATTTTGAATCGAGTTAAGTGTATTGAAAATAAAGTGGGGGTTCATCTGCAAGCGAAGTGCCTTTCGCTCAAGATCAAACATTTGTTTTTCTATATTATGATTCCTTTTTATCCTTCGAATCCGGTTGTTAATAACGAAAGAAATCAGTGCAAGTAAAAACAAAACAGAACCCACACGAAACAGCTTTGTTTGATGCCAGGCAGGCTCGATAACAATAGTAAGCTTTAGCGGAGACTTACTCCAGACTCCGTCGCTATTTGTCCCCATTAAATAAAAGGAATAGGTTCCGGGTGATAAGTTTGTAAATTCCGCTATATTTTTGTCTGCAGTAGTATTGATCCATTCATTAGAAACTTTCTCTAATTTATATTTGTATTGCAATTTAACTGAGTTTGAATAATCAAGAGCAGCAAATTGTAGTGAGAAAAAATTATCATTATGATTTAAATTAAGTGTATCTCCGTGAAAATACATCCCGGGCAAAGATTCATTGTATACATTCACCTGGGAGATCACCATATCCGGATCAACTTCACTTTGTTGAATTTCGGAGGGATGAAAAGCATTAAATCCATTCATCCCTCCAAAAAAGATATTCCCTTGTTTGCTTTTTAAAGCAGCCCCCATATTAAATTCATAACTCTGCACTCCGTCTTTAACATCATAGTTCACAAAAGCTTCTGTTTCCGGGTCAAAACGGGAAAGGCCCTTATTTGTACTTAGCCATAAATAGCCGGATTGGTCTGGGATTACGTCATATACTACATTATTTGGTAATCCATCTTTTTCCTTATAATGAGTGAATTTGCCCGTATAAGGATTCATTTTATTTAATCCTCCTCCCATTGTACCTATCCATAAGAAACCATTTTGCCCCTGATTTATCGTAAATACTTTGTTGGTAGCAATAGAATTCGGATTATCTTCTTCATACTGATAATTTACAAACCGGTCATTGGGGCGATCATATTTATTCAACCCTCCATTGTAAGTACTAACCCACATATTCTGATGATCATCCTCATATAATCCATAAATAATGTTGCTACTAAGAGAACCTTCAGACCCGGGCTTATGATAATATGATTGTACACCTTTGCTTAATGAATCAGGATCAAAAACAAATAATCCATTGAAAGTACCTACCCATAAATTTCCCCGGAAATCCTTTTGAAAAGCCCAAATAGGATTAGCATGAAACATCGAAAAAGGACCTTCTTTCTTGTTGCCAAAATAGTCAAACGATTGTTCTTCTATATCGTACCGCATCAGACCCTTATCCATGGTTCCAATCCAGATGCTCCCGTTGTTATCGTTCTTCATGGCTCGTATTTTTTCCGAGCTTAACCCATCTTCTTTTTTTATTGCTTTGAAAGTTTGATCTTTTATGTTGTATAAGCTAATCCCATTATCCGTTCCAATAAAAAAACGGTTTTTATCAAGTTGTGCAACAGACCAAACTGAATTGCTTAATAAACCCTTGTTCTGATTAAGATGAGAGAAGAAAAACTTGGAAGGTACAACCTTATTGATTCCTTTCCAGGCATATCCAATCCAGATGATCCCTTGTTGGTCTTCATAAATAACATTGACATAGTCTTCATTTAATTCCCGATAATTTTTCACATTATCCAAAGATCTGATTTTGTTTTTATCAGGATAATAGAAATAAATTCCTCCTCCATCAGTAGCAATCCATACTTTCCCTTTACTATCAAAGCAAATATCCGTGATCTTTCCGCTTTTTAACTGATTATTTGTACCGGAAGGTTGTATATCCATTATCGTTTCACCCGACAATTTCAAAATGCTCAACCCTTCCTGAGTCCCTACCATTATTTTCTTTTCAGGTAATTCTTCAACGCAACGAACATTATTCTGAACAATACGTGTATTTTTATCTGAACCGGCCATAATCCTAAAAAAACTATCATAGCCTGTAATTCTTTTATTCAACCCATGTACAGTTGAAATCCATAAGTCTCCTTTTGAATCCCTGAAGATATCATTGATCGTATTGTTTGAAAGGCTATGCGGATCATCAGGATCATGAAAATAACGAACAAAACGTCCACTTGTATCGGCCAGCTTATTCAAGCCATTTTGCGTGCCAATCCATATAGCGCCGTTGGCATCCGCTTCAATTGTTTTTATCGTATCATTAGAGATACTTTCTTTATTATCGGGGGCATGAAAATAATTGCGATATTTTTCGGTAGTCGGATTAAAGCGTGTCAATCCGTTGTCGGTTCCGATCCAAAAGATGCCATTAGGTGCTTCATAAATAGCATTTATGGTATGATTGGGGAGTTGTCCTGTTTTGCCAGAATAATCGGATCGAAAGATTTCAAATTGCAAGCCATTAAACCGATTCAGCCCGTCCCAGGTACCAAACCACATCAGTCCGTGGGAATCCTGCATTATACTACGTATGGAATTTTGAGAAAGCCCTTGTTCTGTTCTTACAATCTCTGAAGTATAGTTACGAAAATACACATCAGATTTCTGAGAAAAAACCTGATAATGGCAAACAAATACTATAACTATACAAACCAACCGCTTCATAATGTTCTAATGTCCCCCTGGTCGCGTTCTCCGTCTCTTATTATTATGGAAGATCTTCTCCCACCAACGTACCAGGAAAAATTTCTTTTTGTTTTGATTGTATCTTTTTGACTTTTTCTGCATTTTCTCCATACGCTCCTTTGTGTCTTTGGTTTGTATGGATAAATGACGTTCTTTAGCTTCAATATATTCTTCCCGTTTCTGCTCTGCCTGTTCTTTCTGGCGCTCTTCGGTTTTCTGAACCGCTTTGCTGGGCCGGTTCTTCATCGACTTACAGCCGCTGTTCATTAGTAACGGCAAGAAAATCATTAACGCAATCCCTATTTTCAAAAATATTCGCATTGTCCAATTGTATTTTATCGGCTATTTTGTAATTTCATTATTGAGGTGTAAAAATAAATACTTATATTGTGACCAAGAAATTGATTAAAATATAATCACATGGAATTTAAAGGAGAAAGTATTATTAAGTTTAATGAGGCCTTTCCAGACGATAAAGCCTGTTTACGTTATTTAGG